>NC_003030.1:342500-669625 GCF_000008765.1 Clostridium acetobutylicum ATCC 824
GTCTAGGGCTACACACGTGCTACAATGGTGGGGACAAAAAGATGCAATACCGCAAGGTGGAGCAAAACTCAAAACCCTATCCCAGTTCGGATTGTAGGCTGAAACTCGCCTACATGAAGCCGGAGTTGCTAGTAATCGCGAATCAGAATGTCGCGGTGAATACGTTCCCGGGTCTTGTACACACCGCCCGTCACACCATGAGAGTCGGCAACACCCGAAGCCCGTGAGGTAACCTTTTGGAACCAGCGGTCGAAGGTGGGGTTGATAATTGGGGTGAAGTCGTAACAAGGTAGCCGTAGGAGAACCTGCGGCTGGATCACCTCCTTTCTAAGGAGTCGACATGGAAATGTAATTTCCATGAAGGTTCTTTGTTCTCTGTTTAATTTTGAGAGTTTAATTCTCTCTAATTTGTACTTTGAAAATTGCATAGTAATCAATATAGAGTAATACTCTAAAGCAAGGCAAAGTTAATTCTTTGTTGTTTGAATTTAAATATATTTACTTAAGGTCAAGCTACAAAGGGCGCATGGTGAATGCCTTGGCCCTAGGAGCCGATGAAGGACGTGATAAGCTGCGATAAGCTTCGGGTAGGCGCAAATAGCCTGTGAACCGAAGATTTCCGAATGAGGAAACTCTCATGGGTAACCCCATGAACTGTATACTGAATTCATAGGTATATAGAGGTAAACCCGGGGAACTGAAACATCTAAGTACCTGGAGGAAGAGAAAGAAAAATCGATTTCCTTAGTAGCGGCGAGCGAAACGGAAAGAGCCCAAACCGGAAACTTGTTTCCGGGGTTGCGGTCAGATCATTAAGGCTTTATATCTTAACCGAAGATTTCTGGAAAGTTAAACCATAGAAGGTAATAGTCCTGTAGGTAAAAAGAGAAAAAAGCCCGATCTGTACCAGAGTACCACGAGACACGTGAAACCTTGTGGGAAGCTGGGAGGACCACCTCCCAAGGCTAAATACTACCTAGTGACCGATAGTGAAGAAGTACCGTGAGGGAAAGGTGAAAAGAACCCCAGGAGGGGAGTGAAATAGAACCTGAAACCGTGTGTCCACAACCGATCAAAACACGTTAATGTGTGATGATGTGCTTTTTGTAGAACGAGCCAGCGAGTTACGGTATGCAGCAAGGTTAAGCACTTAAGGTGCGCAGCCGAAGGGAAACCAAGTCTGAATAGGGCGTATAGTTGCATGCTGTAGACCCGAAACCGGGTGACCTATCCATGGCCAGGGTGAAGCGGAAGTAAAATTCCGTGGAGGCCCGAACCACAATGGTGTTGAAAAACCATGGGATGAGCTGTGGATAGGGGAGAAATTCCAATCGAACTCGGATATAGCTGGTTCTCCTCGAAATAGCTTTAGGGCTAGCGCCATGAATGAGTACCGGAGGTAGAGCACTGAATGAGGTAGGGGCTGACAACAGTTACCGAACTTTATCAAACTCCGAATGCTGGATACTTGAATCATGGTAGTCAGACTGCGAATGATAAGATCCGTAGTCAAAAGGGAAACAGCCCAGATCACCAGCTAAGGTCCCAAAGTATAGATTAAGTGGTAAAGGATGTGGGATTTCTAAGACAACTAGGATGTTGGCTCAGAAGCAGCCATACATTAAAAGAGTGCGTAATAGCTCACTAGTCAAGAGATCCTGCGCCGAAAATGTCCGGGGCTAAAATCTAACACCGAAGCTGTGAACTTGTACTTCGTACAAGTGGTAGAGGAGCATCCTGTATGGGCTGAAGTCGTACCGAAAGGAGCGGTGGACTGTACAGGAGAGAGTATGCTGGCATAAGTAGCGAGAACTAAGTGAGAATCTTAGTGGTCGAAAACCTAAGGTTTCCTGGGGAAGGTTTGTCCGCCCAGGGTAAGTCGGGACCTAAGCCGAGGCCGAAAGGCGTAGGTGATGGACAATCGGTTGATATTCCGATACCGCAGAGTAACGTTATGAGAAATGGGATGACGCAGGAGGATAGGATATGCGTACGTTATTGGAAGTACGCCTAAGCACTGAGGATGAAAGATAGGAAAATCCGTCTTTCGTTAAGTCTGGGGTGTAATGGTGAGGTAGTTTACTACCGAAATATCTGATTTCATGCTGCCAAGAAAAGTCTCTATCCAGGAGTTCTGTGCCCGTACCGCAAACCGACACAGGTAGGTGAGGAGAGAATCCTAAGACCATCGGAAGAATTGCTGTTAAGGAACTCGGCAAATTGACCCCGTAACTTCGGGAGAAGGGGTGCCTACGAGAGTAGGTCGCAGAGAATAGGCCCAAGCAACTGTTTATCAAAAACACAGGTTTCTGCTAAAGCGAAAGCTGAAGTATAGGAGCTGACGCCTGCCCGGTGCTGGAAGGTTAAGGGGAATGCTTAGCGCAAGCGAAGGCATGAACTTAAGCCCCAGTAAACGGCGGCCGTAACTATAACGGTCCTAAGGTAGCGAAATTCCTTGTCGGGTAAGTTCCGACCCGCACGAATGGCGTAATGATTTGGGCACTGTCTCAACAGCAAATCCGGCGAAATTGTAGTGCAAGTGAAGATGCTTGCTACCCGCGATTGGACGGAAAGACCCCGTAGAGCTTTACTGTATCTTAGCATTGAATCTCGGTATTGTCTGTACAGAATAGGTGGGAGACTTGGAAGCAGTTCCGTCAGGGATTGTGGAGTCGTCTTTGGGATACCACCCTGACAGTACTGGGGTTCTAACCGGAGGCCATGAAACTGGTCACGGGACATAGCTAGGAGGGCAGTTTGACTGGGGCGGTCGCCTCCTAAAAAGTAACGGAGGCGCCCAAAGGTTCCCTCAGCGCGGTTGGAAACCGCGCGTAGAGTGCAAAGGCAGAAGGGAGCCTGACTGCGACACAAACAAGTGGAGCAGAGACGAAAGTCGGGCTTAGTGATCCGGTGACACCTCGTGGGAGGGTCATCGCTCAACGGATAAAAGCTACCTCGGGGATAACAGGCTGATCTCCCCCAAGAGTCCACATCGACGGGGAGGTTTGGCACCTCGATGTCGGCTCGTCGCATCCTGGGGCTGAAGTAGGTCCCAAGGGTTGGGCTGTTCGCCCATTAAAGCGGCACGCGAGCTGGGTTCAGAACGTCGTGAGACAGTTCGGTCCCTATCCGTCGCGGGCGAAGGAAATTTGAGAGGAGCTGTCCTTAGTACGAGAGGACCGGGATGGACTGACCTCTGGTGTACCAGTTGTCTTACCAAAGGCACGGCTGGGTAGCTATGTCGGGAAGGGATAAACGCTGAAGGCATCTAAGCGTGAAGCCCACCTCAAGATTAGATTTCCCATAACATAAGTTAGTAAGACCCCTGTAAGAACAACAGGTGATAGGTCAGAGGTGTAAGAATGGTAACATTTTAAGCTGACTGATACTAATAGGTCGAGGGCTTGACCAATATAAAAGTAAATATATTAAGATTACTATGCAATTTTGAAAGTACAAAGTACTTTCGAAAACTAAATAAATTAATCCGGTGACCATAGCTTGGTTGTAACACCCGTTCCCATACCGAACACGAAGGTTAAGAACCAAAGCGCCGATGGTACTGCAGGGGCAGCCCTGTGGGACAGTAGGTCATTGCCGGGTAATGTTTGGCCAGATAGCTCAGTCGGTAGAGCAGAGGACTGAAAATCCTCGTGTCCCTGGTTCGATTCCTGGTCTGGCCACCATTATTTAGTTTTGGCGCTATAGCCAAGTGGTAAGGCAGAGGTCTGCAAAACCTTTATCCCCAGTTCAAATCTGGGTGGCGCCTCCAATTATATAAATGGTTTTAAAGTGGTTTACATATATAACTTATTCTATAAGTTGTATATGTAAACCACTTTTATTTTATGTAAATAATATAATGAAGTATAAAAAGATTGAACTGTATGTTAGAATATAAGTAATATAATTTATAGGTGTGGATGGTGAATACAGTGATACGTGAATATATAAAAAATAATGTTTTAGTTACGGATGGGGCAATGGGAACATATTATTCTAAAACCACTGGAGATTATAATAATTTTTGTGAATTTGCTAATTTAACTAATCCAGAAGTAATACTTAATATCCATAAAGAGTATATAAAGTCGGGAGCTAAACTTATTAGAACAAATACATTTTCAGCAAATACTTTAACTATGGATATATCGAAGACAGAATTAGAAAATATAATAACTAAAGGGTATATGATAGCTAGAAAGGCAGCAGAAGGTAAGGAGATTTTTATAGCTGCAGATATAGGACCTATTAACAAATTTGAAATAGAGAAACCAGTGGAGTACATAATAGAAGAATATAAATTTGTAGTAGATATTTTTATGAATTTGGGAGCAGATATTTTTGTATTTGAAACATTAAGTAGTATAGATTGTTTGAAAGAGGTTTTTCAATATATAAAGAGAAAGAACAAGAATGCATTTATCTTGGCTCAGTTTGCAATTATGCAAGATGGTTTTACAAGAGAGGGTATTAGTGTAAATAGTATTGTAAATAAGATAAAAGCTATTGGGAGTATAGATGCATATGGATTTAATTGTGGATCTGGGCCAGCACATTTATATAATATAATAAAGGGATTAGATATATATGGAGATATAATATCGACACTTCCTAATGCAGGATATCCTGAAATAATTAATGAACGCATGGTATATGTAGACAATCCTGATTATTTTGCAGATAAAATGTCAATGATTAAAAACAGAGGAGTTAAAATAGTAGGGGGATGCTGTGGAACTACACCAAAACATATAGAAAAAATGGTAAGTAATTTAAAAGAAAATCTAATTAACATAGAAGAAATAGAAATAAAAAAAAATAAGGGTATAAATAATTATAAAAAGAAGAATAGTTTTACTGAAAAATTAGATAAAGGTGAATTTCCTATAGTTGTTGAATTAGACCCTCCATTTGATACAAATATAGATAAGATTATGTATGCAGCTAAGGTATGCAAGCAAAATAACATAGATCTTGTAACCATTGCAGATTCACCAATGTCAAAAGTTAGAGTGGATTCAGTAATGATTGCATCTAAAATTAAAAGAGAACTAGGAATAGAAGTTATGCCGCATATATGTTGTAGAGATAAGAATGTAAATGCAATAAGGTCAAGTTTACTTGCAGCACACATAGAAGGAATAAGGAATATACTTGCTATAACTGGAGATCCAGTTACGGGAATTGATAAGGTTAATACTAAAAGTGTTTTTAATTTAAATTCATATAAGCTTATGAATCTTATAAGTGAAATGAATAAAGAAACATTTAAGGAAGATAAGATAAGTATAGGTGGAGCACTTAATTTGAATGTATTGAATAAGGAAGTTGAAGTAACAAGGATGCTAAAGAAAGTAGAAAATGGAGGTACATTTTTTCTAACTCAACCTATATTTAAAGAAGAGACTATTGAGTTCTTAGCTAAGCTTAAGAAAGATAGAAATATAAAAATTATAGGAGGAGTTCTCCCTATAGTAAGTTATAGAAATATTCAGTTTATAAATAACGAGCTCTTCGGAGTTGATATACCTAAAGAATATATTGAGAGATTTAGTGTGGATATGACAAGACAAGAGGCAGAAGAAGTGGGAGTAAATTTAGCTAGGGAACTTATAGCTAAAATTAGGAACTATGTAGATGGTATATATATTGTTACACCATTTAATAGAATCGGTATGGTAATGAAAATACTCGAAAATGTTAGGAAGTGATTTTTATTAAAGCTGTCATAGATAGATTTGAGGACGAATTTGCTGTTTGTGAAAAGCAAGATAGAAAAATAATCAATATTCTAAGAAAAAGGATTCCTCAGAATGCAAAAGAGGGTACTGTTTTAAATTTCAATGATGATGGTAGCATTACGATTAATTTCGAAGAAACTATTAAAAGAAAAAGAGAAATAGAAGAGATTATGAAAGATCTATTTACGTAAATAACAACCTTAACATAGAAAATTAGAGTGAGCGTTCTTTACAATAATATCTATAAAAAAATTAAATTTGTATATGTAATTTAATTTTTTTATTTCGTGTAAATTGTATTTTTATAGAAGAAAAAGAAGTAAAAAACAAGTAGTATATGTAAAAAGAATGTAATAAGTGGCATATATTAGAAATAATATAGCATCAATAATAAAAGTAATGTAATTAATATGCATTAAAACTACATATTAACACATAAAAAATGAAACAATATATGTATTTTGTTTCATATTAGTATTTATTATATCACTTATACTTTAATTTTCCAACAGATAGTAAAAATATATTTTTAATATACTTTTGTTGAAATATGTTTAAAATACTGCATTATTATATGATATTATTTTGTTATGAAATTATAAAAAAACGTTTCATTATATTTTGCATGCATAATAAAATCACTTACCATAGTATTGTCTAGAAATAAAGCATATACCTAAAAATATGCAAAATACTATGAAACAAAATACATATATTGTTTCATAGTATTTTATTTCTTTCGATTATGGTTTTTTTAATATCAACTAATTGAGTATTGAGAAATTTTATGGTTAAAAATGTAATGGAGGTGATTTACGTAAGGTCGTTTATACTTGTCATGGTATGAAAGAGAGCTATATTAAAAAAACTAGTGTTGGGGATAAAGCTTTATATTTAACCTGGGGATTAAAGATATAATTGGTTTATTGTAACAAAGAAGTGTTGAAATCGTTAAAAATATGGTATAAGACAAATATAGTAAATTAATAAATATAGGGAAACCAGCTCAACATTAGAAACTGGTTTTTCTATAATTTTTATTTTGATACAACAGGATGAGTTATTTGTAATACCTTCTGAGTTGAGTTCATGTATATGGGAACACCTATTGGTAAAGTTAATTTTGGATAATCATGTCCACTCATAAAGTGTGTTAAAGTAGGTTTATTTAAGCTGAAGATTTTGTCCTTAAAAACCTCTTCAAGAGTTAAACTTCTCTCATAGTGAGGTAAAGTGCAATTTTTGAATTGACCTAATATAAAACCACTACAAGTCTTAAGTTTTCCAGAAAGCTCAATATGAGTTAGCATTCTATCTATAGCATAAGGTTCTTCATGAACGTCTTCTATAAATAAAATATTGTTTTTAAAATCAATTTCGTAAGGAGTTCCTAAGGTGTTGCTTATTAGCGATAGGTTGCCTCCAACCAAGTGTCCTTTAGCCTCGCCTTCTACAGCACAACTTAATTCAATGCTACTAGGATTCAATATTCTATAAGGGACGTCTCCGTTCATTAGTGTGTTAAAGAACGAATCAATAGTATATTTATCATCGAAGTTAGAAGTAAACATAGGACCATGAAAGGTTACAAGGCCAGATTTAGAATAGAAAGTGTTTAAAAATGAGGTTATGTCACTAAAGCCCACAAATATTTTAGGATTGTTTCGTATAACTTCGAAATCTATATATGGTAAGGTTCTCATGGAACCGTATCCGCCTCGTACACATAAAATCATATCAACAGTATCATCTTTAAACATGTCCATAATATCATTTGCTCTATCTTTATCTTCACCAGCAAGGTAGCCACGCTTATCATAAACGTGTTTGCCAAGCTTTATTTTAAAACCACGATTTTCAAAAAAATTAATAGCTTTTTCAATAGATTTAGGATTTTCAGGACTTGATGGAGATATAATTCCTATGGTATCTCCAGTTTTAAGTTTCTTACCTAACAAAATTATCACCCTCTTAGTTTAAAAAGTATTCTTTTTATATAAGAATATACCTGTTATACCTGATATTATTGCCATAAGGCCGCATATCACCCAAAAGCCATATCTATAAGTTGCTAGAGGAATTCCAGCTATGTTCATGGCGAATAGATTAGAAATCATTGTAGGTATAGATAAAATTATTGTTACTGATGTTAAAAATTTTATTACTACATTTAGGTTGTTTGATATTATTGAAGCAAAGGCATCCATAGTGCCACTTAGTATATCACTATATATACTTGCCATTTCAATAGCCTGTTTGTTTTCAATAATTACATCCTCAAGTACATCTTGATCATCAGTATATTTTTGCATTACTTCTAATTTAAGCATTTTCTCTAGAGTAATTTCATTTGATTTAAGTGAGGTTGAAAAATACACAAGTGATTTTTCAAGTGATAAAAGCTGTATGAGTTCTTTATTCTTTAAAGATTTATGAAGATGCTTTTCTACCATAAGACTTTTCTTGTCAATTTGTCTAAGATATAAGAGATAATAGGTTGCTACCTTATACAATATTTGTAATATAAATCTTGAACGTTTAAAGGTAAAGAAAGTTTTAACTTTTCCCTCTATAAAATCAGATAATACTTTACTATTCTTAAGGCAGATTGTTATTATTTCTTTTTCAGTGTGTATTATAGCAAGGGGATAAGTATCATAGGATAAAGAGTTGTCTTCCATTTCAGTAAAAGGTATATCAACAATAATTAAAATGTTATTATCTTCTATTTCTAATCTAGAAGTCTCCTCATCATCCATTGCGGCGTTTAGAAAATCCATTGGAACATTTGTTTTTTTCTGTATAAGCATTAACTCTTGTTTAGTTGGTGCTGTTACGTTTATCCAACAGCCTGGTTCTACGTTTTCAAGTCTTTCAAGCTTTGATGGATTATTGAAATCGACGCTTTTATAAATGGATATCATGTTTATTGGTCCTGTACAAAGTTTTAAATATTATTTGTACAGTGCCTCCCTTCTTTAATTCAATTATAGTTATAGATATATTATAACTGCTGAGAAGTCATAAATTCAATGAGTAAGTTCTTATTTATGATTTAGTTCACTTTTTGCTTCGAATAAAAGACTGTTATTTTCTATTAAATCAAGAGCTGTAAGAGCTAATGCTTTTGAGGACTTCATAATTATATTATGAGCATAAGGAGTAATTGTTTCATCTGAAAAAGCCTTTGTTCCATATTTTATTGAAGAATCTTTCGTTAATGATACATATGGATGTATGCACGGTATTTCATGACTTACAATTCCAAGGCTTAGACAAGAAGAGAGATTTTTAACTCCATTTATATTTATTATTTCGCTTTCTTTTAAGTTGTGAGAAAAAAGCCTTGAAAGAGTGGCATTAGATATAAGCTCTTTGCAGGGAGTATCCTTAATATGTAATTCGGATTCGATGGATACTAGATTACATAATCCCATTATGAACTCTTTAATTTTATCTTGCTTTCCGAGTATATTTTCAGAAGATGAAGATTTTAGAGTAAAAGTTATCTCAGAACTTTTAGACTCTGAATTAACTAAACTTGATAAACTGAGATTATCTATGCATGATTTATATTGGGATATATTTATTAAATGATTTAGAGTATTGAAAATAATTAAAGCTGTATTAAAGGAGGAGGATGAATCATTTGTATTAGTTAAATTATTAGTTTTTGATAAAATTAGACTTAAAGGTAGTGAGGCTATAGAGGTACCGCTTTCTGCAGTCACAGTATGTGGTTGAACGGTTAAAACTGCATCCATATCTTCAAAGGTACCCTGCTTAAACATTGTTGTCTTTGATCCGCGTTTAAATTCACCTGGACAACCTAATAATATAACACTTCCACCAACCTTAGGAATAACATGTGAAAGCATAAGAGCAGCTGCAACAGAAATAGTAGTTTTAGCATTATATCCATATATATGACCATAATTAACATCTGCATCATATTCACATATGAAACATATTTTTGGATGTCCTTCTCCAAACTGGGATAAAAAAGCTGTGTTTATATCTAAGTAATTTTTAATATTAGTAAAGTTATAAGATTCTAAAAGCTTTGTTATATAGCTATAGGATTTATATTCATGAAAGCTTTCTTCAGGGTTATCGTATAGATAACGTGTGAGATCATAAAGTGCGCTATCGATTGTACTTAAAAATGAAAGCATTTCTTGTTTCAAGTTTAATCACCTCTTATTATGAGTTTTTCAGTACTTTCTTTATTGTTGACTTAAAATTAAAAATATATTAAAAAAATATTTTGGACAAAATAAAATTCAGCAGTATAGTGAATAAAATATAATATACAGGTTATAGTGATTAAAGATTAGTATGTTTAAATAGACCACTACATTTCATTCATAGGGGGTGTAATCTATGAAAAAAACTTGCATTATATGCAGAAAGCCTCTAAAAGATGGTATAATAATAAATGGAAAAGGTATTTGTAAAAGCTGTGAAAAGAGATTAGTTAAGCTACAATGTGGAAATGATTTTTATGAGTATTACAAAAAATGCATAAAAGTTAGAATAATTCACAATGAGAGAAGACGATATAAAATTGGAGCATATGAATGTATAAAAACTCCATGATATTATAAGGAAGTGTGTTAATATTGTCTAAGACACCAATCATAGATGGAATAATGAAATATATAAGTGAAAAGAATAATCTGTTTTGCACTCCAGGGCATAAGGGAGGCAGAGGATTCGCAAATAGCGAAGGTGGCAGAAGCTTATATGAAAATATCATAAAGATAGATTTAACAGAAGTTGATGGACTTGATAACTTACATGATCCTCAAGGAATTATCAAGGAATCAGAAGAGAGACTTAGAGATTTATATGAAAGTAAAAAATCATATTTTCTTGTTAACGGAAGTACAAGTGGTAATCTCGCTATGATATTTTCATGTTTTAATGAGGGAGACAAGGTAATAGTTGAAAGAAATTGCCATAAATCTATATTTAATGGAATTATACTTAGGAAGCTTAATCCTGTGTATATAAAAAATTACTTTGACGAGGATATAAATGCTCCTTTATCTATAGATGAGGAGTATTTTTTCAAGATTATAAGAGAAAATATGGATGCAAAAGGGATAATACTTACATATCCTAATTACTATGGAGTATGCTGTGACCTTGAAGCTATAGTGAGAGAGGCAAAAAAATATAATATGAAGGTATTAGTTGACTCTGCTCATGGCGCTCATTTTGGTATATCAGAGAAGTTACCAGAAAGTGCTGTTAAGTTAGGAGCAGATATGGTTGTTATGAGTTGTCATAAAACGCTTCCGAGTTTCACACAAACTGCATTTCTTCATTTATGTGGAGATGTCGAGGAAAGCAAAGTTGATTTTTATGTAAGTTCATTTTTGAGTACAAGCCCATCGTATATGTTTATGAGCTCAATGGATTATGCTAGATGCTATCTTGAGGAAAGAGGAAAGCATGATTATGATAACCTGGTAGATTTATGTATAAAGTATTCAAAAAAGATTAATGAAATCAATGGATTGCATGTATTAGGTAAGAGTGATTTAAGGATAAATGGTAAGGTGCTTAATTTTGATGCAACAAGATTAGTTATCAATGTAGAGGATGGTTGCAGTGGGTTTAAATTATATACGTATTTAAAAGAAAATAGAATACAACCTGAAATGTGCGATCATAGAAATGTTGTTTTAATTTGTTCACCATTTGACGGAGAATTGCAGTTACAAAACTTATATAATACACTTAGAAAATGCAATATTATAAAATTAAATGACGATAATAAGGTATCTGTGCTTTTGTCATCTATGCCAGAAAATAAATTTGCCCCGTATGAGGTATTGAATTTAGAAAGTGAAAAGATCAATATTAAAGATAGTGTGGGAAAAGTGTGTAAAAAAGCATTAGTGCCATATCCACCTGGAATACCGGTGATTATGCCAGGAGAAGTAATAAATGAAAATGTTGTTGATATTATATTGAAAGCTGTTAAAGATAACATTACAGTTTTAGGAATTGAAAATCGAAATAAAGAAATTACCATAGATGTAGTTTGTGAAGATTAAGTAATTTGGAGGAATATAATGGGCAAAATATTTTGTTTGTTTGGTAAAAGTAATTCAGGTAAGGATACCATATTTAAAAAACTCAGAGATGATGATAGTATGAAACTAAAACCTATAGTGACATATACTACAAGACCTAAAAGGGATAAGGAAAAAGATGGTGTTGAATATTATTTTATTGATGAAAAAAAATTAAATGAATACGAAAGTATGGGAAAAATAATAGAAAAAAGGACCTACAGTACAGTAATGGGGAAGTGGCATTACTCCACCATTGATGATGGACAAATTGATTTTGAAAGTGGGAATTATATACTTATAACAACGCTTGAGGCATATAAGAGCATAAGAAATTATTTTGGAGAGAATAGGATCATGCCTTTTTATATAAATGTTGATGATGGCATAAGACTTGAAAGAGCATTAAAAAGAGAGAAGGGTCAACACAATCCAAATTATGAGGAAGTGTGTAGGAGATTTTTGGCTGATAATAATGACTTTAGTGAAGAAAAATTGAAGGAATGCGGAATTAAAAAATATTATAATAATTATGATCTTGAAAAGTGTCTTTGTGAAATAAAAAACGATATCAATGAGAATATTTAAATGTATCTAAAAACATAGAATTTACATAAAAATGTGTTAAAATAAATATAAAGATTATAAAAGGAGGGGTAAAATGAAATTAGTTATATGTATTGTTCAAGATGATGACGCGGGTGAGTTAATTGACGTTTTAACAGACAAAGGATTAAGAGTAACTAAGTTAGCTACTACAGGTGGATTTCTAAAGGCAGGTAATACCACATTAATGATAGGAGTTGAAGAAAAGGCAGTAGATGGTGTTATAGAAACAATAGAAGATGTATGCAAAACGCGTCAGCAAGTTGTAACATCACCTTCTCCAGTTGCAGGTTCCACAGGAGTATATGTGCCTTATCCAATTGATGTTGAGGTTGGTGGTGCAACTATATTTGTGGTGGATGTTGATAAATTTATTAAAATATAATAGAGGAAGAAGTCTCCATGAAATTTGAAAATATATTTGGACATGAAGCTGTTAGAAAACAATTTGATGAATTAGTTAAAAATAAACGTTTTCCACATGCAATTATGTTATGTGGAGAAGATGGCATAGGAAAGAGTATTGTAGCAAAAGAAATTGCTGCAAAGCTTTTAAATAAGACTGAGATAAAGGAATACGCAGATTTAATAGAGTGGAAAATATTAAATGATAAAAAAAGCATATCTGTAGATCAAGTTAGGAAAATAATAGAAGAAGTAAATAAAAAACCATATGAAGGCAATAATAAACTAATAGTAGTTCATGATATGGATTATATGACTATTCAAGGCCAAAATGCCTTTTTAAAAACAATAGAAGAGCCTCCTTTAGGTGTATATATAATATTATTGTGTCAGTCTCAGGGTAGGGTTCTTGATACTGTAAGATCAAGGTGTCAAATTTATAAGCTAAATCGTCTTGATGAACACGAAATGAGAAAGTTTATAAGTGGTACCTATAATGTAACAAATGAAGATGAGATGAGAACATTATTAGCATTTAGTGACGGTATTCCTGGCAAGGTGGATGATTTTTTAAATGATAAATCCTTAAAAGAGATAAGGAATATGGTCATAAATGCTATTTTAAATATAAAAAAGCTTAATCCCAAAGATATTGTGGATGCTGCAAATCAGCTTTCTGAGTATAAAAAATTGTGGCGTGAAATTTGTAATTATTTTGTTTTGTATATAAGAGATGCACTTGTATACAAGGAAACAGGAAACAAGGAACTTTTGATAAATTTAGATAAAATTGAGGATATAAAGAAGATAGCTAGTCAATTTTCCATGAAACAGCTCAATAGAATGGTAGAAGCTGTTAATTATGGACAGTCAAACTTAGAAACAAATGTTAATATGCCTTTAACTTATGTTGAAATGTTGTTTAAAATACAGGAGGTCTAATATGATAACAGTTGTGGGAGTGAGATTTAAAAAGGCAGGAAAGATATATTACTTTTCTCCCGGGGATCTCAATATAAACAAAGGTGATGACGTTATAGTTGAGACAGCAAGAGGAATTGAATACGGTAATTGTGTTATAGGATTGAAGCAGGTAGGGGAAGAGAGTATAGTTTCTCCTTTGAAAAGCGTTATAAGAGTAGCAACAGATGAGGACGAGATAAAATATAGAGAAAATAAGAACAAGGAAAAAGAGGCTTTCAATATTTGCTTGAGTAAAATAAAAAAGCACGAACTTGTAATGAAATTAATAGATGTAGAGTATACTTTTGATAATAATAAAATAATATTTTACTTCACAGCTGAAGGTAGAGTTGACTTTAGAGAACTTGTTAAAGACCTAGCTTCTGTATTTAGAACTAGGATTGAGTTAAGACAGATAGGGGTAAGGGATGAAGCTAAAATGATAGGTGGCTTTGGAGTATGCGGAAGACCTATGTGTTGTGCCCTCTATTTAGGTGATTTTGCACCAGTTTCAATAAAAATGGCCAAAGAACAGAACCTATCGCTTAACCCTTCTAAAATTTCAGGAGTGTGTGGAAGGCTCATGTGTTGTTTGAACTATGAGCAGGAAACTTATGAAACTATAAGAAAAAGAATGCCTAAAGTTGGATCTATAGTAAGTACAAAAGAGTATGGTAAGGCTGAAGTTGTAGATAACAATATAATAAAAGAAGCTGTTAAAATTAAATTTACTGCAGAAGACGGAGAATCAATTTCTGAAGCCGAAGTTCATATAAAGGATTTAAAACTGATATCTGGTTCATATGAGGGAAATGTAGATGAGTCTCAAATAAAGCTAGAGCTTGAAGATGTAGACGCAAAAGAAGTAAAAGAATTATTTAAGACTGATTAGGAGGCACTAAAAGATGAGGACAGTTTTAAAAATAAGTAATATGACTACTTCAGGCGATATATCAAGGGTTAGAGGTTCCATATCTAGAAATGAAGGAATAATAGCATTTCATATAGATAGGGATAAGCTAGAAGTTGAAGTGATTTACGATGATAGACTCCTAAATATAGATGATATGATTGATTCAATAGAAAAATTAGGATACATAATAATTTAAAGTACAATACAACGTGTCCTAAAAATTATATAAATATTGTTTGAAATTTATCGAAATCATGTTACAATGTACGTGTAGTATTTAACGCCTATTAAGATAAGGAGGTGTATTTAGTATGGCATATAAAATAACAGACGCTTGTGTTAGTTGTGGTTCATGTGCTTCAGAATGTCCAGTTAGCGCTATAAGCCAAGGAGATACTCAATTCGTAATTGATGCTGATACATGCATTGAATGTGGAAACTGTGCTAATGTTTGCCCAGTAGGAGCTCCAGTTCAAGAGTAATAAAATAAATAAAAAGTTCGCACAAAAAGTGCGAACTTTTTATTTATTTTACTTTAAGTTTAGTATATGCTGTAGTTTTGTATAATATATACCTTTAAAATATAGGATAATTATTTAACTAACTTTAAATATAATTGTAAACTAATCATACTAATTTACGATAATAGACTATAGGCTTTTTTTGATTTTGCATATTGGAATACATATATAAATTTTATAAGTTTTCTTAACCGACGGGTATTAAGGAGGAGAATGGTTTGGATAGTATTGTATTTGTGTTAGTGGCACTTGTGTCTGTTATAGTTGGATTTATTATTGATGGTGGTTCAGTTATAAATCTTATACATGTTTCACCAGCGATAATTGTTTTTGGAGGAACTATAGGAGCAGTAGGTACATCATTTCCGATTGGAGATATTAAAAAACTTGGAAGTATTGTTAAGGTTGCACTTTCAAAACCTAAATCAGATTTACCTGCACTTATAGCTTATTTTAAGCAAATAGCCTTCAAAACAAGAAAAGAAGGTTTGTTAAGTATAGAAGAAATGATATCTGATGAGAGTGTAGATCCATTTATTAAAAAAGGACTTCAGATGGTAGTAGACGGTATTGAACCGCAGACAGTTAAAGATACATTGGAATTAAGTGTTGAATTAATAGAAGAAAGACATAATATGGGTGCGTCTATATTTCAGGCAGCAGGTGGATATGCTCCTACTCTTGGAATTATAGGTACTGTATGTAGTCTTGTTGTTGTTCTTGCAAATTTAAGTAGTGATACATCTCAGCTTGGTGAATCTATATCATCTGCATTTTTGGCTACACTTTATGGTATAAGTAGTGCGAACTTAGTTTATTTACCAATAGCTAATAAACTTAAGAGATATAATGCAATAGAGATACAGGAAAAAAACTTGATAATCGAAGCAATACTTTGTATTCAGGAAGGTATAAATCCAAATACACTCGATGAAAAACTTAAAGGATTTTTGGACAAGAAGCAACTTCAACAGTATGAAAGTATGGGTGCAGGAGAAGGTGAATAAATTTGAAAAGGAAAAAACACGAGGAACCGGAAAATTCAGAACGTTGGCTTTTGACATATTCAGATTTAATAACGCTTCTTATGGCATTTTTTATAGTTATGTATGCCTCAAGTACAGTGAGTAAGGAAAAGTTTGCTCAAATTGCGCAATCTCTTAAAGTTGGTTTCAACGGTGCTAGTGGTAAAACAGTTATTGGTAATCAGGATGCTGTAGACATAAAGTCCACAAGCAGTTATGTTACTCAAGAAGCTAGTAAGCAAAGCGCTTCTGCTGAAAAAGCAGAGGAAAATAAACTTAAGGATGTAAAGAAAAAGATAGACCAGTATGTAAACCAAAACGGTATGCAGGGCAGTGTTAGCACAAATTTACAGGAAAAAGGATTAGTAGTTAGTATAGTTGATACACTCATGTTTGATACAGGAAGAGCAGAGGTAAAACCGGACTTTCAGAAAAAGTTAGTTGAGATAGGAGAAATATTAAAAACTATTGATAACTATATAAGAATCGAAGGGCATACGGATAATACCCCTATAAGCAATTCTCAATATGCATCAAATATTGAACTAGGCTCTGCTAGATCAAATAATGTTGAACACCTTTTTATAGATGTTTCTAAAATACCAGTTACTCAAATGTACACAGTAAGTTATGCGGATACAAGACCTGTGGCAGATAATAATTCAGAAGCAGGAAAAGCTAGAAATAGAAGAGTTGATATTGTAATATTGAATAGTAAATTTAATGCTGTGGAACAAGAGAGCAGCGGCAAATAAGGAGTAAAACAAGGAATTGAGCATACATTCCTTGTTTTTATTTTGTAGAAAAAAGACATAATGTATAATATAATTAATAGGGTTTTAATAATAATTTAGGAAGTGAACTTATGGATTTGGTTAAAATAGATGAAACACTTGATGATTTGCAAATAAAGGATATTCATATAATACAAAAAAAAGAAGGCTTTAGATTTGGAGTTGATGCAGTTTTACTAGCCAATTATGCCAAAGTTAAAAGCAATCAAACTGTAATAGATTTATGTAGTGGCACAGGAATAATTCCATTTATTATACAGGGAAAAAAATCTCCAAGGCATATTACAGGAATTGAAATTCAGGAAGATATGGTACAGATGGCTAATAGAACTGTTTTATATAATAAATTTCAAGAGAAAATAAAATTTATAAATGAAGATATTAAAAATTTGGCTGAATTAAAAAAGTTAGAAAGAGTAGATGTTGTAACAGTAAATCCACCATATAAGCTTAGAAATTCTGGAATTGTAAATGAATTTGATAAAAATGCTATTGCAAGACATGAGATATGCTGCACTTTAGAAGATGTAATAAAGGCGGCTAGAACTCTCTTAAAAGACAATGGTAGACTTTTTATGGTGCATAGACCCGAAAGACTTGCGGATATACTATGTCTTATGAGAGAGTATAAAATAGAACCAAAGTCTATAAAAATGGTTTATCCCAGTGTAAATAAAGCACCAAATATAGTTTTAATAGAGGGGCAAAGAGACGGAGGAGCATTTTTAAAGTGGGAAAAGTCTCTCTATATACACAAAGAGAATGGGGAGTATACAGAGGAATTGAATGAGATATATGGAAGGTAGGGATAATTAGGTATGAATAATGGAAAATTATTTTTGGTTGGAACACCTATAGGAAATTTAAAGGATATAACATTAAGGGCTTTAGAGACACTTCAGAATTGCGATGTTATTGCAGCAGAGGATACAAGACAAAGTTTAAAGCTTTTGAACCATTTCGATATAAAAAAACCTTTAATAAGTTATCATAAATTTAATGAGAATAACAGAAGTTCTGAGTTAATGGATATGGTTAGAGAAGGCAAAAAAGTAGCTTTAGTTACTGATGCAGGTATGCCTGGAATTTCTGATCCTGGAAGTGTTATAGTAGAGAAGTTCATAGAAAATAATCTTGAATTTGAGGTTATACCGGGTCCTACTGCTCTAATTACAGCTTTAGTATACTCTGGTTTAGATACCTCCAAATTTGTATTTAGAGGCTTTCTACCTAAGGAGACAAAAGATAGAAAAATAGTGATGGAGGAAGTAAAGAATGTTAAGGATACTTTAATTTTTTATGAAGCACCTCATAAACTATTAAATACATTAGGGTTTTTGTTCGATAATCTTGGTGATAGGGAAATAGCTATATGTAGGGAATTAACAAAGCTTCATGAAGAGATAAAACATACAACCTTAAAGAGTGCAATTGAATTTTATGAGAGTACTAAACCTAAGGGTGAATACGTACTAATTATAGAGGGGAAAAGCGAAGAGGAAATTGCTATTGAAAAAATGTCCGAATGGCAAGATATTAATGTTGAAGAACATATAATAAAGTGTATGGAAGAAGGACTGTCCAAAAAAGAAGCTATAAAGAAGGTTGCTAAGGCTAGAAATCTTTCTAAATCTGAGGTGTATAAATATTCTATAGGTATAAATTGATTTATAATCTTTTAATAACTTTGAATAATCTTTTTATTGTATGGTATGCTTTTAAAACCTCAAATATAGTGTTAGATGTACAGGTTGTAAATTATGCGGAGATAATGTTATAATATAAGCAATATCATAAAATTGAATAAAAAAATGTATAGTCTTTTTTTATGGGCAAGTGTGAAAATATTTACAATGGAATCAAGGGGGAGATACGTAGTGCACAAAAGGATATTGTCGACTGTAGTCGCTTTTGGTATAGTAGCGTCTATGGGGTCTACTAGCGTTTTTGCGGCGCCGCTTCAAGATGCGCAAAGCAAGTATGATGCGTCACATAAAAATGTGCAGAATTTAGAAGAAGATATACAGAAGATGGACAACCAGATAGAAACTATAATGAGCCAAAGGGACAGTGTTGATAAGAAAATAACTCAATCACAGCAGAATATAAATCAGGCTCAGAACGACATAGCAGTTTCTAAAGAAAACATAAGAGAAGAGAAAGATAAGTTTGCAGACAGAGTTAGAGCATTATACATAAGCGGTAGCACACAAAGTTATGTTGATATACTGCTTAAATCAAAAAGTTTTAGTGATATGATATCTAGAATAGATGCTATAAAGCAAATTTCAGATTATGATCAAAAGCTTGTATCAAATTTAAAGGATTCTCAGGGTAGAATAGAAGCTAAAAAAGATAAGATTGTATCAGAAAAGCAGCAACTTGAAGCTTTAAATAAAGAAAACGATACTAAACTAAAACAATTAAATGATGAAAAATCTAAGCAAAATGTTCTTATTGCACAGGCAAAAGCTGATGAGAGCAAAAATGCTGCAGAAGTTAAAGCTGAGAAGGATGCAGAAAAGGCAGCAGCGCAGGCTAGACTTGTAGCAGCAGCAAATACAGCAGCAAGCAGTGCACCAGCCAAAGCAGTAGCTAAGGCACAAGCACCTATACCAAGGGGCGTCAGCCATTCTAGTTTTGCTGGAAGTGGTAATGATGTTGTAAGTTTTGCAGAAAGCTTTAGTGGTCTTCCATATATATGGGGAGCAGAGGATCCTAGCCGTGGCTTCGATTGTTCTGGATTAGTACAATACGTTTATGGACATTTTGGAGTTAGTCTTGGTAGAACAACTTATGAACAGGTAAACCAAGGTACTACAGTTACAGCTCTTCAACCAGGAGATTTATTGTTCTTTGGACCTGCATCAGCACCATATCATGTTGCAATTTATGCAGGAAATAATGAAATGGTTGAAGCTCCGCGTACAGGAGAAAATGTAAGAAAAACTGCTGTTAGAGGCTATAGTATAGCTAAAAGAGTAAGATAGAACTTGAAAATCAGGGCGCAAATTTTATTATTTGTCGCCCTTTTTAATAATTTAGTAAAACTCAATATAAAAGGGGAGAAGTGGAATGCACAGAAAGTTTTTAACTGCGCTTATAGCTTTGGGTATCACGGTATCTTGCAGCGGTAATATTGTGTTTGCAAGCCCACTTCAAGATCAATATAACCAAAGCCAGCAGCAATATCAAAATGCGCTGAAAAGTGTACAGGATATAGAAAACAAAATAGAGGCATTGGATAACCAAATAGGAGAATTAAACAACAGCATAAATGATACTGACAAAAGAATAAATGAGAGTAAACAAAATATGGCGATAACACAAGGAAAAATAGATCAAGCAAAACAAAATATAACGAATCAGCAGGAGATATATGGTGAAAGATTACGTGCTATGTATGTGAATGGAACAACAGCGCAATACATAGGAGTAATTTTAGAAAGTCAAAGTTTTAGTGATTTAATTTCGAGGTTAGATGCAGTAAAAGATGTAATAAATTATGATAAGGGAATAATCAATAATTTTAAAACTCAAAAGCAGGAAGTAGAGAATCAGCAGAAGATTTTAGCTGATCAAAATAGTAAGCTTGTGGCGCTTCAAAATGAAAACCATAAGAAATTAGATGATTTAAATAATAAAAAGAATACCCAAAATAGCCTTATAGTAGCAGCAAAGGATGAAGAAGCAAAGCATACCAATGAGATGCAGCAAATACAAAAGGCTATGGATGATGAGAAGAAAAAAATAGAGGCACTTAATGTCTCTACTAATATACAGTTAAAACCAGTATCAAAAACTACTAGTCAGAATACTACAATACAGAGTTCAAGTACAAATGGACTTGCCGTGGTTAAATATGCAGAAACGTTTTTAAATACTCCTTATGTATGGGGAGGAAACAAGCCTGGTGGTTTTGATTGCTCAGGACTTGTGCAGTATGTATATGCTCATTTTGGAATTAATCTTCCTAGAACTACTTATGAGCAAGTTAATCAAGGAAATCCTGTTACAGGAAATAACTTGCAGCCAGGAGATTTACTTTTCTTTGAACCAGGAAGTAATGGTCCAGAGCATGTTGGAATTTATGTAGGAGATGGTAACTTTATAGAAGCACCTCATACTGGTGCAAATGTTAGATTTTCTCCTTTGAGAAGTTACTGTGCTGCAAGAAGAATAGTAAACTAATTTGAATATAATAAATAGACTGCCAAGTTTGGCAGTCTATTTATTATAAATAAAAATATAGCTCGAAATATTATCTACCTTCTTTTAATTCTTCAAGACAATGCTTACATATGTTTTTTCCTCTATAGTTGATAACATCGCTTGCATCTCCGCAGAATATACATGCAGGTTCATATTTCTTTAAAATGATTTGCTCACCATCTACATAAATTTCTAAAGCGTCTTTTTCTGCTATATTTAAAGTTCTTCTTAACTCTATAGGTATTACAATTCTACCTAATTCATCTACTCTTCTAACTACACCTGTTGATTTCATTTTGAATTCCTCCTTAAATTACATTATCCGACAAACATTGCAATTAAATAATAACAAATATTACATTAAAAGTCAATGAATAAAATATAATGTTTTAAATTTAGTTACAATTTTTTTAGTAACTTCCATCTAATGTTAATATACTACCATATAATTGAAAAGTCAATGCTTTTTTTCATATTAATACAAAAAATTTCCATATGCTACAGGCTAGAAATACCAATGTAAATAAAAAATTTTAAGTAATATATTGCTTAAATTACCATAATAATTGCCTACTTTTTGCATATAGTCCATGTGTAAAAATATAGCAAAACAAAAAAGTAATTATATGGGTTAAATTTAACAAAGTGTCGAAATGTTAACAAAAAAATAAAAATTAGTTTAGGTTTTCGACTTTCTGTGTATATCGCAAAAATTAAAATGGTATAATTGTTTTAAGAGGTGATTGTTGTGAATGATATTATAAAGCTAATAAAGAGCATAATTATTGAAATGGATATGGAAGCTTACATAGTTGGTGGATATATAAGAGATAAACTTATGAATCCTAAAAACTCTGCTTCAGATTTAGATATTGCTTTTCAGGGAGATTTTGAAAAAATTTTAGATGAGCTCAGAAAGAGAAAAATTAAGGTTAGTTCTATAAAAAAAGACTCAAGTGTGTATAGAATTACCGTTAATGGTTATTGTGCAGATATATCAAAGATAAAAGGAAAAAATATAAATGAGGATTTATCTAAAAGAGATTTTACGGTAAATGCTATAGCGTTAGATATAAAGAACAATAAAATAGTAGATCCATTTGATGGAAGAGTACATATTAAAAGAAGAATACTGCAGGTTATAGATGAAAAGAGCTTTGAAGATGATGCTGTTAGGATACTTAGAGGGATAAGATTTTATATAAAATATGGTATGCACTTCAATGGCTATACTGAAGAGTATATTAGAAAGCATTCAAAGAATATAATGAAATTTCCTAGAGATAGAGTTCTAGATGAAATTATTCACATTATACATGAGGATGAAAATGGAGTATTTTTTGAAGTCATGGATCAGTATATGATTTTGAAGAATATACTGCCTTATATGGAAGAGCTAAAAACAGTAGGAAAGTGTAAACATCATCTTGTTGATGCATTTACCCATATGAATACTGCCTATCACGTATTTAAGGACATGAAGAAAAAATATTTAAAAGTTAAGAATATTAACATTGAAGAGTTTAATAAAGATATAGGAGTATATAATGAATTGGATTATCTAGCCTTTGCTATTTTTACTCATGATATAGGCAAATATGTGAGCTATAAAAAGGAAGGACAAAAAATAAGCTTTAAAGGACATGACGAAAAAGGTCTTGAAATTATTGAAAAAGTATGTGATGAATTGAAGTTTCCTAATGATGGAAAGAAAATAGTATGTTCTGTTGTTAAAAACCACATGTATCCACTTATGCTTTTTAAATTAAAGGAAGATGAGCGAAAACAAGAAGAGTATGAGTTCTTTAATAAGTTTGATCAATATGTTCCTCATATTATAGTTGCTTCCTTTTGTGATGTGTATGCTACAACAATTTACATTGATGAGAATAATGAAAAGGATAGGTTTACAAGTTTTATTTCAGAGTTAGTAGTTAAATACAGAGAATTCATAAATCTAAAGAAAATTAAGTATATAGATGGAAATGATTTAATAGACATGGGGTTTAGAGGCAATGACATAGGAAATATACTCAATGAACTTAATAAGATGCTTTATATTGAGGGAAGTAAGACTAAGAAAGAGCAGCAGGATTTTGTTTTAAGGATGAAAGATAAGCTTTAGAATTCGATATGTAATTATTGCATGTATTCACAGCATGGTGTGTAAAATTTATAGGAAACTTATTAACATATTGTTGATAATGTGCATATTAGGAGAAATAAAGAGAAATATATCGAAAATAAGAGCAATTACAATGTGCATTATGCACAAAACTGTGGACAAAATTGTGGATAATGTGGATAACCTTATTCATGACGTGAAAATATCTTGATAACTGTGCATAACTCAAAAAATGAAGCGCTGAATAAACTATATTTATTCAGCGCTTCATTTTTTTGTTCGAAATTAGTAAAAAATTATCGAGGGAGATTTTCATAAGCAGATGCTGCAAAATTAAAGTCCTTTTCATCCGTTATTTCTCCATAGGAGTCTTCTGAAATACCTGGAGTGTAGTAGAGAATAAATCTTTCTGAATTCATAAGATTTTCAATTAATATATATCTTTTATCCTCTAAAATATCTTGGACAATAGCTAGTACAGAATACCTATCGTCAACTCCAGTAGAATTGTTAGTAAGATTTAAAATTTTATTTTTCCAGAGTACCACGTTTGTACGCTTATGATCACAATAGGCTACTACTTTTCCATCACTGCAGCCATTGCAAGAATCAAATTTACACTCACAAGTACATTTTAAGCATGTACATTTTGAGCAATTTTCTAGTTGATTCAAGTCAGCCTGATGATCGGATTTATATCCTTCGAGTAGATTTATATATTTGTTTCCATTAAATAGATTTTCTATAAGACCACTTTTTTTACTATCAGCTTCAGCTGAGTCTAATAACTCTATATATTTAGATAAAATATGCTCTCTCGATACATATTTTCTATTATTTAATGCATCCTTATCAAGAAAGTCAGATATATCATTTATTGCAAATGATATATCTGAGAATATTTTGCCATAGTGATCTTTCTCTAATTTTATAAAGTCTTCTGTCTTACTCATAGGTTACTCCTTATTTAATATTGTTTTTGTATTTTGCAAGTTCATCATCAAGATTTGTTTCATTTAATTTTTCAAATTCCTTTTCAAGAGAATCTTCATTTCTTAAGTCACCAAGTCCTTCAGCCATAGCTTCTTTTCTTTCGATTTTTCTTTCTATGTCATCAAGATTTATGCTATTTGAGCCAGTATCTACATTGGATAAAACTTCATTTACCTTTTTGGTAGCTTCAGCATTGTTAAATCTTGCAGCAGCTTCGTCTCTATAAGCTCTTGTTTTTTCTATTTCTTCTTCTAAAGTTCTTAGCTTATCTTTTATAACTTTAGATTTTTGCGAAGCATCTTCGTAGCTCTTTTGAAGAGATTCACAGCGTTTGTCTGCATCTAATTTTCTTTCTAAAGCTCTCTTAGCTAAATCATCGTTTCCATTCTTTACAGCAAGCTTTACTTTAGAGTCATAGTCTTCTGATTCTAATCTTGCTTTTTGAAGTTTTTTCTCTATTTCATGTGCATTACCAAGTATTTGTGCTGAAGAAATTTTTGCTTTATTAAGGCTTTCCTCCATATCTCTTATTTTTTGATCAAGTAATTCTATAGGATTTTCCATTTCATCTAAAGTATTATTTACCTTTGCCTTTACCATATTAGATACTCTTTTAAATATTCCCATAATATTTTCCTCCTAAAATAATTTAATTTGTTGTTAAATATTTTGATTATTTTCTCATTCGCTTTATAAATTTGTATATAATTACTACCACTACTATAAACAAAATTAATTTGAATATAAAAGGTATAAAGAAAAATGAGCTGTAGCCATATCCATAACCGGGTCTATAATAACTGTGACCAAAAAAAGGTATTGGTATTGGTATGTAAGTTCTTTTAGGTGAAGATGATGATGAATTTGAACTACTATTAGAACCAAAACCGCTAGATGATCTAGAAGAAGAACTGCTGCTAGAATGTGAGTTACTAAAGCTTCCAGACTTAAATCCGCCGCTTCCAGAACTTGAATGAGAACTGAAGCTGCCTGAGTGAAAACCTCCTCTTGGTGATGCGTATACTGTATTAGTATAATTTATAGTATTTGATAAATAGTTATTAATATTAATTGGAGTAATTATATTTACACTTAAAAAAATAAAAACAAAAAGAAAACACGATATTAGATTTTTTCGTTTGATTTTGAGCACCTCCTATATTCATATAAACCTAAGATAATTATATAATAAAATATGTCTCTTGAATATGAATTTGCAAAATCAAAATTTAATATGTATTAATTAATTTATGAATAGATTATATAATATATAATACCATATTACAATATATAAATAAACTTATTTTATCTTTAAGATAACCTTTTAATGTAAAGAAAATGTACAAGCATAGTTTAGCTTAAGATAGCGTTAATTTGCATACTTTTATGGATAGAAAATAACTTGTAATGAGTTTATAATTAACTTATAATTTAAATGAGAATAAGATTTGTGTAATTATAGAATATATTTTATATAAAATGGTTTAGATGGAGGTATAGGTTATGGAAGAGGAGTTTAGTGTAAGCTCTATGAAAAAAATAGTAGAAGAGATGTCAGCGAATAGTATAATATCCTATGATGAATTGCCACAATTAGATTTGTTTTTATCGCAGGTTATAGATTTTTTAAATGATAAATTTGAAAGTGAAAAATATACAAATAACATAGTTCAGAATTATATAAAGGGCGGTGTTATATCCAAACCTGAAGATGGTAGGAAAAAAGGATATACAAAGGATCATATAGCTCAGCTATTATTACTAAGTTATATGAGACCGGTTTTGAACACAGAGGAAATAAAGAAGGTTTTTAGATTAGCCTTCAATGAAATAAATGACAGAGATGATGATATAATATCGTGGAAACAAGCTTATAAAGTGTTTTCTGATGTACAGGAAGAATATTTTAATAATATATTTACAGAACAATATTTTAATACTGATAAACTGAAGAACATAGTAAAAGAATTTAATTTGGATAAAAAAGATGAAGACAGAATATTTATGTTTATTGTAGTAATGAGTTTGGTTGCTCAGGCCAGTGTTATAAAAAACATAGCTAAGAAAATAGTGGATGAATATAAAGGTGATGAGTAGGAGGAAATGCAGTGGAAGAGGCTTTGAAACTTGTAAAGCCATCAATAAATCTTAAGGACAAATTTCAGAGTATGGCCATTCAATATAAAACGTATGGTGAAAGAGAATATTTTGAAATGTACAAAAAATCATTAGAGGATTTTGAAGGCTATTTAATTGAAATAGAAAATCAAGATAAAGGTATAAACTTAAAAGAGGGCTTTGTTCCTTGTGCTACATATTGGATGGTTAATAGTGATGAAAATATCTTAGGAGTAATAAGAATAAGAAAGAAGCTCTCTACTGAAATTTTAAAAAAGGTTTTAGGAAATATAGGCTATGACATAGCTCCACTTGAAAGAAATAAGGGATATGGAAAACATATTTTAAAATTAGGACTAAAAAAGGCTAAGGAGCTTAATGTTAATCCAGTATTGGTGACTTGTGATTTTAAAAATATTCCTTCTAAAAAAATTATTGAATACAATGGTGGTGTTTTCGATAATGAGGTGTTTGATGAATGGAAAAATAGTATGGTTAGAAGATATTGGTTCTACAATGAATAAATATTCAAAGCTATGCATATATAAAAAACGGCTAAATCTTAGTATAGGGATTTCTTGTTTAGAGGAAATCCCTATATTTTTATCATAAAGCATATTGATAAATTATTTGTTTCATGTTATAATTATTCAAAAATAATGAATAATTATAACACAAGTAAGCGGTTATAGATTAGGGGGTTCGTATGGGATATTTAAAAAATAGAAACTTTTTGTCATTAATGGATTTCACGCCTCAAGATATAAATTATATGCTGGATTTAGCAAAGAAGTTAAAGGAAGATAAAAGAAACGGATTAGAGGAGCAGTATTTAAAAAAGAAGAACATAGCCTTAATATTCGAAAAAGATTCTACTAGAACAAGATGTTCCTTTGAGGTTGCGGCACATGATCAGGGAGCACATGCTGTTTATATAGGTTCTACAGGTAGTCAAATAAGTAAAAAGGAATCTATAAAGGACACAGCAAGAGTGCTTGGTAGAATGTTTGATGCAATTGAGTACAGAGGTTATGGCCAAGAAGTAGTTGAAATACTAGCAGAACATTCTAATGTTCCAGTGTGGAACGGACTTACAGATGAAGAGCACCCTACTCAGGTTATTGCAAATTTTATGACATTAAAGGAAAAGTTCAATAAACCACTAAATGAAATAAAATTTGTGTATTGTGGAGATGCAAGAAATAATGTTTCTAATGCACTTATGATAGGAGCAGCAAAAATGGGAATGGATTTTAGAATTGCGGCACCTAAAAGTTTATTTCCAAGCAGTGAACTTGTTAAGAAATGTATGGATATAGCAGAATTAACGGGTGGAAAGATAACTCTAAGCGATGAAGTAGATGAGGCAGTATTTGGTGCTGATGTACTTTATACAGATGTATGGGTTTCTATGGGGGAAGATAGAGAAGTATGGAAAGAGAGACTTAAAATGCTTAAACCATATCAGATAAATATGGAGATGATAAGTAAAACTAAGAATCCTAACGTGAAATTTATGCACTGTCTTCCTGCGTTTCATGACTTTAGCACAGATGCAGCTAAAGAAATTTACGATGAATTTAATGAAATTCCATTTGAAGTTACTGATGAGGTATTTGAAAGTGATTACTCACTAGCTTTTGATGAAGCGGAAAATAGGCTTCATTCAATAAAAGCTATTATGGTTGCAACATTAGGTGATATATAGGTATGTTTTTATAAATGAGACAATGAGCTGTATGAAAAATCAGCTCATTTTTTTGCGCTAATTTCAGCAGAAATATATAATAAAAGCTCAAACTATCGCAAACAATACTGGAAACTAGTATATAGTAAGATTATTAATTTATATAATTTTTATATATAATTTATTCACAATTAAGAATGGGATAGTAACATATAATTACGATATGAGATTTTTTAAAATAGAATTAAGGAGGTGGCATGGATTGTCAATAAAAACTAAGTTGGTCTTTTCTAATATTGCAATGTGTCTAATTCCACTAATATTATGTTTGATTACTTTATTTGGATTGAATAATTTGTATAGTAGAAAATTAAAATCCTACTATGAGGTAGAAGATATGAAAAAGAAACCATTATTGAATCCATATATAGAATTAAAGTCTATAAATATAAGACCATTTAAGGAGCTTCAAAGTGAATCCGAAGCTATTCCAGATAATTTTGAGGATAAGAAGGTTCTAAAAACCATCAATGAAGCGCTTTTAAAAAAGAATACATATATAATAGTGGAGAAAAGTGGAAATGTTGTTTTCAATGGAAGTAAGAAGAACAACAAAGATATAATTAGTAAGCTCGATGATTTAAATTATAGTCGCAATGCAGATAGACCAGAGCCACCTAGAACTGAAAGCATTTCAGATGACAGTGAAACCTTAATAAGACAATTCACATTTATATTTTCCGATGGAAGCTCGGGTAATGTTTTTCTTGTAGCAGATACCAGTAAATTATCACAGTTAGCAACGGAATTTATAATTTCTATAATAATAGCAATAATAGCAATAATATCACTTACTGGAGGTTTTATAACATTCTTAGTTTCAAGATCAATACTTATACCACTAAATCAGCTTAAAATTGGTACAGAAAAAATCAAACATGGAAACTTAGATTTTAAGGTTAGGGCTGAATCCAGTGATGAAATAGGTGAATTATGCGATGCATTTGATAGCATGAGAAAAAAACTTAAGGAATCTGTAGAGCTTCAGGCTCAATATGAAAATAATAGAAAAGAATTAATATCTAATATATCACATGATCTTAAAACACCAATAACTTCGATAAAGGGATATATTGAAGGAATAAGGGATGGAGTAGCTGATACGCCAGAAAAAATGGAGAAATACGTAAATACTATATACAATAAAACTCAAAGCATGAACTACTTAATAGAAGAATTGTTGACTTATTCTAAATTAGATTTGAAGAAGCTTCCTTTCTATTTCATAGATATGGATTTTGTTAGCTATATGAATGATTTAATGGAGGAATTCAAATTTGATGTAGAAAAAAACAATATGGAATTTTCTTATGATAATCACATAAAGGGTAAGGCTAATGTTAGAATTGATGTTCAAAATATAAACAGAGTTATATCTAATATAATTTCTAACTCTATTAAATACATGGATAAGGAACATGGAAAAATAAGTGTTGAAGTAGATTCTAACAATGAGGAAGTGTTAGTTGGAATTAAAGATAATGGAATGGGTATATCAGAAGAAGCTCTTCCATATGTATTTGATAGATTTTATAGAGAAGATTTTTCTAGAAATACCTCAAAAGGTGGAAGTGGGTTAGGTTTAGCTATATGTAAAAAGATAATAGAGGAACATGGTGGTAGTATATGGGCAAAAAGCCAAAAGGGTCACGGAACGGAGATATGGTTTTCAATAAAACTAAAAAATAGAATAAATTAATAAATGGGGGCTTATAGGATGAATAAGAAAATTATTAATATAATTATTGGTGTCTTGGCAGTTTGCGTTATAAGTGGAGGCGGATACTATTTCTACAGTAAATCAGCTAGTGCTAAAAAGTTGTCTACTAGTAGATACTATGCACAAACTGCTAAGAAAAGCAATATTGACGTTACAGTATCAGGAACGGGAACAGTAGCAGCGGCACAGACAAAGGATGTAGTAGCAAATAATGCAGGGACTATAGAAAATTTAGATGTAAATGTAGGAGATACTGTTACATCAGGTCAAGTAATTGGAAAAGTTCAAAGCGATACAATAGATCAACAAGTAAGTAAATCAAGTTTAACGGTTCAGCAGCAGCAGCTTAATGTAAATAATGCAAAAACTGATGATGATAAGCAGAAACAACAATTGATACTTGAATCTAATGAAAATGATCTCACAAGCGCAGAAGAACAACAAAGTAAAATGACTTTAACAGCACCAATAGGTGGACTAGTTGTAGCAAAAAATAATAATAGTGGAGATACTGCTCAGCAGGGAAAGGCGCTTATTACAATAGCAGATACAAGTTCTTTGAAGATAAATCTATCTATAGATGAACTTGATATATCTAAAGTACAAGTTGGCCAAAAAGCAGATATAAAGTTTGAAGCTATAAGTGGTAAAACATATTCAGGAACTGTACAGGCTATATCTCAGCTTGGAGCTACTACGAATAATGTAACAACTTATTCTGTAGTTTTAAATGTAGATAATGCTGATGCTGCTATAAAACTAGGTATGAGTGCTAACGTTGATATAAAAGTTGCTTCAAAACAAGATGCATTGGTTATTCCAGTCGAAGCGCTTATTGAGAGAAATGGTAAGAAGTATGTAAGAGTTCAAAGTAGCAGTTCAGGCACAAGTAGTCAAAGAGGCTATAGTAAATCCAGTTCAAGTTCAGGAAATGCATACAATAGATCAGGATTTTCAGGAACAACTAATGTTGGAAGTCTAGTTGAGGTTCAAACAGGACTTGAAAATGAAAACTACGTTGAAATAACTTCAGGTATAAAAGAAGGGCAAAAGGTTATGATTCAACTTCCCCAAACTACAAGCACTAATTCACAAAATAATAGAAGTGGCTTTGGAGGTATGGGAGGTTTTGGTTCAATAGGGGGCCGAAGTAACAATAAATCGTCTGCAAAATAATTTGTGAAAGAAGGTGTAAAAATGCCTTTATCAATTCAAATAAAAAATTTAGGTAAGACTTATAAAATGGGAAGAAATGAGTATATAGCCTTGAGTAACATTAACTTAGAAATTTCAAAGGGTGAATTTGTATCCATTGTAGGTCCATCAGGAGCAGGAAAGTCAACGCTTATGAATATTATAGGATGTCTTGATAATGCAACAGAAGGAGAATACTTATTAGATGGTGTTAGCACAAATTGTAATGATAATAAGTTGGCAGAAATAAGGAATAAAAAAATAGGTTTTATATTTCAAAATTATAATTTGCTGCCTAAACTAAGTGTTAGAGAAAATGTAGAACTTCCCCTTGTATATCAAGGATTAAATTCAAATGAAATAAAATATAGAGCTCACGAAGTTATAAAAAAGGTTGGACTTGAAGAACACCTAAATCATAAACCGTCAGAATTATCGGGAGGACAAAAGCAGAGAGTTGCAATTGCTAGAGCGTTAGCTTCTAAACCTGAAATAATATTGGCGGATGAACCTACTGGGGCATTAGATAGTAAAACGGGAAAAGAAGTTATAGAAATGATTAAAGAAATTAATGAAGATGGAAATACGGTTGTTTTAATAACTCATGATATGCAAATAGCAAAAGAAGCCAAGAGAATAGTTACAGTTAAGGATGGAAAAATAATTTCGGATAAATATAATACCAAGTAAGGAGGGAAATAATATGCAATTAACAAGGCTTATAAAAATGTCCATTCAATCTATTTGGGCTAATAAAGTGAGATCCTTTCTTACTATGCTTGGGATAATAATTGGTATAGCATCAGTAATAGTTCTCGTTGGAATAGGCCAGGGCACTAAGGAAAGTGTATCTAGCCAAATTGAAAGTCTTGGAACAAATCTTATAGCTATAAACATAGTTGGAAATAGAAATAAGGCTATATCTATGCAGGAACTTAATGATTTAAAGAAAAAGCCAGGAATAAAGGATATAGCACCGGTTTTAACAAATAGCGTTAATGTTAAGGTTGGGGATAATACTGCATCAACAAGTATGGAAGCAAGTACAGCTAATTATGCACAAATAAGGAATCTTTCTGTGAGCTCTGGAAGGTTTATAAATAGCAGAGATGTGAACAATAGGTATAAGGTTGCGGTAGTAGGGGTGGATGTTGCAAATGAGCTTTTTAATTCTACTGACGTTGTCGGACAAACAATGAATGTTAATGGAGTTGAATTTACTATAGTGGGAATACTAAATTCAACAGGAAGTTCAATAGCCGGGTCTAATGATGATAAGATAATAGTACCATTAAGCACGGCAGAAAGGCTTACGCAAACAACTCAAATAAAGACATTTTATGCAGAGGCAGAGAGCCAAGGTACAGTAGATGAAGCTATGGGATATCTACAATTATTTTTGAATAATAAGTACAGAAGTGTAGAAGAAGGTAGCAATAACTCCAATTCAAATAACAATTATAGAATTCTTAGTCAATCAAGCATATTAGAGACTGCTACGCAAACTACTAGTAGCATGACAACAATGCTTACAGGTACGGCAGCTATATCGCTTTTGGTTGGTGGCATAGGCATTATGAATATTATGCTCGTTTCAGTAATAGAGAGAACTAGAGAAATAGGAATAAGAAAAGCAGTTGGAGCAAAAAGAAGAACCATATTAATACAGTTTTTGATAGAAGCAGCTAGTTTAAGTGCTGTTGGAGGAATAATTGGAGTTGTAATTGGATACGGAGGGGCGAAGCTTTTGGCAGTGCTTTTAAGGGCAAATGTAGCAATTTCGGGAAATGTAGTTTTAGGATCATTTTTATTTTCCGTGCTTGTGGGAATAGTATTTGGAATATACCCTGCTAATAAAGCATCAAAACTTAGTCCTATGGAAGCTTTGAGATTTGAATAAAATAAATTGTAAAGTTATAATGATTAAAAGAAATAAATTTTATGCGTGAAAACATCGGAGAATAATTTGGGGTGATAAGATGAAAAAAATTTTAATTATTGAGGACGAGACTAGTATAGCTGAGCTTGAAAAAGATTATTTAGAACTTAGTAATTTCAAAGTAGATATAGAGGTTTCAGGAAAGACAGGCTTAGAGGCGGCAAAGGAAAAAAACTATGAATTAATTATACTTGATTTAATGCTGCCTGAAATAGATGGTTTTGAGATATGTAAACAAATAAGAAAAATCAAGAACACTCCTATTCTTATGGTGTCGGCTAAAAAGGAAGATATAGATAAAATAAGAGGTTTAGGTCTTGGTGCGGATGATTATATGACAAAGCCATTTAGTCCTAGTGAGCTTGTGGCAAGAGTAAAGGCTCATATAAGTAGATATGAAAGGCTTGTTAATAGCAGTAATAAAAATTTAGATGATGAGATTGAAATTAGAGGTCTCAATATAAACAAAGCATCAAGAAAAGTATTCGTAAATGGAAAAGAGTCTCAATTTACAGCTAAGGAATTTGATCTTTTGGTATTCTTAGCTCAAAATCCCGATAGAGTATTTAGTAAGGAAGAGTTATTTGATAAGATATGGGGAATGGATTCATTTGGTGAAATAGCAACGGTTACAGTTCATATAAAGAAGATAAGAGAAAAAATTGAAAAGGATACTTCTAACCCTGAATATATTGAAACCGTGTGGGGTGCAGGATATAGGTTTAGAGGATAAAAAGATATAGGGGAAGGAGTGTCCCCTTATTTTTGTATAGTGATTTTATGAAAAATTATATTGAATAATGAAAAGGTTACGGCAGATAATATACTGGTGATGAGTAAATGTTATATAAAATTAATTTTTATTTAAAAAGTTTCAGGATGCAATTGCATAAAATTCATTTCTATTACAATTTATAAAGAAATGTGAATAAATTAATAATTAATTATAAGAGCTATATATTTAATAAAGTGATAATATGTAATCCTAGATTTATTGTTTTATTTATAAATATACTGTATAATTAATTATATTTAATAATGGAGGGTGGTCTAGCGATGGAGGCAAATAGTATAGATGTAAACAGCATACTAGCTAATAAGAATTTAATTATAAAATTTCAACCTGTTGTATCAGTGATAAAAAAATCTGTAATTGGTTTAGAGGCGGTTTGTTTAGGTTCTTCTGATGATAATGGGGGAATTATTTCTACATCAAAACTTTTTAAGACTGCCGAAGAGCAAGGTGTTTTAATTGAGCTTGACAGACTTTATAGAGAAAAGGCAGTTAAGGAGTTTGTTAAAGTCTACAAAAGGAATAAAGAACTACTTTTATTTTTAGATATTAATATATCAATAATAGATAAGTATGTTGGCTCTGGAATAATAATGAACTTGATATCGGATTCTGGAATATCTACTAATAATGTTGTGCTTCAAATTATTGAAGGAAAAATGACTAATTTAGAAGCTCTTAAGAAATTTATATATTTATATAGAAGCAATGGTTTTTTAGTAGCGCTTAAGGATTTAGGGACAGGTTTTGCCAATATGGACAAAATATCTTATGTTGAACCAGATATTATAAAAATAAACAGTGTTTTGACTAAAGGTATAGAAGTTGACTATTATAGACAAGAAGTATTCAGATCCCTTGTTAATTTATCTAAAAAGATTGGTGCGCTTGTTGTCTGTGAGGATATAGCTTCAGAGCAAGAGACTATGATGATAATGGAGCTTGGAGCAGATATGCTTGAAGGATCATATTTTGAAAATGATTTTGATTTAGGTGAAAAATTTTTAGACGCAAGTAGAAAGCTCATAGATGCCACAGCGGTAAAATATGAGAAATATACAGAAGAAGAAGTAAAAGCTAAGGAAATGATTTATAGTGGATATGATTTTGTTATAAATGAAGCTTTAAAGGAACTTTCATCTTTAACAGAGGATAAGTTTGATGATTCTATAAATACAGTTATAAATAAGAATAGCAAGCTTGAATGTGTATATGTACTTAATAAGGAAGGTATTCAGGTAGGTAGTACTGCTACTAGGTTTACAGATATGGTTCCACAAAGAGCACTTATATTTGAACCAGCTCAAAAAGGAACTAATCATTCTTTGAAGAAATATTATTATTTTCTTAAAACAATGAGTCTTAATAAATATGTAACAGAGCCATACATATCACTAGCTACAGGAAATTTATGTATAACTATTTCTGCAGTATTTAAAAATTTAGAAGGTAAAGAATATATACTATGTGTTGACTTTAATCCTAATTATATGAGTATGTAATTTAGATAAAATATAATTTTTAAAACTAGAGGGCTTGATAAAACTTACACTTATTCAAAAAGTATCGTTTGATTTATCATATTTAAAATACAGTTGCTTTTGAACTAGAGATAAGATTATCCTCTAGTTTTTTTTATTTTATTTATATAGTTATCTTTATATTATATCGAATTGTATGTTACAATATAATATAGGTAAAAAATAGAATTTACATATAGGCCTTACCAACACAGGCTAAATATACATAAGATAAAAAATATAATATGATACAATTGATTGAGAGGGATTAAAATGGATTATTCTAAAATAGAGGATTTTCATGTCAACATTAAGAAAGATCAGCGAAATAAAATTATATTTTTATTAATACTTTTTTGTATGTATTGTTTCACTCAAATTTTATTTTTAAATTATGAATTTTACGCGAAAACAAGTAATGTTTTTAAAATGATTTTTGATTTAGGTATCTTAATTTCATCTATTATAACCTACAAGTTTTCGGGCAGAAAGTCAATTGGCCATACAAGGTTTGGTTTTGCAATTGTGGTTATTATGGATTTTATATCTTTGGTCGTTACATTAAGGTATGGTAGTTTTCCTAGAGAAATCTATAGATTCATAAGATGCAGCGAAGGTATGCAAAGTTTTGTTATTTATACATATATTGTTGGAATTGTTTTTAGAAATGTTGATGATGAAAATAAAGATAAGTACGTAAAGGTTGTAGAGATTATATCTTTTGTGAGTTTAACTTTATTGATGATATCACTAGTACTTGTAGAAAAAGTTTTTACTTATAAAGTTATAACTATATATAAATTTAATATATTTTGTGTTTGTATATGCCTATTGATAACCTTAATATTTATATACAATTTATATAGTAGAATGAAGTACATTAAGGATAATTGCTTAATTAAGTGGTATGTTCTTGTATACCTTGCAGTTATTATACCAAATGTTTTAGCCTTAAGTAGTACCCTTATGGAATTAAGGCCTTTTATGGAATTCATAAGCTCATTTATAATTTATATTACAGTATCAGAGAAAGTAATAAATAAAACAATAAATAATGCTAAGGCTGAATTTTATAGTTTAAAGAGAGATAAGCTCTCGTATAGAGGTGTTCTAGAAAAACTAAAAGATGGGGTTATAATAAAAAATGAAGATAAAGTAGTTTTTATGAATGAAGCTCAAAGGAAAATGTTTGGGCTGACTAAAGATAAAACTGTTGAAGGAATAGATATAAATAAAATTGTACATAGATGCTGCTGTAAGGCCCAAAATAATGAGAAGAAAATAATTACAGCTGGCGGTAAAGAGCTATATTTAGAGGTTGAAGCTTTTGGTATTACAATTAATGGCGAAAGGCTTACACTTGATATAGTTAAAGACGTTTCTGATGAAATTCTTGTTAAAAAAAGTAAAGAAGAAATTGAAAAGGTAAAGAAAACTGATAAGCTCAAAGGGGAATTTTTTACCAACATAACACATGAACTTAGAACTCCAATAAATGTTATATACAGTGCACTTCAAGTTATGGAAATGAGAATTGATAAAAACAATTTTGATAGGCGCAATTTAAATAAATATATGAAAGTTTTAAAGCAAAATTGCTATAGACTTTTGAGAATAATAAGTAATTTAATTGATATAACAAAAATTGATACTGGTTTTTTAAAACCTTGTGTAAGCAACAGAGAAATAATAGGCCTTATAGAAAATATAACCATGTCCATAGTTCCTTATTTACATGAAAAAGGAATGGAACTTGTATTTGATACAGATGTAGAAGAGAAATATGTTCAATGTGATCCAGACATGGTAGAAAGAATTATGCTAAATTTGCTTTCTAATGCAGTTAAATTTAGAAAGGAAAAAGGGTTAGTGCTTGTAACAATACATGATAAAGGATCAAGGATAGTGCTAAAGGTTAAAGATAACGGTATAGGAATACCTAAAGAAAAGCAGAAAATGATATTTAAAAGATTTAAGCAAATTAATCCTTTGCATGTAACTCCACATCAAGGGAGTGGTATAGGACTTTCTCTTGTGAAATCAATAGTGGAGATGAATGGAGGTAAAATATCGGTAGAAAGTGAAGAAAATGTTGGTACCACTTTCATCATAGAATTTCCAGCAATTCAAAATGAAATTATGGAAGAATACAAGCAGGTTAAGAAGGTTGATGATAACAGTATAAAAAACATAGTTGAGAAAGTTAACATAGAATTTGCAGATATATATTTGGAGTAAGGTATATATTAGTAATTAAAAAAACCGCCTATATAAGGCGGCTTTTTTAGAATGGTTTTTGTTTAATGTTATAAAACTAAAATAAAAGCTTTGATATATTCCAACCCCAGGTTGGTTCTGCACCCAATAGAGAACGTGTTCCAGATGTATTTAAAGCAAAAGCTGATACAAATACTATTGCGCAAAGGATTAAAACTAATATAAATTTATTACTCTTTTTTGGTAACATATAAACATCTCCTATTTACTTACTTAAACTTTATTAAAAAATTTAATATTTTATCTATGTCTTCGGTTTTATTATTTTGATTAAGAAATTTTAATAGTTTGTAAAAAATATTAGTACATACTTTTTGCTGAGAGTTGGAAAGAACAACAGCTTCTAAATTAATCTCTTCTAACTTTTCAAAATCATTAAGTTGTATATATAAATCCGTTAACAAGGAAAGCGTTTTTTCCTGCAAAGAGTACTTGTTATGATTTTTAGAAAGAGTCAATGCTTTTAAAAGATATTCCTCAGCTTTCTGTAAATCGCCTAAATAAATAAATGCTTTAGCTGCGTTAAAGCATGCAACACTCAGATAACTATCATCTTGAGAACTTGTAGGAAATCTATCTAAAAGCAAATTTAAATATTTAATAACTTCATCCTTTACATCCTTTTTGGCAAAAGTATCAATCAAATTGGATAAAATTAATAAATATTGAGACGATTTTATGTTATTGGTATTTAAGAGGTTAAAAATTCTTAAATAAATTTCAGCAGCTTCATCAATCCTATTTAAATCAGATAAACAACATGCTTTATTATTTAAAACATCTATAAGTTTAGAAGTATTATCTTTAATAAGAGGTTCAAGGTTATCAATAACTTCGAGAGCTTTTTCATAATAGTGCATGTAGTAATAACATAATGCGGTATTAAATAAAAATATTGATATATAATCGTCAGGCATGTTTTTAAAGTGATTTAAAGCAAAATTACAGCATTCAATACTTCTATCGTATTTTAAAGAGTTTAAATACATCAAGGATAATTTCCTTAAAATACTAAGCAGGCTTTTGTTGTACGAGGTTTTATCCAATATATCAAAAGCCTTTTCGTAGTACAATACGCTTTTAGCCAAATCATTTTGTATGTAAAAATAGTCTCCTGCTAACTCGTAAATTTGAACCTTCTTTTCCTTTATATCCCACTGTATTAGGAATTCTTCTGCGCTTTTTAAAGACTCATAAAATCTGCTACATTTGTATACAAGTAAGTTTTTTAATTCGTCAACATAATTTTCTAATATGGAATTTGCTTGAGCTAGTTCATCTTCTAAAAGATAATCCGCAGTTACATCCATTTCAAGGTTATTTTTTTTAGCGATTTCCTTTAAGTTCTTTATTATTATTTCGGCAGTACTTTTTGTAAGCTTTGCCTTGTTATGTTCTATTTGACTTATGAGATTGCGAGTAACTTCTTCTCCAACAATATCGTCTTGTCTTAGGCCGTATTTTTTTCTTATTAATTTTATTTTATCTCCGGATGATAAAATTTGACAGTTTCCCATACCAAGTCTCCTTATAAGTTTATTAGCACTAATAATATCCTTACATTACAATAATAACAAATATGATATTTAATGTAAATTGAACAATAATGCGTAAAAATGACTAAATAGAGCTAAAAAGTACGATTACATTCATTTTACAAGAAATGACTTTTTAAAGCTTTAATTTATAAAAAATAAGTTTTAGGATTACATCATAAACTTTATATAATAATTATATGATGTAAACGTATTTATATGCTTTGAGTAATGTAGAAAATATTGTACTATAGTTAATAACTAGTGTAAGAGTAATCATATAACAATTTTCAAGAAATGTTAGTAGGATCTTGAATAATACGTAGTAATTCATTTCAATTGTTTAGTTTATAATTAAAGAGAATTTAGACTTAAATATAATAATTGAAACGATAGAATTTTAATACACAATTATTGAAGCGAATATATTGAACTGCAGATAATACATTTGTTTTGTATTACTTAAGGGCACTAAAGTTAATATGATAAGTAATTTTATCACAAGATGATAGATTACAGTTTTTCAAATGATTTTACAAAATTATTTTGGAGTGTTATCAAATCAAATATTGTATTGTCTGCATTATATATAATTAAATTTTGTTCTTTCTAAGATACTTCGTTCTAGGATCCATATAAATAAGTAATTTACCTATTTTACTATAATATAATTATATCAAATATTTTTAAAAATAAGAACTGAAAAAATGATGCTTTTACAGCTATTTTTAATAAAATAGAGCTATTTTAGCTAAATACCATACTTATTCAAATATTTTCCATTAGTTTTAACATGATGAAGTGTTTTGCTATGAATGGATTAATGCGTAAATTCTAAGATTCCATAAGAAAAGAAATAATTAAAAATTTAAGAAGTGATAAGCAAATGTTTAATGTTTGATTATCACTTCTTAAGTTTAATTTATAATTTCAATGATGCCTAGTATTATAAAAAGTATTCCAGAAAAAAGAGGGGTATACTTTCCTAAGAATTTTCCTAATATGTGATTGCCAATATATTCTCCAAATAAAATTGCAACTATGCTTAGTGTAAAGGTAAATATAAGTGTAAATTGAATGCTTACGCCAGTGATGCTTGCGGCTACACCAGTTCCTAGGTTATTAAAGGTTAAACCAAGGGCTACTAAGATAGCTTCCTTTATATCTATATCGCCAGAATTGTCTAAATCGGACTCTTCGGCGTATTTTACCATATCAGTGACATCTTTAACAGCTAAGCTTTTTGAAGAAGTATTTTTCTTAAGATTAGGTATACTCACAATTACAAAATATACTCCTAGAATAATTATAATAACAGCACCTAAAATGTTTGCTGTGTGCTTAGACAAGAATTTAGCTATATAGGTTCCAACGGTCATTGATAGAAATGTCCCTAAAGAAGTTGTTATAGCTATTATAAGATTTGCTAGTAGTCCTATTTTTATTTTTTTGATGCCATAGGCCATACCAACGACTACGTTGTCTAAGTTAGAAGATATACTAAACAATAATGCAGAGAAAATTAATATCATATAGTTACAATCCCTTTTTATTGGTTATATTCTAATATATTCCTTAAGGGATTCTTTGTTGTATAACTTATATAGATTTATTAACAGTATGCTTTTTCTTTTTTATATAGTGTAATCTTTCCTTGAAAAGTTTTTCCCTGCCTTCAGTAGTTGGAAAATAATATTTCTCATCTTTTAAATTATCAGGTAAGCACTGCATGTCAACTACTTTATTATCAAAATCATGTGCATATTTATAGCCTTTTGAATAGCCTAAGTCTGACATTAGTTTTGTAGGAGCATTCCTAAGGTGAAGGGGTACACCAGAGGCCAAGGTTTCCTTCGCATCTTTTTTTGCCTTTTCATAGGCCATGTAAATAGAGTTGGATTTTGGTGCTAGTGAAAGATATACTACAGCCTCTGTAAGATTAACGCTGCATTCAGGCATTCCGATATAATGACAAGAGTTATACACATTAACAGTAACATTTAATGCATTCGTATCAGCAACTCCAATATCTTCAGAAGAAAAACGTATAAGTCTTCTGGCTATATAAAGAGGATCTTCTCCTCCCTCAAGCATTCTAGCAAGCCAGTAAATAGCAGCATCTACATCGCTGTTTCTCATGGATTTATGTAGAGCAGAAATTAAATTATAGTGTTCTTCTCCATTTTTATCGTATATGAGAGCTTTGTTTTGCATACAGTCCTCTAGTATACCTTTATTTATAGTTACCACACCATGTTCTAATTTACTGCTTAAAACGGCCATTTCAAGAACGTTAAGGGCGGTTCTTGCATCTCCATTAGAATATACAGCTATTAAGGTTAAAAGGTCTTCTGAGATTTGAATATTTTTATTTTTAAAGCCTCTAGTATCGGTTAAAGCATTTTTTAGAAGTTTTACAATGTCATTATTAGAAAGTGGCTTTAACACAAAAACTCTGCATCTTGAAAGTAAGGCAGAATTAACTTCGAAGGAGGGGTTCTCGGTGGTTGCCCCAATTAGAATAATATCTCCTTTTTCAACATGAGGGAGAAAGGTATCCTGTTGAGATTTATTGAATCTATGAATTTCATCTATAAATAACAAGGTACGAATACCAAATAATCTATCTTTCTCTGCTTTTATCATAATATCCTTAATTTCTTTTATACCAGAGGTTGCAGCACTAAACTCAACAAAGTTACATTTTGTCGTTGAAGCAATTATCATGGCAAGAGTAGTTTTACCAACACCAGGAGGCCCCCACAAAATCATGGAGGTAATGCTGTCTTTTTCAAGCATATTTCTAAGTGCCTTGCCTTTTTCTAAAATATGTTCTTGGCCTATATAGTCACTTAAATTTCTAGGACGCATACGACCTGCTAAAGGGATGTTTTCAATGTTTTCAAATAGTGAACCCTGTGTATAATTCACAATAATACCTCCTTTAAAATGCGAACATATGTTTTTATGTAATTATATCACTAAAAATAGTTTTTATACAAATTTTTATTGTATGACGATAATTATTATTATATAATAAAAATAATCAATAATTGATTTAGAGGTGATATTTATGGAGATAAGAGAAGGAATGAAAGCGCCAGATTTTTCTCTTAAAGGATCAGATGGTAAGGAACATAAATTAAGTGATTATATTGGGAAAAAAGTAATTCTTTATTTTTATCCTAAGGACAATACACAAGGATGCACTAAAGAAGCTTGTGAATTTAGAGATAGTTCTAATAAAATTAGTGATTTAAATGCGGTTGTACTTGGAGTAAGTAAGGATTCAATAAAGTCACATAATAATTTTATTGATAAATTTAAGCTGCCATTTGTACTACTTTCAGATGAAGAAGAAGTTGTATGCAAATTATACGATGTGATTAAAGAGAAGAGCATGTATGGAAGAAAATATATGGGTGTTGAGAGAAGTACTTTCATAATAGATGAAAATGGAATTGTAAAAAGTATTTTCAGAAAAGTAAGGGTTAATGGACATGTTGAAAACATAATAAAGTCTTTATGATGGTAGAAAACGCCAATAGGAATTGTTTTAATATCCTTTGGCGTTTTTGTTTTGGGAAAATAAAGCTTGAATTTTATGGATAGTATCTGTTAAATAAAAATATTACCATTAAAAATTACAAAGATTATGGCATTATGTTAATGGTAAGCAAATTATGAAATAACTCAATATAATTAAATAAGTTGATTTACATTTATGATCTTTCAAATGAAATTCATAATAATTGCTGATGAAATATGTAAAAAAATAAAATATGTGATATAATAATATATAGAAAAACGTAAATTAATTTCATAACATTTAGTTTTCGCTTTTCTATAAAATAGAATAAACCAATTATATATAAAACTAATAGGTTAATCATGGTAAAGGTAAATCTGTAAATTTATAAAAGAATAGTTATATGGGGGGGATTAATGATAATCTTGTAAGGTTCGTTTATAAGTATAAAATTAAGATGAAAAGGGAAAGAAGTGCCATGAATATTGAATATATGAATCAAAAAGTTGAGTTTTCACTGGTTCGCAAGGAAAGAAAAAGTATAAAAATTTCTGTTAATAGAGACTTTACGATAGAGGTAATTGCTCCATTTAATGTAGCAGAAGAGGAAATAAAAAATGTAGTGTACAAGAAAATGAAGTGGATAATAAAACAAATGAAGAGAATGGAGAATATTATTGATATAAATGAAGAGATAAAATATTCAGACGGTGATGCATTTTATATTTTTGGGACTCCTTATAGACTTATAGTAAAAAAGGGTATAAAAAATAAAATGAGGATTTTTGGAGAAAATGTATACATGTATATAAAAGAAAAAGATAATTATGAGTACAAAAAAAATTATGCTGAAAAATGGTATAAAAAAATAGCAGCAATTGAATTAGAGTATTTATATAACGAAAAATATAAGATATTTGATGAGATATATGATGAAAAACCTAAATTATGTATCAGAAAGATGAAATCAAAATGGGGAAGCTATAGCCCAGCTGATAATAAGGTGGTTTTAAATACACAACTCGTAAAAATTCCTAAAACCTGCATAGAATATGTTATAATCCATGAGCTCTGTCACGTGAAATTTAGAAATCACAGGAAGGAATTTTATAATTACGTAAACAACTTCATGCCTGATTGGAAGCTTAAAAAAGAATCACTAGATAGGTATGTTAATGTTTAAATGAACAAAACATAGTGAAAGCTGATAACTAAAAAGCTTATCAAAACTTAATTCTATATTATGAATAAGTCTTGATAAGCTTTATGTTTTATAATTAATTTTGTGGATTTCCTGATAAATTTAGTTTTCCGTTTAGAGAAAGATAATCAAAAATTTGCTGATAAATTTGTTTTACAACTGGAGCTGCAGTATCAGAAGCATAATAGCTTCCATTGCTAGGTTCATCAACGGAAACAAGTAATGTAACCTGAGGATCATAAGATGGTGCCATACCTGCAAAAGATGACATATACTTTCCAGCTGAATATCCGCCTGTTTTTGGATCAGCCTTTTGAGCTGTTCCTGTTTTACCTGCAATGTGGTAGCCAGGAATGTCAGCGTTCTTACCAACACCATCATTATCACTAACTACTCTTTCTAGATAGCCCCTAAGCATTGTAGTTATATTAGGATCTAATATGTTTCTTTTTCCGTAGTTGGAGTATTTGCTATCAGTAACAGCCTGTCCATTTTTATTTTCAGTTATTTCTTTCATTACATGAGGTCTTATCCAAGTTCCACCATTTGCTATGGAGTTAAGAGCAGCCATATACTGTACAGATGTAACGGAAATACCTTGTCCAAAGGCTATGTTTGATAAATCTACTAAATTTACTTTATCAGTGTCTCTTACAATTCCAGTTGCTTCGCCAGGTAAATCGATGCCAGTTTTTTGACCAAATCCAAATAGGTGTATGTATTTAAGCAGATTGTCCTTTCCAATTCTTTGTCCGAGTTGCATAAAACCAACATTACAGGAATGCTTTAAGATATCAACAAAGTTTTCATATCCATGTCCAGATAACTGCCAGCAGTGAATGATGGTTCCATTAACACTTAAACTTCCGTTACAATCAAAATCCATAGCATTGGTGTCTTTTACTGTTCCAGTAGCAAGACCAGTATAAGCAGTTACTACCTTAAAGATAGAACCGGGCTCAAAGGTTTGTTGAACAGCATTTGCTTGAAAAAGATTTGCAACATCAGTAGATACTCCGTCTTGTTTTGCATAAGGAGTATTTGGGTTATAATCAGGCTTATTTACCATTGCTAAAATTTCACCAGTTTTTGGATCCATTACTGTTATATTAACAGCTTTAGCTTTATTATCGGTCAATGCTTGCTGAGCTGCCTGTTCCGCTATTAACTGAATGTTCTTGTCTATTGTAAGTACTACGTTTTTTCCATCCTTAGGTGCTACGTATTTATAGGTTCCATAAGGAAGTTGTTTTCTTGTAACATCAGTTTCAACACTTTTATAGCCTGGTATTCCTGCTAAAGTTTTGTTGTAGGATAATTCTACGCCAGAAGCACCACTTCCGTCTGATCTAGTATATCCAAGTACACTTGAAAGAAAGTTATTGTTTGGATATTCACGAATAGAATCCTCAGAGGAAATAAAGCCAGTTATATTTAAGGCTTTTATATTGTCCACTTTTGTTTTGCTAATTTGTCTAGCAAGATTTACAAATCTTAGTGGTACCCCATCTGGTGATTTTGCCGAAAGTGTTGAATATATTTTGTCAGAAGATGTACCTAAAATTTTTGATAATTTATCGGAAAGAGTTTTTAATGTCATTTTTTCAAATTTTAGAGATTCACGTAGAGTATTCATATCAACATCCACTCTATAGTCACTTATGCTTGTAGCAAGTTTGTTTCCATTCCTATCTAATATGTCTCCGCGCTTAGGATAAAGTGTAATTTTGCTTACTCTTTGATTTAAAACTTTTGCTTTATATGTATCAGAATGCACAAACATTATAAAAAAAAGTCTAAAAATAAGTGCGGAAAAAACTATAGAAAAGATAAAAAGGACCGTTAATAATTTTTTTCCTAAAACGAGTCTTGGGTTTTTTCTCTTTTTTTTCAATTAGTATTCTCCCTTCGTTCTAAATAAAACGACTAAAAATATATCTTAAATTATAGCATATTTAATTTTTAAAATAAATTACTTAAAAATACTAATAGTTTGTGTTAAAATGATATTGTTGTATTTGCATATTTATGAACAAAAAGGAAGTGGTACTTTGAATCCGGTTGCATTTACGTTATTTGGACTTGAAATAAGATGGTATGGAATTCTTATTGCTACAGGAGTAATTTTAGGACTCTTCATGGCATATTCAAACAGTAAATTACGAGAAATTGAGTATGATTCTGTATTAGATATTATTTTGATTTCTCTTCCTATAGGTATAATAGGTGCGAGACTTTACTACGTTATTTTCCAATTTAAGAGTTATAATGGAAACATAATTGATATGATAAATATAAGAAATGGCGGACTTGCCATTCACGGCGGGCTTATATTTGGATGCTTAGCTGCTTATATTTATTCAAGATATAAAAAGTTAAGTTTTTTAAAGCTTATGGATATTGCAGCGCCTTCTATAATTTTAGCTCAAGCCCTAGGAAGATGGGGGAATTTTTTTAATGGCGAGGCCCATGGAGGACCAGTTACATACAGTTTTATAGAGAAATTTCCTAAATTTATTCAAAAGGGCATGACTATAGATGGTATGTATTATAATCCAACTTTTCTGTATGAATCTACATGGGATTTTGTTACATTTATAATATTGATGCTTTTAATTAGAAAGTGTAAGAATAAGGGAGTTGTATTTTTTGGATATGTAGGATTGTATTCCCTTGGTAGATTTTTTATCGAAGGAATGAGAACGGACAGTCTAATGCTTGGCCCTATAAGGGTAGCTCAATTGGTTAGTATTTTAGGAATGCTCATTTCATTGGGATTTATTACATTTTCATATGTGAAAACAAAAAGAATTTCAAAATAATAATTGTTATTATTGAAGAAAGAATATATAATAGTAAGTATAAAAATACCCTTTTATAGAGTGAAAGAAATTAGATAATATAAATATAGCTCTATAAAAATCAATCCCTTACAAAGATTAAAGAAGCAGGTGTGAGCTGCTTCTTTAATTTTTTTTTGAAGCTTTAAAAAAATCAATCCCAATATATAGGTCTATAGTAAAGTTTTCGTAAACTTATTTAAAGAATTTATAGTTTTAAATAAAATAGAATTATGTTATAATAACTCGGATAAAACAGTATTCTTTTGAAACTGTATTTCAGGTAGAATTTTCACAGGAAAGTTCGAATTATATCCTTAATGGAATAAGAACGGAGGAAAAAAATGAGTAATAAAAACATGTTTAAAACAAGACAGTTAACTGTTATCGGATTACTTTCAGCTATTTCTATTGTTTTAGGGTTAACTGGATATGGATTTATACCATTGCCTATAGCTAAAGCAACCATTATGCATATTCCTGTAATTATAGGAGCTATACTTGAAGGACCAATAGTTGGAGTGGCTATAGGACTTATATTTGGAGTGTTTAGTATAATACAAAATATAATGTCTCCAAATTTATTGTCTTTTGCATACATGAATCCTTTGGTTTCAGTTTTGCCTAGAGTTTTAATAGGGGTAACTTCGTATTATGCGTATACACTAATAAAGGCAAAGAACCAGTCTATTAAAATAGGAATTAGTGCAGTGGTTGGAACCTTAACTAATACCTTTGGGGTACTTACCATGATTTATGTATTATATGCAGCTAGATATGCAACTGCAAAACATATAAGTGCTAAGGCTGCAGCTGCAACTATTTATGGAGTAGCAGTTACAAACGGTACTTGTGAGGCTATTATATCTGTATTAATAACTATTCCTGTAGTTTTAGCTGTTAAAAAAATTATAAAGAGATAATCTAAAGGAAGTGTTTATAGTAATTTTTAGAAGCACTTCCTTTTTTGAATATTTAAAGTAATGAGAAAATTTAAATTATACTAGTAGCTCATATTAAACAGGGATGTTCCGTTATCATTATTTCTTGGCTCGTAGCCACCGTTCCAAATTATGAAGTAACTTGCTTTGGGGTAATTTAACTTGATAGCATCTGACCATCTTTTATAATCAAATTTCTTTATTAAGCGATTTTTATTGTCCACATAATCTCCGCCAACATTTGGGCCAAGCTCTGGAAATCCAAATGGTTTATCAATTCCAGGATAAGTGACTCCGTTGTAAGTTCCGCCTGTAAGCTCTGCATAGGCTCTTTTTACGTATGTGTCTGTTGAAGGGTTATCGCTATAAGCATCCATACCAACCATGTCCACATAATCGTCACCAGGATAATATAATGCTGCATTCTTTCCGCTATTAGGTGCGTAACAAAATTTTAACCAAGTTAATCCGCGGCATCCAGAATTTTTACTAACCAAATAATCATGTAGATTTATCCAAAGTTGTTTATACTGAGACACGTCTTTATCTCCCCACCAAAACCAGTTTCCGTTAACCTCATGGAATGGGCGGAAGTAAACTGTTCCAACATGTCCGTAGTATTCAAGTCCGTCACCAACCTTTGATACAATTGCCTTGTAATTCTGAAGGAACCAAGGGCTAGAAGAATTGATATCTTGAATTTTTGTATTAGCTAAAGTTGCAAAATCCTGAGGAGATATAGAACCATTACTAGTTCCACCTGTAGGACAAGGCATATGAGCTGATATTATGACGTTTTTTATTAAATGAGCATAAGGTCCTTTGTATTGCTTGATTAATGGGATATTTGGCTTTTGAAGATCACGTATAGTTGAGGCACTATCCCAACTTATGGAAGATGAGTCGTTATTCCCGTTCCAATTGCAAAGGTCATAAGATATAATATCTAATCGATTGGAATAGCCATCGGTGTAGGCTATAGATGTGTCAATATTTCTATCCCATCCAAGAAAAACACCAGCTTTGCATGTTGAAAAAAATGCGGAAACCTTAGTTGGATTTGCTGCAGATATAATGTATAGTACTGCAAAAATAGATAAAAATAGTTTTTTTGGATTTTTTAATGTCATTTTTGTCACCCTCCTGATTTAAATAATAAATGCTTTATGTCAAATATAGATTTTATGCTAAATAAATTTATTATTATAAATATAGACGTCCATTAGCAGTCAATTATGTACACTGTGTTTTGTAAGTATATAATAGCACTTTATAAAAACGTTTACAATAGTATTTTCCAATTTTTTTTGAGGTTTTTTATATTTGCTTAAAATATTTATTAAAGTTTATTGGATATAAGTGTAATAAGTATTTGCAATAATATAGTATATTTCACTATTTGCTATAAATAAAAAGGTTTTTTTGACGATATATTGATGTTAATATAAATTTTAATACATTTATGTAGAAATTACAATATATTTTTTGAAAATTAAAAAAATAATATAAAGATGTAGCATTTGAAAGAATTAAGTACTATTAATAAAAAAAGAGAAATTGTTGTAAAATTAAGTTGATTTTCAAAATATTTCTAACATATTTTGAATTAGGTGAGGAAGTTTCTGTTGCCAATAATTTAACACTTGGTTTCCCGGGTTTATTAGGCAATATATTATGAATAGTATTATGACCCAATACAAAATAATGACTTAGGCTTAGTTAACTATTCACCATTATTGTAATAAAAAAACATTTGGGGTAAAATACAGGTGAAGGAGGCAAAATAATGAGTAATAGTGAACTATATTATGAGGAACTGACCGACCTTTCCGTTCGGATTGCGCTAGGAATTAAAAATAGGACGGAGCCCCTTGATGAATTGAATCAGGCAATGACTCAATTAAGCCAAACTAATGCCATAAAAGGCAACGCGGCTAATGCAATGAAAGCCTATATTAGCGAAGTACATATGACCTTGATTCAAACCCTTGAGCTGATCCTTAACAATTATGAAATGGCACTTGGTAAGTATGTTAAAGGTTATTTAGAAGTGGATAGTGATGAGAGTTTCAAGCTCATTAAAGAAGATTTTGATGCCCATAAGCATAATCTAAGCTCACACCAATCTGATTTTACTTCTATTGGCAATAAATTAAAAGCTATTTCAGATGAAGCAGAGGATATTATACCCCTAAGAGGAGCAGGCAGCAAACGCCTCTTCAATGTTGCTAAAGATATGGGCACCATGAAAGAAATAGTAAGCAATCTCAATAATAAATGGAACGATTACGAACAGGCAGACCCAGGCTTCAATCAAGTTCAAGATTTAATTGCACAGACAACATCGCTTTTGAAGAGTACGCTTTCGGTTCCACGTGGCTATTCTTATAGTCCAGGAAGCTTTAGCAAGCTTATAAGTAAGGATTTTGTGAATGCTTTTGAGGTTAATGCAAATTATGCACAAAATGCCGATAATCAGAAAGCTTTTAAGGCTAATTGGGATAGAATTAGTAAGAACTATACTACTGACCAAAATCGAATGGCTGAAGAAGCAAAAAAGGAAGCTCAAAAAGAGGGACTTATTGGACTAATTTGGGACGAGCTTCAAATTGCAGGTGGTACCGTTATTACAGTGATAGGACTAGGTTTAACGCCATTCACAGGTGGATTATCCATTGGTTTAGTTGTTTTGGGCGGTAGTATGGTGGTTGGAGGAGTTAATAGTGCTATAAATCATACCTCAATGGCCATAACTGGCAAGGGTTACAATCTAGTAGGAAACTTGACAAATGGGGCGTTACAATGGTATAACAAAAACATTGGTGAGCCTTTAGTGAAAACAGGAAATCCCATTGCAAAGTTTGTGGCTGGTTTTGGCAGTGGTGCTATTGAATTGGCTGGAGGAATGGGTCAGTTTAGTGTATATGACACAGGAAAAACAGTACATACTTTATGGACAAATCCTCAAGCAAGAGCACAAGTTGGTAAAAGCATTGGAAATTGGTGGAACCAGATTCGCAGTGGAAATGCATATGTTATAGGACAAACAGCTGCGGTGGCTGCAAGTGTACTTGTGGCACCAGAAGATATAGGTGCTGCGGCTGGTGATGCAAGCAAGGCGGAAAGTTTACTTGGTAAAGTAGGTACATTCTCAAAATCCATCGCTGTTTCAAGTGTAGAAAATGCTAAGAACATAGCTACTTTACCATGGAGAACCGTTGATAACCTTGGTAGTAAGGTTGCAGATTTGCGTACAGTACTTAATGAAGGCAAGGGTGCTATAGGTGATTTAACAAAATCCGTTGTTGTTTCAAGTGCAAAAAATGCTAAGAGTGTATTGACTAAAGTAAAAGGAACAGTAAGTGACTTTGGGACTGCTTCAGCTGAATTTGCAAAAGCTTTTGGAAAAACTTACGTGGAGGAAAGCGGTAAGTATGCAAACACTTGTTTTTCTGCGACTGGTGCAGCGGGAGCTGGTGCAAAAGCCGCTTATAAAGCAACTATTGCAGGAGCGAAAGAAGCTAAAAGTGCTTTCAGAGTGGGTAAAGCTGGAGAAAATGGTTTTGGTGATATGGCGGCTGAATCTAAAAGATTAATACCAGGTACTCCTGGGGTAGTTACAGGTGGAAGTTCTACAAAACTTGGTAAAAACATGTTTGAGGAAATGGGATTACCTCGATCAACAAAACGCACGCCCTATCAGGCTCAGCATATTATTCCTAAGGATTTTAAAGAGCATCCTATTATACAAAAGATTGGTATGGATATGGATCATGCTTCAAATGGATATTTCCTTCGTCGACCTGATGAATCTATCAGCCCAATGTCTCGACACGAAGGATACCATGCAGTTTATAGTGATTTTGTTGAGAGACAATTAAATGCTATGGATATCAATCAGAGTATTAATATATTAGAGAAACAAGTTTATGATTTGCAACAAAAGTTAAGAAAACTTCAAGATAAAGGTTTACCACTATATATGAAAGATGATTACTTGGAAAAAGAGTTGAGTAAGATTAAGAAAAAAGGCTTTGATGCATATAAGCAGGACAGAGTTATTAACAAGAATAAAGTCAAGCCAATCTGGGATAGGGGCGGAGGCGCAACAATAGAACTATGGGAAAGGTGGTTTAATAAACTATGAAATATGGTGCATACTCCGATCTAATTAAGGAAGTTATCGATTTTAGTAACACAATGGATAGCCATAAAAAAGGTAGCATCCCTAAGGATATTTTTGTTATAAACGAATTTGAAAAGATAGAGGATTTTGCATTTGAAAAATTATATGGTGAGGATGAATATACTTGGTCGGATATTAGGCAATTAGAAATGAGTAAGGTTAAAGGAAAACTTTACAGGTTAAGAGATGATGAAAAACCTAAGGAATTAGATTTGCTTTTGGACATTATATCAGAGGGGTTAAGAAGGCATATAACAGACTCCTATAGTAAATTTTTCGAAAGCGTTGTAGTTGATTTGAAAAATTGTGCTGTTAATCGATCTGTAAATGGAAGAGCTATAAACTTTTATGAAAAAATGTTTAAAATCTACCAAACAGGAGGGTTCCCTTGTGGTTGGGATGGAGAATATCCTGAAGGTAGGATAGTTGCTTACTATCCAAAAGAAGTTGATTTATAATGTATTAAGTTCTAACTAAAAGAAAAACTAAGTATATATTATATATAACTATGATAAGAGTCAATGTTTCTAATTAAGAAACATTGACCCTTTTTCCATGTAAAGAGATTGAATGGAGTAAGGCTTATGTGGAAATTAATTGAAGATTTCAAGATGAGCCTAATAGAGGTTGGGAAAAGTCCTAAAACAATAGAAGCTATGTCTGTGACATTAAGGATTTTAAAGAGTTTCTAGTTTGACTTTTTACTTTCCTATCATGTATAATGCTTAAATTACAAGCTTCATCCATATTTTGTAAAAGTTTGTGGCTGGTTTTGGCAATGGGGCTATTCAATTGGCAGGAGGAATGGGTCAGTTTAGTGTATATGACACAGGAAAAGCAGAGCATACTTTATGGACAAATCCTGAAGCAAGAGCACAATTGATGGCACAAATGGGAAATTGGTGGAATCAGATTCGCAGTGGAAATGCATATGTGATGGGACAAACAGCTGCGGTGGCTGCAAGTGTACTTGTGGCACCGGAAGATATAGGTGCTACAGCTAGTGATGCAGGCAAGGCGGAAAGCTTACTTGGTAAAGTAGGTACATTCTCAAAATCCATCGCTATTTCAAGTGCAGAAAATGCGAAGAGTGTAATTAATTTACCAGGAAGGGCGCTTGATGATGTTAAAAAAGCAGCAGGATTTGTAAATGGAAAGCTTTTACCAGCGTCAGGAGAAGCGGTAAAAAGTTTTGGCAAGGTATTAAAAAATACAGGCAAAGATTTAAAAGGATTAACTCGTCAAGTAGAAGCTGAAATGCCCGGTGTGGGTCGAGTTAGTGTAGGATCTAATATAGAGTTTAGTGAAGTAGTTAATGATTTTAAAAATGGAGTTGGAAATATTAAGGATAACTTTGTGAAGGCCGTTAAGAGTGGAAATGGAGTGGAGTCTAAAACTGAAATTAAATTAGGTAAAGCAGATTTAGATGTATATAGAGCTCAAATTGGAGTTCCAGAGAGGAATACAGTTTCCGTAGGAAAAACTGATGTAAAAGGATTAGAAGGTAAGAAATTTAATGGAGCATCACCAGAAGTTAGAAAAGAAGGAGGATTACAAGGGTTAGATGACATATTTCCAAATCGTGGGATAACAGCTCCATATGATAAAAGTATACCAGGTCATAAACAATTTATGGAACATGCAGAAGAAGGCTCCATTGCTGAATTTGAGGATGCTATTGAAAAAGCGGGACTAAAACCAGAAGATGTTAAAGGAACATTCTATATCCACCAATCTAATCCAAGAGGTGTTTGTGATAAATGTACTTTAGGTCTGTTTAAACCTGATATTTACGGGAGAAAGGGTATATTTAAGCAATTAACTGATAAGTACCCAAATTTAAAAATAAAGGTTACAACACAAATGGATTATTCTATAGAATTTCCTAGAGGCACTTTGTCATTTGAAGTGAAAAATGGTGAAGTGTTAAACGCTGTACAAGTAAGAAAAAATCCAAAAAATAAATTTCAATTTTCGCATTATCCAGAACAGGAGTGATATTTAATGATAAACTTCATAAAAGAAATTAATGAATATGCAAAAGTTACTATAGGATTAGTTATTGCTGAAAAAGTATTTAGTCTAATAGATAAAAATGATTATGGATATAATCTTGGTAGAGAAGCCTTAGATAATAGTTGGAAGTGGCTTGAGGGTGAAGAAATAGATGCTGATGAATTATGTGATTATATTGGTAATATCGATGGTGAAGAGGACATATCAGGAATTGCTTATATTACAAAACAAATAAAATATAAGCATATGTGGTATGTACTATACTATGCTATAGCATATACATCTTGGCTGGCGTATATTAATGAAGATAGCTGTCCACCCGAAGAGTTAGATAATGTTAGTGATGATACATTAATATATATCATTCAGAATGCAATTAAAACTGAATTGTTTAAAATTGAAAGTATTAATAGAATAAAAGATTATTTATTAGAAAATTACCCTCTGAGTAATATGTCAAAAGAAAAAAATATAAGTAAAAAAGAAATCATGAAAATGTTAGATGATAATTAAGTTAGATGGTATTTGTGAAAATGGAAAAGCTGCTGTAGCGCTAATTATGTCAGAAATTACATTAAATAGTATAGAACAACACAATACTGAGTATAAGTTTTGTAGAGATGCTATTGATATGTGTTGGGAATGGTTGGAAGGTGGTAATGTTAATAAATATGAAATATGTAGTTTGATTGCTAATGATAATAAATGCTTAGCTGATATAACCAGTAATACTGAGGATGATAAATTAGGAAATAAATATGGTACAATTATGATTTCGGTTTCATATGTAGCATGGCAAGCATATAACAAGGAGAATAATTACCATTATCCACAATATTTAGAAATAATTGATGATGAGTATTTAGTAGAATTAATTAAAGATTTGATTGAAATAGACAAATTTATTACAGAAGAAATATAAAATTTATTTTAAATAATTTTAAAGAAAAGTATCCGGATAATGTGAATGATAAATTCTGTAGAATAAGTAAAGCTAAAATCTTAGATAATATAGTTAAGAGAATGAAATAGTAGTATACTATTTTGCAAATAGATTTCTACTGCAAAATTAAGAAGTATCTAGATACATAAACTAATAGAATTAATAAATGCTATAAAAATTGATGGAATATTATATATAAATGAATTTATAATTATAATAATGAAGTGAAAAGATGAAATGAATCAGCTTAAATTAAGTAGGCTGGTTCATTTTTTAGTAGTTATCATATGTTATAATACATTCATCCTCAAGCAGGAGCACAAGTTGGTAAAAGCATCGGAAATTGGTGGAACCAGATTCGTAGTGGAAATGCATATGTGATAGGACAAACAGCTGCGGTGGCTGCAAGTGTACTTGTGGCACCGGAAGATATAGGTGCTGCGGCTGGTGATGCAAGCAAGGCGGAAAGTTTAGTTGGTAAAATAGGTACATTCTCGAAATCCATCGCTGTTTCAAGTGTAGAAAATGCTAAGAATATAGCTACTTTACCATGGAGAACCGTTGATAACATTGGTAGTAAAGTTGCAGATTTGCGTACAGTATTTAGTGAAGGTAAGGGTGCTATAGGTGATTTAACAAAATCTGTTGTTGTTTCAAGTGCAAAAAATGCTAAGAGTGTAATTAATTTACCAGGAAGGGCGCTTGATGATGTTAAAAAAGCAGCAGGATTTGTAAATGGAAAGCTTTTACCAGCATCAGGAGAAGCGGTAAAAAGTTTTGGTAAGGTATTAAAAAATACAGGAAAAGATTTAAAAGGATTAACGCGTCAAGTAGAGGCTGAAATGCCCGGTGTAGGTCGAGTTAGTGTAGGACCTAATATAGAGTTTAGTGAAGTTGGGAATAATTTCAAAAATGGAGTTAGTGATGTTAAGGATAACTTTGTAAAGGCAGTTAAGAGTGGAGATGCTAGGATAACTATAACAAATATGGACCAGGCAAATGAATGGGGAAGTCAATATTATGATAATTGGCTAAAGTCTTTAAATGATAGTGAGAGAAATGCTATCAGGCAATATACTGGGAATGACTATAAAAAGATTAACAATTATTTAAGAGGAGTTAATGATTCTTTAGATGGAATAGATCCTAAAATAATTGAAGATATAAAGAGTGGACTTAAGAAAGCAAGTGTTCCACATGATATGAAAGTATACAGAGGAACAGATTTGAATCCTCTACGAAACTTGATTGATGTTGGTAAAGATGGTAGTTTGGATTTTAGTTCCTTGGTTGGAAAAACATTTAAAGATGATGGATTTATGAGTACTGCTCTTGTCAAAGAATCATCTTTTGATTATATGAATGTCTCATGGGAAATAAATGTGCCGAAAGGTACCGAAGCAGCGTATGTCAGTAAAATTAGCTATTTTCCTGATGAGGCAGAATTACTTTTAAATCATGGACAAGAAATGATAATAAAAGAAGCCACTGTAGGTAGTGATGGAAAATTGAATATTGTTTTAGATTTGAATTTAAAGAGGTAGGTGAATATTATGTCAGGTGTAAGAATGATTGATAGGTGGGAAGAGGATAATAAAATGTTTCTTCGCCTATATATAAAAGAGCGAGTTCTTCCAACTATATATGGTAGTATTTTAGGGGACTTAGTTGGAGTTCCGGTGGAGTTTAAAAAAAGAGGATCTTTTTTTGTGGAAGATATAATTGGATATGGTACCTATAATCAGCCAGCTGGAACTTGGTCTGATGATACATCATTAACTTTATGTTTAATAGAAAATATAGTTGAAGAAGGTACTATCAAAAGTTTGATGGAGAAGTTTGTTAATTATCAAGATAAAGGCTATATGACCCCATATGGACAGATGTTTGATATAGGTGGAGCTACAGCTCAAGCTATAGGAAGATTTAAGGCTGGTTGTTTACCCCAAAATTGTGGAGGACAATCTGAATATGATAATGGTAATGGAGCTATTATGAGAATATCTCCATTAGCTTTTTTATTTGATAATGAGTTTGATTTTGTTAAAAAGGCAGAAGTTATTAAACAATATACGGAGATTACTCATGCTCATCCACGAGCTATAGTAGGTTCAATTATTTATATTGAGCTATTATTGAGACTATACCACAATAATACATTAGAAAAATCAATTAAAGATATATTGGATCTTTTTGAGGAAAATTTTCCTAAGAATCATATATATATGGACGAATTTAAATATTATAAGAGAATTTTTGATAGCAATTTTTTTAATGTTCCAGAAGAACAAATATTATCAGATGGATATGTGGTGCATACATTGGAAGCTGCTATTTGGTGTGTAGGGAATACAAAAAACTTTAAAGAAGCAATTTTAAAAGCTGTTAATTTAGGGGGAGATACAGATACTGTTGGAGTAATTACAGGTGCTATTGCTGGAATGTATTATAAGATGGATGAGATTCCTCAAGATTGGCTTAACAAAATAGCAAAAAAACAGGATATTGATGAATTGATAAATAAATTTTATAAATACTGTGCAGATAAAGCTGTTATTGAAAAGTACGGAAGTTTGTAGTAGAGGAGGTAGTTATTCTGTCTAGTTGAGAAAATCATAATGTGATTAATATGATCGGAGGTGAAGCTGGCAGAATAAAGTATAGATTATAGCAAAAGGCATAATGCATAATGATTATAATGAAACAAGAGCAATAAAAGTAAGAATTAAGTATTAAATATATTGCAGTACTGGGGAAGGTTAACGCTTATAAAAATGTGTTAGCCTTTTTTCGTTTAAAACGAGCAACCAATTAAAAGCTATTTCAGATGAAGCGGAGGATATTATATCTCTAAGTGGAGCAGGCAGCAAACGTCTCTTTAATGTTGCTAAAGATATGGGCACCATGAAAGAAATAGTAAGCAATCTCAATAATAAATGGAATGATTACGAACAGTCAGACCCAGGATTCAATCAAGTTCAAGATTTAATTGCACAGACAACATCTCTCTTGAAGAGTACGCTTTCGGTTCCACGTGGTTATTCTTATAGTCCAGGAAGCTTTAGTAAGCTTATAAGTAAGGATTTTGTGAATGCTTTTGAGGTTAATGCCAAGTATGTACAAGATAATCAGAAAGACTTTAGCGCTAATTGGGATAGAATTAGTAAGAACTATGGTACTGACCAGAAACGAATGGCTGATGCTAGACAGAAGGAAGCGAATCAGCATAAAGGTGTTTGGAAAGTTATTTGGAGTTGGTGCAGTGGTAATAGGAGCAGTTGCAATTTTTGCGACAGCTGGTTTGAGTGCTGGAGCCTATGGGGTATCCAATGTTGTTGAGGGTGGCCAAATCATGGTTACTGGTGCAGATAAAGCTTTCAATCCGCTGAGAGATACTCTTTTTCAAGGAAATCAAAGTGCTTATGATACCTTTGGAAATGTGGCAGTATTTGTGGTAGGTTCAGTGATTGCAGTTGGAGCTGCTTTGAAAGCAGGTCAAGCAGTATCTGGAGCAGTCATAGCAGGTGTTGGGAAAACAGCTGTAACAACAGCCGTTGGTGTAGGAACTAACTTTGTGGTTGCACCTATAGCAAAAAGTCTCGCGAAATCTGCGGGTATTGACTCAATCTGGGCGAATGACATCGGTATTGGGACTGGTTTTGCTACATCAGTATTTACAGCTGGTAAGGTATATAAAGCATGTGGTACTGGGGCCGATGAAGCTAAAATTATGGAAAATTTAGAATAAACTGGGGAGTTAAGTGAAGCTGAAGAATTAGATAATATACTAAAAGTGTCCAGGGAAAATCATTATGTTAAAGAGATTAAATCAAAAACATCTATTGAGGGTATAAGAAACAGTGAACTTGCATCATTCGAAGAAAATTTTAGTAAGGCATTAGATGATGAAGGAATGACAAAGGGTGAATATATAAACATAACTCATACAAATATGAAAGATTTATCGGAAGATACGATTAGAAAAATTGATAGGATTAATCAATCTGTTGAAATGCCAAATAATGATACGTTGATGTCAAAAGTTATTCTTGAAAATGCATATAAAAACTGTATAAATAATGGAGAGTTTAGTGATACAGTTGGAAATTGTATTACTAGGGCTCAAGATATGCAAGATTGTTATTCATATGATGATTATTATAAAAAGCTTGGTTTGAATTATATTAATTGGGATGGAACCGTAAGTGTATACACTAATCCTGATACACAAGCATTATACATTGAAAGATTTACATCAGAAGATACAGAGGATTATGTTGTACATAGTTATGGCGGTACTATAGATGAAGATGTTAAGATGGCACAAAATGTTTTAGGGTTAGATGCTAGAAGTACATTTAAAATGGATAGTCCGTATTTAGGTACAGGTGTAACTAAGGATATAGATGGTGGAATTGGTAAATTAGAGTTTATGACCAAAAAAGAAATTTCTGTGAAGTACATGATGGAGCAGCTATTTATAAACTTGAAAGAGGTAGTAGTAAAGAAATATTAGTAGCTGTAAGAAATAAAGGTAAGTGGTATGAAATTATTGATTAAGGAGAGTAAAACATGGGAAAATTAACAGGTTATTATGCAATATATAATAATAAAGAATATGAATGTAATAGACACAAAGATAAAGTAGAATTATATAGTGATATTTATGAAAATGGATTTGCTAAATCGCCATTTGGTATATACTATTTAGAACTTAAAAAGACAGATGTAGAAAGAATTTACAGAAGATCGTTGGTTTGCAAATATAAAGGTGATGTATTTGCTGTTAAGAAAAAAGATAAAGGGCGTGTGTTGTTAATGAGCGGACCAAGGTCGTATCTATTATCAGATTTGGGTTTTACAAGAACAGATTATGATAGTTTTGAAAAATGGATAGATATAAGTGAAGCCGAGAATATTTATTGGGAAGAAGAGGATTTTTGAGGTAATGGAGTTAAGGATAAATTGAGTATTGTGGTTGTAGGAAAAAGCAATATATTCAATATTAAAGTACACCATAAAAAATAGATAGATTTAGCACCGATATTAAGGTATATTGTTAACTGACTACAAAAATAAATATTAACTAGCTTTTTTAATAATAGTTATCAATAAATATAGCAAATTCAGCAGAAACTTCTTTTCGTGGCTGAAATAAGCAACTAGTAAAGCTCCAGTAGATGCTGTAATGGTGTCTGTTGGAGTTCTTTTTAAGGTTGAACTTGGACATAATAAGATCATAAATTAGGCATACTTTGGACACGAAAAATCTATAGATGCTCATGATGAAATTGTTGGTATATAGGAGATTTAGGCTTATTAAAATAGAATACGAGAAAATAGTTTATGACATTATGCGTATTGTAAGAATATATATAAAATAAAAATATTAATTTGAAAGGTATTAGGATAATATTAGGTGAAAAATTAAATATAAGCTGTTTACTCAAGTTATGTATAATTAAAAAACCAGGAGCTTTAAATACAATAGGAAAAAACAGACGAGATTGAAATAATATAAAAATAGAAGAGTTGATAAAAAGTATGAATGAGACTTACAAAGAATATGATGATGTTTGGTCATAGTTCAATAGCTTTAGTCACAAGAAGTTATGGTGGAACAGGACAAATTAATACACCAATTAAAGTAAAGTCGTTAGAAGACGTAGGCATCTTAAGAAACATATGGGGATGGTAAGTAATGAAACAAGATGAATATATGAAAAAGGTTAATCAATTAGGAATAAATTTAGAAAGATTAAATATTGTAGTTGGAAGAAAAACAAATATACCTAATTCTATAGGGTGTTACTTTGAAGATGAAAATTGGATTTTGTATGGTGTAGATGAAAGACAAAACTTTTCAATTGTTGAAAATGGTAATGAAGATAGAATCTTTAAATTTTTATACATGATAACAATGGGAAAAGTGGCAAAATAAAATTATGGATGGGATTACAAAGAACTACTTAATAGCAGTAATTTTGATAAAAAATTATTAAAGAATATACTTCATAATTGTAATAATGCAGTGAAAAGATGAAATGAAGCGGCTGAATTTAAGTAAGCTGCTTCATTATTTTTTAGTAACTCCTCAAGTATAAGCGTTTATAAAGGATTTCCTAGATAATTAGAACAGGCATTTGTGCAGAGAGAGATACCGTAAAGTGAATCAACGAAAGCCGTCTAGAGGTAGTTCAGGGAAGAAAGGTAGGCAATTTGTACTTCCACAAAGAATTGAAGATTCTATTTCAAATTCTACGCCGGAATTTAAACTACAACTTGCTAAGGAGCTAGGATTACCTAAAGATGTTTTTGCTAATGGAATAGTGAGAGTTGAAGTTCCATTGGATGGGGCATTGATTTGCATATAGTAAAAGGAATTGAAGATGGATGTAATTATCAATGGATTCCAGGAGGAAAAACATTAGGTGGAACAACGGGAAGGCATAATTAGACAAATAAAGAAGGACAATGACAGGGAATTATATAATATAATTATTAATAATGTAAAAAAATAAATTTAAGGTAGAGGAGATTATAAGTAGATGAATGAGAAATTAAACAGAGAAGGTTTATTACTTGCGATAAAAAGAAATGAACAGGATGATTTCTTAGTAGGAAGAGGAGTGTATTCTTTTGGATTTAATCCATATAAGCCAGGAAGTTCTATGTTAGATTTAGATAATGCAATGGCAGAAATATATGAATATTATATTGATGAACCTGAAAAAGGGTGAATTTAACATTAGAGGATACATTACTAGATTGGTTAACATGGAAATCAGGTATTGGAGTATTTGCAGTATTTTCAGTTCTTAGCTATCAATTAAAAATGGAATTAAATAATAAATCACCATTTAAGATAAATAAAGATAAAATAAAAAAACGTAAGGAATATGAAGGGGAATCCTTAAAAGAAGGACTATGGGAAGTAATGCAGATTGAAAACAAAATTAATATTAAGAATTATGAAATAGAAATTCTATAAGTTTATGGATGATGTCTAATTATAAGAGAAAATATAGGACAAAATTATGGAGATTACACCATTCATTTTTGGGAAAGGTGGTTTAATAAATAATGCTTAAGCTTAATAATAGTTTGGTTAAGGAAAGTCTAAGTTTAGTAGATAATATTAAACTATTTACTAATAAACAGAAGGTGGTAGAAGAAATAGTAGAATATTGTGATTTTGAAAAATGCAAAGAATTTGCATATGACTATGATGAATACTTGATGGACGATGAATATTATACTTGGCAGGATATAAAAGATTTGCAAATGTCCAGTTTTAATGAAGAAATATATAAATATGAAAATTATAAGACTATAAATGAGGAGCTAAGGAAAATAGGTATAAAAAATGTAAGTAAAATAGCATTAAGTGATGAATGTAAGGAAGTATGGGATGATGTATATAACGATTTAATGAACTGCATAAAAGTTAGAGCAATACTTGGAAAAAAGAATTATTTCTTTGAAAAAATTTTTCAAATCTATTTATCTGGAGGATGGCCATGCGGATGGGAAGGTAACTTCCCAAATGGAAAAGTAAAGGTGTTTTATTGTAAATAAGTACAAAAATACAGCTCAATTATAAAATGAATAACAAGGTGCAATGACTAACATTTAAACTGGTATGTTAACATTAAAGTACATGATTATGAAGGAAAACTAAATGAATATACAACAGGATTTGATACTTTTAATGATTATGAGATTGAAATTCGTAATAAATCCATTCAATACAAGGAAATATTAAATATCATGAAATTTATTGTTGTTAATGTTATATTAAGGTAGGATAAAGAATAGGGATATTATCCCGATTCTGTTGAATGGTAATGGAGATGAAGATATGAAGATATAGTGAAATAGTTTGATAGTGAAATTGTCAAGAAACAAGCATTAGAAATAATATTTTAATTTGGAGGTGCAAAATATAGGGAACTTTATTGAAGAAGACTTAAGAGATTTACCGCAGGAATGGATTGAATAATTAAATCAAATGCCTAGGATCAAAGAACAAATTGTTGAAGATACTATAGAAATAGCATGGGACAATACGGAATTGTATAGTGAAGTAAAGTTTAACAATCCCAAAGGAATATAGTATATACCATTTGAATTATTTCGAAACATAGTTGATAGTTTTATAGAAGATTTCATGCTAGAAGTATCCGCAAGAGAAGAAGGAAAGTAATAAAAAAATTTAAGGAAGTAAATTAAAGGAGTTATCAAATGAAATTTAATTTAATTAATGTTATTAAAAATATTGCTAAATCTGTCATATTAGGAATTGTTGTATCATACATATTTCTATTAGTTTTTTCTAATTTTATAAATAGTGGTGATGCCGTTGGTGCTATAACTTGTATTGCTGTAATTTCGGTTCAATTCTTTTGTACTTTTATTATACTAGATGCAGTAAAAAGCAATAAAATGCAGTAAAAAGCCATTGCTATAAATCGGCAAGTGATTTTTTATATTTGTGGTATCGAATTTACTAATGACAAATGAAAACAAATAGGGTGGAAGAATATATATGTATTAAATATGATGAGTATGAGTTATTAGAGTTGTTTTGCAATGAACCTGTTAGCATTGGAGAGGTAGAAGCAGGTGAACTTATTTATTCTTTAAAAGATGATAAGGGATTTGAAATAGTTATGTTCATGGATGTATATAGGAAAATTTGTGAAGTAACAATAACTTATCAAGAATTAATAGTTTTTACTTGTAAAATTGAAGATGTAGAAACCCTTAGCAAAGTAGATGATTATATGGTAATAAATAGTAGAATGAAAAGCATTTTAAAAGTTAAGTTTAAAAAGCAAATATGGGTTGAATTGCTATAGTTGGACACGGTATTGGAATGGTAGGTTCTTCCTTTTTACATGTTAGTAGTGATTTTGTTAACGGGATTCCAACTCAAATACTATAAAAGAAAGGTAATAACTTATGATTATAAATATGGACATGCTAGATAAGAGTGGAATAGATTACGATTGGAGAACATTATACGTTGGTATAAGCATTAATCTAGTAAAGTGTGATGAATTAACAACTTATGCGCTTAAAATGATGAATGATGATAAATACGAGGATGATGAATTTATAAATGAATTAGCATGGGGGATTGAAGATAATTTAAAAGGTGAAATACTGACAAAAATGCTTTTTAAATTTAAAATTGATATGCTAGTTCCACAAAGTGCAAGTTGGGAGTTAGAAATAAGAAAATTAAGGTATGGAATATTAAATTATCTAAGAAGTACAATAAAAGATGATAATGAACTTCTTAGAAAGGTTGAAGAGGTATATGCAGATTTTAATTATCCACAAGATATGGAACAATTTATAGCATATATGCCAGCTAAGAATAATTCAGTTACTCATTCTATTGAAGATAATAATAAACGTATGATAAATAACCTAGATAAATTTCTAATAGTAGAAAAGAAAGAAGTAAATTCATTTTAGTTTTAGTCATTACATAATTCTCCCACATGTACATAGCAATAATATAAAGATAAGAGAATTCTTTTGGATAGTCGGATTTCTCCATTCGATATGCTATGTTAAATTTTGATAGAAAATAGTTAGAACGTCTTAAATGCCAAGGAGAAGTTACTACTATTGCTGATGACCAATGTTTATTCTCCATTATCTTTATTGAATTTTGTATATTTTGATAGGTGTTTCTTGATTTATCCTCTTTAATCAAACAACCATTTGGAATACCTAATGATTTTGCGAAATTAGCCATAACATCCGATTCAATATATTTATTATATACTCCTCCACCAGAACATATAATCTTATTAGCGTATCCTTTATTAAATAATTTAACTGCTTTTATAACTCGTTCTCTCATTATAGGAGAGGGCTTTCCGTTCTGCAAAGCAGGAAATCCTAAAATAATTATCACATCAAAACTATCTCTTCTCAATTTTGTTATAGGAGACTTATAAAATAAAAGTGGATATAAGTTGATTAATATAAGAATTATGATAATAAAAATAAAAACACTTAATGACATATATTTTAATAAAACAATAAAACTATTAACATCCATTTTCTTTTGAACTCCATTCATTGTTTGAAATTATTAATGCATACTGTAGGATGCTTTAAGTTATTTAAAACATCCTACAGATAAATTTATTGAACAGACTTTTGTTTATTCTTAAATTTATTCCAAATAATAAAAGCCAAACCTAAGAGTAGAAGCAGTGTTCCTATAATAAGAAGTACAGTGCTATCTATCATAGAACCTGTTTTAGGAAGCGTTTTAATAGAAGTCGTATTTTCTTGACATTCAGAGTTAGGAGACAATTGACAATTTGGAGCATCACTTGTTGTAGTAGACGATGGTTGTGCTCCTGTAGTTGCTTCACCTGGTATGTTTGAACCTGTAGATGTAGTGCTATTATTTGTTGGCAAAGGATTTACGATTGGTGTAGGAGCAACGGGAACAGTGCTTGTATCCGAAACAGGTGTAGTATATAACTTCCAATTATTTGAGTTTTCAGGGGATATAGTCTGATTGTTTTTGATATAACTTTGCATTAAGCTTCTAACCTGACCATCATCTCCAAGAGCTTTGGCGGAGCTGTAGGTTACAATACTTGGATCGGTATTGCTTATACCAGCAGCTTTCATGAAACCACCACCTCCATTGTATCTGTAGTCATTTATTGCTACAGTAAAGACATCAGAATCTTTAATTGGTACTCCGTTAATCTTGAGATTTTTTATTCTGTCTCCAGAGGCAATTCTTCCTGTTGAAGGATCAATTGTGCAAGCAGGCTGCGTTAAGTCTATATCGTAGGTAGCACCATATAGCTGATCTAAATTATAGTCAGGAACATTTAAGGCAGGGTCTTTTGCAATTGAATCATTAGGACTTGAAACCTGTTTATAATATCTTACGGAGTATTCAAGCCAATCTTTTAGCTGTTTTCCAGTCATTTTTATGCCATATAAATAATTCTCATAAACATATACAGACATAATATCTTTTATAGTTACATCACCTTTTGGAATGTAAGCAGAAGAACTTAAAGGAGCTGCTATTGAAAGTTGAGCATTAGCTGCATCCTTTTGCACTTTGTTTATTAATTCCATTATGGCAGTAGGTTGAGTTGTTTGGTTACTGCCTGTAAATTCTCCCGTGGAGGTTCCTAGTTTAGTTGATATATAGTCCAAGGTTTTATTTTGATAGGGCTGAATTATATTAACTATATTAGGGTCTTCGGGAATCGAATCTGTCATCTTAACGTTTTGGGTATTTATAGTTGAGGCATTTCCGCTGTTATCTAGGGTTATATCTATTTGTGATACAAAAGTTCCCCATTTGTTTGGTTCAACAACAGGTACAGTTTTTCCATTTGGATTTTTTAAGCTTGTATCATTAACAGTAACATGAGCGTGACCTGCAACTATGGCATCAATACCTGAAACATTTGTAGCTATTGCTTTAATTTGATTTTCTGGAATTGTATCAGCTGCACCTTCTTCACCACTATGGGCAGCTACTATAACTACATTTGCTCCTGCCGCTTTCATTCTAGGAACCCAAAGTTTAGCTTCGTCAACTAGATCATTAAAATGAAGCCCTGCATAGTGAGAAGGGTCTTCCCAATCGGGTATGCATTTAGTTGTAAGACCTAATATTCCCACATTTACTGTTTTACCATTTATGTTAAAGGTCTTAATATAGTAGGGATTAACAAAGTTTGTATTGTCACTATTATAAGTATTTGCGGATAAAACATTTATATTTTCCTTACGTGCATCACTTATAACTCTGTTTAAAGTTGGCAAACCATAATTGAATTCGTGGTTTCCAAGTGTCCAAGTATCGTATTTCATAGCTCCCATAATCTTCATAAGAGGATATTCAGAAGTTGTATCTATCTTATCATAATAGTACGAAAGGGGAGTTCCTTGAATAGTATCGCCATCATCTATAAGCATTACGTTAGGTTTTGAAGCACGAACAGAATTAACATATGAGGATACTTTAGCTAAGCCTTGAGTGTTTGTTGGTGCTTTTCCTGTTGCATAGTCGTAATTGAGAACATTTCCATGGATATCAGAGGTTGCAAGGATAGAAATTGTAGATGGTATTTGTGTAGCTGAGTTTACAATCCTGTTATCCATTGTGTAGTTAACTGTGTTATTTGCTTTTACATTATCCATTAAAGCATCACGCACAAGCTTATGAGTATCAGCTAAGGTTGATTTTATATCAGATTTATTGAATCTTAAAAAGCCATCTCCGCCAGTAAGTACGAAATCAGGACCTGCAAGCTTTAAAGTTTCTGTGTCATTTATTGGAGTTTCATTTTCTCTGGTTATAGAAGTTATTTTGTTTCCGTAGGATTTTGATGGATCATAAGTGAATTTAATTCCTGAGACTTGAAGCCCTTTTCCACCAAGAGTGGTATTAGGATAGCTTGAATCTTGATAGTTTCCAACAGCTTGTTCTAGAATATCCTTTAGTTGAGCTTTGTTTAGGGTAACCGTTTCTATGTCGTTGTCAAAAGGCATTAAGGCATATATGTCTCCATAGGTAACATCACCACTGCTTAAATCTGTTCTTAAACCACCATTATTAGATATCCCTATATCAGCATTGGCATAATTTTTTATAACATCCGATGCCCAATTGCCTAAAGCCGATTCACCATAGGGATTAGAGGTTTGAGTTCTAGTTATAGTATTTTTGATATTACCTAAAACTTGATTTAATGTGGGACCAACAGACGCCTTAGCATCATTTACAATACTAGAAATATCAGGATCGGTTGTTGGATTAGAAGACTTGTAGCCATTTGCATTATCTAAAGCAATATAGCTAGAGGTTGTATTTAAAAAATGTACACTTCCATCAGCGGCTACAGTCATCTTTAAATCTGCAAAACCTTTACCGTTGCAATTTGCATTTATGACAGGTATATTGTTAACCAGCTTTTCTTCAATAGTGTTGGTGTGACCTCCAAATACTGCATTTACATTTGAAAGTTTGCTTACTATGTTATCTAGATTGTCTTCACCTTCATGAACTACAGCAATGATTACATCTGCCTTATTATTATTTTTAATATCACTAGCAACACTGTTAATTTCAGTTGCTAAGTCAGTAAAAATTTTATCTGATACATAGGAAGGCGTAACGATATTAGGTGTTTCATTTGTTATTCCACCTATAAATGCTATTCTAACACCATCTTTTGTTATTATTTTATAAGGGTCGAAAACTCTACTGCCTTTACTGCCATCTGGATTTTTGTTATATAGATTTGAACATATTATGTTGTAATTAGCACCTTGCATAGTTGTATTTGTTAAAGTGTCTAAGCCCCAATCAAATTCATGATTTCCAAGAGTAGTAAACTGCATTCCAAGGCTGTCCATAACCTTTTGAACTGGAACACCTTTTAAAATGTTGGATAGAGCAGAGCCTTGATAAAGATCACCACCGCCAAAAACAATGGTATCGGGGTTAGAAGCGCTAACAGCTTTTACCCTATTTCCAAGAACTGAAGCAACAGGATTTGCGGGATTGCTTGTATCTTCTAGTGCACCGTGAAAATCGTTGATTTCAACTAAGTCAAAAGTTTTGTCATTAGAAGCTGCAAAAGATCTTAGTGGGAAATTTCCAAGCAAGGTGAAAATCACGAAAAATATCAATAGCATCCTTGCTGTTAGATAATTTAATTTTTTTTGTTTAGACAAATTATATCCCCCCATTTGGTAGTTTTATATTAATTTTATCACAAAAATTATGAAATTAATTAAATTAATGTTAAAATTTATTAATATAAGTAAAAAATGTTTAAGGAATATTAACATGTGGTAATTTTGACTATTTTCGATAGGAATTACGTTTTGACGAATTACAAAAGTATAATAGAGAATGGTGAAGAATGTTGGAAATTATTAATATAAACAGCTGTAAGAAGAAAAGGATTGCCTTTATAAAAAGGGCAATCCTAAATTGATTTGGTGAATTTTATATTATAAAGTATTTTGGATGTCTTCTGTGACTTTAATATCCTTTTTTAAACATAAATCAAAGCAAACTTTTATTAGGTATACAAAGGTGGTTATGTTTAAGAGTGATATAAATACTATTAGCATTGAACTCGATGAATTAACATTCATATTAAGCCTGTTAAACAAGATTGTGTGCATATTAGCGTAATTTATAAAGCTTAGTAAGAGAGAAATCAAGAGAAGTCTTTTATCTTTAAAGTATATATAAGCTAAAATTGATGCTAAAACTGCTGTAAACATGTATCTTTCATGCATTCCAACCGAAAAGTTAAATACACCAACTACTTGTATTAAGGCAGCTAAGGTTGAAGCGTATTTGTTTTTACTTTTTAAATAGAAAAAGCCTGAAATTAAAGTTATTAAAACTATAAAAAGCATTCCCCAAGTATGATAACTGAATATAAACATTGTGTTTGAGTCTTTTACTCTATTGGCTCCAATTAAAGAATAAAAATTAAAAGCATTATTTGATGCATATGGATATTCTGAAACCTCTCTTGTATAAAGGTCAAAAATCCAAGTTATATTTCCCTTTGATATGGAAAAAGGTGCAAGTACAATTATTGTCGTTATAAACCCTGAAGCTATGGATTTAAAAATAGACTTTAAATTTTTATTTTTTATATACCAGAACAAAACTAGTGGAAGAAAGATGATTCCTTGTGGTTTCATTAATACAGACAAAGCAAAGAATATAGAAGACGGTACTATCTTATCCTCAGATATAAAGTAAACTGCAAGTATAACTAATAGTGTAAAGAAAGAATCTGCTTGACCCCATAAGGTTGAATTTATTAATATTGCTGGATTAAATAAATAAAATAGCGTAAGTGCAAAGCTTGTTTCATAAGAAAAACGCTTTATAGAGAGTCTATACACAAAGTAGGCTGAAAATATATCTGCAATTATAGATGGAAGTTTTATAAGTAGCGTTGAGTAATTACTCATAAATGAGCTAGAAGCTATTTTACCAATAATAGATAGAACGTAGAGGTACACAGGAGGATAGTCTACAGATCCATTAGTGTATACGGCTGCAAGATTTTTAGCAGCGGTTAAGGCCCATTGTTTATAAAGACCTATGTCTGTAACATACCCAGTTATTAAAAGTCCCACAATAATTCTAAATAGAAATCCAATTACGAGAAAAGCTGCAAGTATAAACCCTCTGTTTTCAGTGCTTATTTTTATTTTCTTTTTAACTATAGCAAGATATGCACAAATAACTATAGCAAAGAAGCCTAAGGAGTAGATTAGTACTTCCGAGGAATATTTACTGCTGGAGTTAAACTCACCTCCACCCATCATTCTCTGAGGTTTTGATACATTGTGGTTAAAGTTATTAGGTGGAGCGGATTTAGAGTTTGCATTGGAATTAGAAGGGTGTTGTGCTGGAGCACCTTTCATATTGGGTTGACCGTTAAGCTTTCTTGAAGAGCTGTTAAAGCTTTTGTTAAATCCACCCCCCATTTTAAGAAAACCTGTATTTTTTTCGCTGCTTTTGTATGTAGATAAAGTGTAAACACATATAATTGCCAAGACAAGCATGATAAACGATAAAATGAATTTAGTCCAATTCTTCTTCAAAGTTTCCATAGAAAAACCTCCTTAATGATAAAATGCAGGGAAACTAATCTAAAAGCAATTTATACATATAAGGCTTTAAAAGATTGGAGAAATGTATAAATTGATAATTAGACTAGTTTCTTTATTTATGGGTACTGTATCATATGAAAGTTAATATATAGATATACCACTGGGGGTTGTATATCTATATATTAAGCTTCCGTATATTTGAATTATATATATGAATTGTCGTTTCAATATCAAATTATTGTGTGAAATATATGTGAAAACAAAAAACTGTGTTGATAGGTAATATCAACACAGTTTAGAAATTATATTATTTAAGTAAAGCTAGCCAATATTAAGTTTTGTAATTTCTTCATTTAGAGCTTTTTCTACAGTAACATTCTCAAGAACTAAATCTTTAATATTGTTGAAGTACATACCGTTTCTTTTCATTGGTTCTAAAAAGCTCATCATATCAGCATAATCTTCCTTTGCATTTTCATCGAAGGATACAGATACATTTTTCATAGAAACTTTTTCTATTTTCTGTTCTGGAAGACCGTACATGAATGCAGCACATACATGAGCGTTTGTACAAGTTACATCTTCTACGTATATACTTCCTATGTAAGGGGTTTTATCATCAACGGGTAATTTTTCTTTACTCCAAACATATTCTGTTTTTCCATCGTCATCGCAGAAGTAGAAGGAGTTAATTGAAAATGGTGTTAGCACCTTGTCCATCTTTATATTTTTCATGTGAATATTATCTATAATACCTTTGGAACCTCTGCCACGTCTTGTTTTAATTCTAAGACCTCTATCAGTGGCATTAAAGATGCATTTTTCTATAAATATAGATTTAAGTCCAGAAGACATTTCACTTCCAAGTACAACAGCTCCATGACCTGAACGCATATTACAATTTCTTATATTTATGTTTTCAGAGGAAACTGGATTCTTTTTGCTTATATCTATTTTTCCCGATTTTATTGCTATGCAGTCATCGCCAACTGAAAAAGTATCTCCGAGTATTAAAACATTTTTACAAGATTCGGGATCTAAAGCATCAGTATTTGGGGCATTGAAGGGATTTTCTATGCTTAAGTTTATAAATTTCAAATGATCGCTCATTAAAGGATGAATAGTCCAAGATGGAGAATTTTTAATTGTTACACCCTCAACTAATATATTTTTGCAGGCATTAAGGAATAGAGTTCTTGGTCTCCAAGCTATTCTCTTTTCTTTTGCCTTAAACCACCAAGTATCGAAATCAGAATTTCCATCAATGGTGCCTTTTCCTATAATGTTTACATTTTCAACATTGATAGCTGTAATTAAGCTTGCAAAGCAGTCTGCTTCATTTCCTTCCCAAGATCCAAGATAAAAATCTCTATTAGTCATAGATATATTTGCCTTCAAAATTGGATAGTGTTCTCTTTCCTTTAAACCTAAAAGTACGGAGCCTTCTTCAAGCTCTAAGGTTATGTTGCTTTTAAGGAACAAAGGACCGGTTAGGTAAGTGCCCTTAGGTATAATAACTCTTCCAAAAGCAGGACATACTTGTATAGCAGCTTGTATAAATGCTGTATTAACATGATTTCCATCTCCAACAGCTCCAAAATCTAATATGTTAACAACTGCAGATTCTAATTTCGTTTTTATGCTTATAACAGGGCTTTTAGCTTTGCTTTCAGTATCCTCTATAAAGATACTGTACTCTGTACCCGGTGTTAAATTGTTTAGTGTAAATACATTTTTATCTGTTGTTAAAATCCTTTCGTTGTTCATATATACATCTGCTGTACTTTCTAAATAAAAACACTTATTGTTCTCTATTTCAAATGATGCAGATGTTGAAGTTGCTGTGACTAAGTTAAAATTCATTATTAGCCATCCTCCATTCTTAAAATTATATTGTCATTAGTATCCAAGCTCGTCAGCTATTATTATAATTTTTATCCTTCCCTCAAACTTTATTCCGTTGTGGATAATTGTGGTGAAGTTACAAATTCTTTTCTTACAATCACAGTCTACACAAAAACCCGTCTCAACACAAGGTGTTTCGTGTTTTATTCTTTTTGAATTCATAGGAGCAATTTCACGAATTCTTTTTAATGCAGCATCTATATTTTCTACAATTTTATTTATTCCAGCTACAATTATAACGTTTTTAGGTCCAAAAATCATTGGAGCTACTCTATTACCAGTACAGTCAGTATTAACTAGTTCACCATTTTCAGTTATTGCGTTAGTTCCAGTTATTAAGTAATCTGCAGTTAAAGATTTGCGATGTATTTCTACTATATCAGGATCAAAAGGGAGGTTTTGATATCTGTCAAAAAACTTATAATTGCCGTTTCTTAAGACGTCAACCATTCCCATTTGGCTTAAGGTGGTAGAACCTCCAATAGCAACACTTGAACCTTCTTCAATCATTGAAATTAGTTTTTCTTTAGCTTCTTCAAGAGTTTCTACGTAAGAAGCTTTAAAGTGTCTTTTATTAAGAGTTTCAGTTATTTTTTTTGCTTTGCATACATTTTTCCATTTTTTTATTTCATCCATAAGATTTACCTCCAAATTATTTTAAGAGTAGGTGATAAATGAAATTAAATTTCATCTATAATATAAAAGCATATAGGGTTTTAGCAAATATAGTACATGTATTTGCAAAAACCCCATATGAATTTAACATACTACACTGATAGAGAACCAGAAGTATTCTTTTTATTTGAGTAAGCTACGTTGTTGTTTCCAAAACATTTCTCGTATTTCCAACCAGTTAGTGCTTCAACAGCTGTTTTAGCTTCAGGAGATACCTCATTTAATGAGCCACCAGCTTTAATTCTGTCTACTTCATCTATTAATAATTTGTGATTTTCTTTTGTAAGCTTAAATCTTGAAGCAGCAATCCAAGTTATTGTAAGAAGTACAAGAGGGAATACGATTGTAACTATAGATATTCCAACTATTGCACTGTGTGGCTGGTGAGGCATATGTTTTGCTTTTGCGCTTGTACTTATGAAACCAAAAGCGCCTAAACCAATACCAAGTACCATTGATTCTATTGATGTTGCAAGTTTACCAAATAAACCATTGATACCATTGTATACACCTTCTCTTCTCTTTAGAGTTATTGCTTCATCAATATCAGCAATAAAGCCCATCTGATAGGTAGGAATGTAGTCAACAGCAGCCTTACCTACAATATTAATTATTGAGAACACTACAAATAAAGTTAATGTCAACGAATTATGACCTGTAAATACAAGGTATACATAACCTAAAAGTGATACAAAGATTATTACTATTCCTAGTTTAAATGTTTTAGGAGCACCAATTTTGTATGCAAGTAATATATATGCTAATAATGCAATACATGAAACTAATGAAGAAACACCGTTTACGTTTGATACTGCAACTGTTGTTAAGCTTAGTACATATACTGCAAAGAAGGTAAGTACACCTTGTGCAAGTTGTTTGTAAACACTACCCAAGAACCACATAACGGAGTGAAGTCTGAAAGCTTTATTTCTCATACATGAAACTAAATCTATTCCAAGCTTTTTAAATACTTCTATAAGAGAACCAGCATCATCTTCGTATACAGCTGTTTTTGGATCTCTCTCATACACGTTAAAGATAAAGAATAGTAAAGCAATTGTAGTTATAATTCCCCAACTAAGACCTATATACCAAAAGGATTTAGTAGAGGTTTTTCCAAAGGAACCAAATATAAAACCTGTTAAGAATCCAGTAATAGTATTTGCTATGTTACCACAATATTGTTTTCCACCGATAAGTTTTGCTTTTTCGGCAGCATCTTGTGTCATTTCAGCTGGAAGAGTTGTTCCAGGAACAAAAACTAAGGTGTAAGATACTTCATAAATCATGTTAACTACAAAGTAATAGATAAAGGATTTGCCTGATATCCATAATAGAGGGAAAACAATAGCTATTCCGATTATTCCGAGAGCGATAAAAGGTTTTCTTCTACCAAATCTCCTACCAAGTTTTGTTTTACCAAAACCGTCGCTTATAAAGCCAAGTACCGGGTTACCAACAGCATCTATAAGCCGTGCTATTGCAAATATTGATGCCGCTTTTACTGAATTAATGCCACAGACACTACTATAAAAGAATAATAGCCATGCAGACATTAAGCCTTGAGCGCCACTTCCGAGAAAGTTTATACTTGAGTAGCCGAGTATATTGCTTAATTTTATTTTCTCTTTCATAATTTACACCCCTTAATAAAGTAGATATACTTTTTCTAAATTTAAGATAGTTTTAACTGCGTACCACCTTTAATTTCTACAATCTCATCGTTTACAGTGATCCAAGCAGATTTTGCTGATGGATTGTAAACAAAATCACTCTTTGCTGAAAATTTGAGATTATCAAGTACGTTTTTGTAGTCTACTATTTCGATGTTTGTTGCATACCAAATATCGTCCTTATTTGATATATAGCTGCAGAAGTTTTCTATAAGATGCCAATTATTATCTCTATCAAATTCATAACTGTGTCCCCAAACATACATCATGTATAGATATTGTTTTTTGTATAGAAAAACAAATTCCTTAGCATGTTCCATCAAGTTATGGTTATGATGGCAGGTAGCTTTCCAAGCTGTAAAATCAGAAGGAAGATCAAAGGAATCAGAATTGCCAACTATTCTTGAATACTCTATACCAAGATATTTAAGGAGGTTTCTTATAGAATCATTGTACGAACCGTTAGGATAGGATAGACCGCGTACGGGGTATCCAACAATTTCCTCTAAATTTTCCCTGTCCATAAGTATTTCTTTTGTTACTTGTTCCATAGGACATCTAGCAATTGTAGGGTGAGTTAGAGTGTGGGCAGAAACCTCATGTCCACTATATAAGGTCTTGATTTCAGCCTTAGTTAAACGGTTATAAGATCCGATAAGTCCTGAGTTTATGTGAAAGGTCCCCTTGATACCATATTTATTAAAAATGCTCACAAGTTTTTTATCAGATAACTTTCCATCATCATAGCTCATGGTTAAGACTTTAAATTTTCCGTCTGGGAAACATTTAAAAATTTTATTCATTTTAAAAATCTCCTTAATGAATTCTCTAAATATTTAACTTAAATATTAATGCAATCACATTGCTAAAGGTTTTAAATTATAGTAAAAGTATATCATTAAAGTGTTTCGTATTCGTAAGATGCAAGTAAGAATGGCCCTAAGCCTTTTGGTTCATTACTTACTATTGGTTCACTTATATAATAAGCAAAGCTTCCATCTCTTTTGTCTTTACCACCAAGACCGGCTACATAGCAAATTTTATTTAGGTTTATAAGTCCGTCCTTTGTTTCTAAGATAAATTCATTTATAAGTCCTTTGTAAGCTTCTTTTGCTGTCTCTTTAAGAGATTCAGGTAGATATCCTAGCCTTACTCCTTTAAGTAATGCATAAACTATCATGGAAGAACCAGAAGCTTCTAAGTAATTTCCTTTTCTTTCGCCTTCATCTAAAACTTGATACCATACTTTGCTGGCATTATCCTGAACTTTAAGTAAAGCGGTTACACAATTATTTAATATTTTTATTAAGGCATTTCTATCCTTGTGATTTTTAGGTAAAACTTCAATTGTATCAGCTAAGGCCATAACATACCAGCCCATAGCTCTTCCCCAGAAGTGAGGTGATAGTCCAGTTTCACTGTTTGACCAAGGTTCAGTTTTAGATTCATCATAAGCATGATAGAGAAGGCCTGTCTTATTATCCTTTAAATTTTTTTCAGTTATTATAAACTGATGAGTTATATCATCGAACTCCTTTTCTTCACCAAATTCTTTTACATATTTAGCGTAAAAAGTAGCTCCCATGTATAAACCATCTAACCATATTTGGTGTGGATAAATATTTTTATGCCAAAAAACGTTTTCCTTAGTTCTAGGATGATTATCTATTTGTTTTCTTAGATTGATTAAAGCTTTTCTATACTTTTCTTTGCCTGTTTCCTTAAATAGAGTTATTAGTATTTTTCCGTTATTAAGATGATCTATATTATATTCCTCTAATTTATAACCGTTTATTGTTCCATCTTCATTTATAAAAGTGTCCATTGTTTTAATGATAAAGTCTAAGTATTTCTTATCCTTTGTCCATTCATAAACTTTAGCAATTCCATCTAGAGTCAATCCATATTCGTAACCCCAATGGTCAGTTAAAGTTATGTTTTTGGCTATAATGGAATCTGCCATTAATTTAGAATATTTTTGCATAGTAACACCCCTTGTAATTCTTTTCTTTATGGTAATGTAATCGTTTGAATTATAGTGTTCACGTTATCAATATTTTAGTGTTTAATATAGAATAACACTTGCACAAATAGCAAGTTGTAGTAAAATATTACAAAATGTCATATAACATAATAAGTTTATTATAGTTAATAAATTATTACGTTAACGTTAACAAAGCTATAGTAACATTAATGAAGTGCATTTGTCAATAATTTGAATGGTAATTTTTATGGTATAAAAGTTAATAAAAAGAGTACACATCTATAAATAAACTCATAGTATACAAAAAACAATAATGATATGATATAATTTTTGTATATATAGTATATATGGTTTATATAAAAAAATATATGGAACAAAGTATGTAATAGAATAGGTAGGTGAGATACCGATTTGTAAATTTTGTAAATCGGGTTTATATGGTTAGTATTAAAGATATAGCAAGGTATTGTGGAGTTTCGGCTATGACAGTGTCTAGAGCACTTAACAATAGTGATGATATAGCAGAAGCTACAAAAGAAAAAATTTTAAAGGTATGTGAAGAATTAAAGTATAAGCCTAATTCAGCAGCTAAAAGCTTAATAACTAAGAAAACAAATATGATTGGACTTATTATACCAGATATTGCAAATCAATATTACGCAAATATCAGCAAAGGTGTAAGTTCGTACATAGAAAAGCACGGTTATGGTTTAATATTATGTAACAGTAATAGAAAAAAGCCAAATGAGGTTAAGTATTTGGATTTTTTAAGTGAGGGCAGAGTGGATGGGATAATTATTCTTCCAGTAAAGCCGAGAAAAGAAGATTATGAAGATATATCAAGGCAAATTCCAATGGTTATGGCAGATAACTTTGCTAAGGGGCTAGAGGTTAATTTTGTAGGTATTGATAACTACGCTGGAGCTATTAAAATTATAACGCACATGGTTAATCAAGGGTATAAAAAGATAGGAGTAATACTGGGAGATAAAGATTCTACTGCTTCTAGTGAAAGACTTAACGGCTATAAAAAAGTACTTGAGGATAAAGGTATATCATATAACGAGGATATAGTTATACACAGTAATTCAACCTTTGAAGATGGTTTCAATATAGCAAGCATACTTATAGAAAAAGGTGTGGATAGTATTTTTGCAATAAATGATACTGTAGCCATGGGAGTTATAAAATATTGCTATGAGAAGGGAATAAAGCTTCCAGAGGAACTTGGACTTGCAGGATACGACAATATAGAGCAGGCAGCTATGCTAACAATTCCACTTACAACTGTAGATCAAGATAATAAAAAGATTGGCACAATAGCGGCTAAAATGCTTGTAGATGCTATTAAGGGAAATGCAAAGAAAACTGAAAAGATTATATTAGAACCGACTCTTGTTATAAGAAAATCATGTGGTGAATGACTTTTAATGGGTATTGACTGGAAAAACAATACGTTGTATAATCTAAGCATATTGTGTTAACGTTAACGAAAAATTGTATAATATATTTTTTTGTGCTTAAAAAGATTTTTATAATAAGCTAAGTTTTAGATATATAGGTAATTTGGATAGAAAAGATATTCGTTCTATTTTGTGAAAAAGTTACTAACTAAATAAGGTATGTACATATAAATGAGTGTTAAGGAAAAATTTCTTAAAAATGATACAAAATTAGTTATACAACTTAAAGAGCAGGTATTGTTATTAGACTAAAAGAAGGGAGGTTGTAATAACATGAACTTTTCTATACAGGATTTTTCAATGGACTTTTTTTCATTAAAAGGAAAGGTTGCAATAGTTACAGGTGGAAATACAGGTCTCGGACAAGGATACGCACTTGCACTTGCTAAGGCAGGCGCTGATTTATTTATAGTTACTCATGGTACTAACTGGGATGAAACCAGAAAACTCATAGAAGACGAAGGAAGAAAAGTTGAGTTTTATAAGGCGGATTTATCTAAAAAAGAAAGTATACCAGGAATATTTGACAAATGCATGGAGCTTTACGGAAGATTAGATATACTTGTCAATAATGCAGGAACCATAAGAAGAGCCCCTATTACAGAATATAGAGATGAAGATTGGGAATATATAATAAATACGAATTTGAATTCTATTTATCATTTGAGTCAGAGAGCAGCAAAGATTATGATAAAACAAGGTTCCGGTAAGATTATAAATATTGCATCTATGCTTTCTTTTCAAGGTGGTAAGTTTGTACCTCCATATACAGCCTCAAAGCATGGAGTTGCTGGTTTGACTAAAGCATTTGCAAATGAATTAGCTGACAAAAACATTCAAATAAATGCAATAGCTCCAGGTTATATTGTTACTAAAAATACTGAAGCTATAAGAAATGATGAGTCAAGAAATAATGAAATATTATCAAGGATACCAGCAGGGAAATGGGGATATCCATTTGATGTAATGGGAACGGTAGTATTTTTAGCTTCAAGGGCTTCGGACTATATTAATGGCCATATTTTAGCAGTAGATGGTGGATGGCTAGTTAGATAAAGTTAAAATAAGAACGTACATAGATTTGGTGTGAGCAGATTTATGTACGTTCTTTATTTATAAAAGGATGCGTTAATTTGTATTTATATATAGTATAGTTGTATAAGTAATGGAAATAGTAGAGGAAGAATACAGTAAAGATAATGTACACCGTAAATTAAATATTTAAATTAGTAACATAAGTTACAGAAGGTTCAAATTAAATTATTTATAATTGGTTACATAAGATTTAAATAGTTAGGAGTGGTTTTACAATGTATATTGATAATCTTAAAAGACAACATACAGAGATATATAGCAGCATAAAGATGCTGAAGGGATTTATAGATAAAAAAATGAGTGAAGAGGACTACGCAGAAATGGCTAAAACAGTTAGTGTATTAGCTGGGATTTTAAAAGTTCATCTTCAGTCAGAGGACAAATTCCTGTATCCAGAGTTATTGAAAAACAAGGATGAGGCTATAAGTAATATGGCAAAAGAATATATAGATGATATGGGCAATATCGGCAAGAAATTTGAGGAATATAAAAATAAGTATAATACTAAAATTAAGGTATGTGACAATGTTTTAAGTTTAAAGAAAGATACTGAGGAAGTTTTAAACTTACTTGTAAATAGGCTCAATAAGGAAGATAAAGCTCTGTATCCTTTGATAAATTAAGTACTATAATAGTTAAATGTAATATGATATAATGAGCTATGGCAAAACCTAGAAATATGAGGGAATAAATAAAAAAGCTAATTTCAGAGAAATTCTTCTGTGTTAGTTTTTTGTTATATAAGGGAGAAATTAAGATGAAAACAGTAAATGTTCATGGGTTTGAGGCAAGCTCAAAGGAAGAATTTCAAGTAATTCAAAGCAGTTTAGTGAAGAGAATTAAATTAATAAGTGATTTTAAAGAAGAGGATATAAAACTTTGTGCAGGTGTGGATTTAGCATATTGGACAAAAGGTGAGAAACAGTATGGTGTATGCTGCATCATTGTGATCGATTATAATACAGGTGAGATAATAGAAAAGGCCTATGATTATGGGGAGATAGAAGTGCCATATATGCCGGGATTTTTAGCCTTTAGGGAGCTTCCACTAGTTATCAAAACCGTTAAAAAGCTAAAGAATGAGCCAGATATATTTATGTTTGATGGAAATGGATACTTACATTATAATCATATGGGAATAGCTACACACGCATCATTTTTCTTAAATAAACCTACAATAGGAGTTGCTAAAAGTTATTTAAAAGTAGCAGGAGTAGACTTCGAAATGCCTGAAAGTTTTGAGGGTGCCTTTAAAGATATTGTAATAAATGAAGAGGTATATGGAAGAGTATTAAGAACTAAAAAAGATGTTAAGCCTATATTTGTATCCTGCGGAAATTACATAGACTTAGAAACATGCACGAAAATATGCAGTAAGCTTATAAATAATGATAGTAGATTGCCAATTACAGTTAGATTAGCGGATTTAGAAACGCATAAAAGAAGAAGTGAACTATCCTAAAACTGAGGAGGAGAATATATGTTTGATTTTATTGGAAATGGAAGTGCTTTTAATACAGAGAGAGGTAACAATAGTGCATTTATAAAGAAAAATAGCAGTATGATACTTGTAGATTGTGGAGGTACAGTTTTTCACAGAATAAAGCAGCTTAATTTACTTCAGGATATTAAAAATTTATATATTATAATAACACATACACATCCGGATCACATTGGAAGTCTCGGGGACTTGATATTCTATTGTTACTATATATTGAAGTTTAAACCAACTATTATTTATCCCAATAAAGATATTATTACAGACTTTTTTAATATTATAGGAGTTGGAGATGAAATGTATGAGCTTGTTAGTGATAATAAGGTTAATTTAACAGCTCCGGAGTTTGGAGATTTAAATATAGAATTTATACCTGCATCTCATGTAGGAGTAATACCAGCATATGGTTTTTTAATTGGAATGTCTGATAACTTAGTTTATTACAGTGGAGATGGTAACAAATTACCAGAAAAAAATTATAAATAAAATTAAGAGCGGTTGTATTTCCATGGCATACCAGGATACGTGTGGTTTAAATTATGAGGGAAATGTTCATCTATCCTTAAAAAAGCTTTGTGAAGCAATTCCAAAGGAGTTTAGAAATAAGGTGTTTTGTATGCATCTTGATGAAAATATAACAGAAGAAGAGATAAAAAATGAGGGCTTTAATGTCTCAGTTTTGTATAAATAAAATTTATTTATACAAAATATAAAATATCCTAAAAATTAATAATATGTTGTAAAAAATACATAAATATGATAACATATTATTAAAATAAACCACAATAAATTGACAAAATGATAAAAGGCGAAGGGAGAGTGCGGATTGAAAACTAAGGCTTTATTTACTTTTCATTTTTCTGAGGATGAAATAAAAAATCTTGAAGAACTTGGGTTTGAAATAATCTTGAGAAGAGAAAAAGACTTAAAATATACAAAAGAGCTTGAAGATGTAGAGTTTATGTTTACCTATAATCCATTTAAGCATTTCGATATAGCTAAGCTTAAAAAATTAAAGTGGATTCAACTTGAAAGTGATGGTTTTGAACAAATTCCAAAGGAGTATACTAAAAATAACGGAATTATAGTTACTAATAATAAAAATGGCTATAGTGTGCCTATTTCAGAGTGGATAGTTTGGAGCATTTTATCTACCTACAAAGAGGCAAATATTTTCTTTCAGAATAAGCAGGATAAAAAATGGAAGCTTAGAACCTCTCTTAGAGAGATTTTTGGAGAAACTGTAGGAATACTTGGCACTGGACATATAGCTATTGAAACAGCAAAAAGACTTCAAGCTTTTGGGGTTAATGTTTTGGGACTTAATACTACAGGCAGAAAAGTAGAGTATTTCAATGAATGTTATGCTAAGGATAGGGTAGAGGAAATGATTAAAGAGTGTGATGTAGTAGTATCACTTCTACCTATTACAGATGAGACACATCACTTTATTAATGAAAGAATTTTTTTATTGATGAAAAATGGAGTGGTTTTTGTAAATGCATCAAGGGGTAAGGTAGTTGAAGAAGAGAAATTAATAAAGTTTCTTAAGAATGGTAAAATACGTGCTGCAGCTTTGGATGTTGTTGAAGAAGAGCCTTTAAGTAAGGATAGTCCTCTTTGGCAAATGAATAATGTGATTATAACTCCGCACAATTCTTGGATTTCACAAAACATGGCTAAAAGAAAGTATAAGTTAGTTTATGAAAACATGAGAAGATATAAAGCAGGAGAACAGCTTAAAAATATAGTGGATTTACAAAAGGGATATTAGGATTAAATTTTTTAAAGGCACATTGTATACAAATACAAATACAGAGTTTTTACATATAAGATGAAAGGATAAAAATAATAAATAATTATGAAGAGTATGTATGTTTTTGAGCAAATTGTTATTCTATTTTTAATAATGGGTATTGGATATTATGCTGCAAAGTCAAAAATAATTGATGATGACACTACAAGCCATTTATCAAATTTTATAGTTAGCATAACTCTTCCGTTAATGATATTGACTTCTTTTAACGTTGAGTATTCAAGAAAAACTGTTATTACTATCATAAATCTTCTTGTATTTTCAGTTGCAGCTTTCATTATTTCAATTGTAATAGGAAAAATTATTTCATTTAAATTTGCTATGGATAAGAGAGATATATTGATGTTTATGAGTATATTTTCTAACTGTGGTTTTATAGGATTTCCGGTACTAAAAGTTGTGTATGGAAATAAAGGAGTACTTTATACATCTATATTCAATCTGGTATATAACGTATTTATTTGGACAATTGGAATAGTGATTATAAATGATAAGAGAGAAAAAATTGATTATAAGAAAATATTATTTAATCATAATATAATAGCGGTTATTGTTGGAGTTTTTCTGATGCTCTTATCTATAAAAATACCATACGTTATGAGTTCAGCCTTCAATTTAATAGGGTCTATGACAGCACCGTTATCTATGATAGTAATTGGTTCTATACTAGCAGGTGTAGATTTTAATGATATTTTTAAGGATTGGAGCCTTTATTATATAGCAATTTTAAGATTAATTATAATACCTCTTATAATTTATTTTGCACTTAAACCCTTTCAGATTAATAAAATTGTTATTGGGGTAATTATTATTTGTGAAGCTATGCCAGGAGGAACCCTTTGTCCTATACTTGCAAAAAGTTGCAATAGAAATTTTAAGTATGCGTCAAAGATAGTGCTTATAACAACAATTTTATCAATGATGACTATACCATTTATGACTTTGTTTTTAAAAATATAGAATTTTATTTGGAGATGATTTAAATGAGTAGAATCAGTGAAGAAATAGAGAATTTAACTGTGGAGCTGGTAAAGGTGCCAAGTGTAAATGGAACAGAGGGAGAGGGCAATATAGGAAATAAAATTTTAAGTTACTTAAAGGAGATTGATTATTTTAAGGAGCATGAGGAGTATGCATTTAGAATACCTCTTAAGAATGACAAGCTTGGAAGAGGTAATGTTTTTGCTTTGATAAGAGGAGAAAAAGGACAATCAAATAGAACTATAATTTTACATGGACACATGGATACTGTTGCAGTAGATGATTATGGTTCATTAAAGGACTATGCTTTTGATCCAGATATTCTTCAAAAAAAGCTTAAAGAAATTGAATTGCCAGAAGAAGTTAGAGAAGATCTTGATAGTGGTGATTGGATGTTTGGACGAGGAGCATCAGATATGAAAAGTGGGGATGCAGTTCATCTTGTAGTATTAAAGGAATTATCTAAAAGAGTTAAGGATATCTCTGGCAATATATTATTTATGTCAAATCCAGTAGAGGAAAATGAGCATAACGGAATTCGTGAAGCTCTTGACACACTTGAAAAGTTAAAGGAAAAATATAGTTTAGAATATACCTTAGCAATAAACAATGATTATATATGTCCAATGTATAAGGGAGATAATACAAGGTATTTATATACTGGAACAGTTGGAAAGCTGTTGCCTGCTTTTTATTTTGTAGGTAAGGAAACTCATGTTGGACAATGTTTTGAAGGAATAAATGCAGATGTAATTGCTTCGGAGGTAATAAATGAAATTGATTTAAATGTAGATTTATGTGATGAATACAATGGAGAGTACACACTTCCGCCTTCAGTTCTAAAGTTTAAGGATTTAAAAGAAAGCTATAATGTTCAAACGCCTTTTTCATCATTTGCATACTTTAATTATACAGTTCATAGTGAATCACCAAAACAAGCGTCAGAAAAATTAAAAAAAGCAGCTAAAAGGGCTTTTGAGAGAGTGATTAAAAGGAATGATGATAGGTACAAAAAATATTGTGAAATGACAAATCAAAAGTACGAACCTCTAAATTTTCAGGCAAAGGTTATAACTTATACACAGTTGTACACCTTAGCTAAAGCTAGATTTTCTGGGGATTTAGACAAAGAAATTAAAAGTTACGAACAAAGGCTTGTTGATAACTATGTGGATATTAGGGAAATATCACTTAGAGTTGTGGATAAAGTTTTTAATATATGGGGAGAGAAGAAACCCTGCATAGTAATGTTTTTTGCACCACCATATTGTCCTCATAATACTTTAAATGTGAAGAATGAAAAGGAAAAGGAAATTATCAATAAAATAAAAGAGTGTGCTCAGCAGTTAAAAGAAAAAGAAGGTATAAATGAAGAATTTAAAGTTATGCAATTCTTCCCTAGCTTATCAGATAGCAGCTATCTTAAAATAGATGATGATAGTGAGGGAATAGAAAGCTTAACCTCTAATTTTCCTGGGTGGGACAGGGTATATGGCGTTCCTGTTCAAAAAATAAAAGATCTTAATATACCAGCAATAAACTACGGATGTTATGGTAAGGATGCTCATAAGTGGACGGAAAGAGTTTATAAGCCATATTCTTTTGAGGTTCTTCCAAAATTAATAATGCTTACAATAGAGAAGTTTTTATAGATTAAAAAAAGAGGAGACCATGTAAGCTAATTTTACATTTGGTTTCCTACATATAGATAGGAGAGAATGAAAATGAGCAGTTTATATGAAAGAAGTCTTAAGGTTATCCCACCGGTAGCAGGAAGAGCTACAAAACTTGGAGTAGTAAGAGGAGAGGGGGCATACCTTTATACTGAGGATGGTAGAAAGGTCTTGGATTTTGCTAGTGGCGTTGCTGTATGCAACTTAGGGCACAATAATCCAGCGGTTATCAAGGCAGCAAAGGAACAAATGGACAAGCTTATACATGGTGGCCATAATGTTGTCTACTATGAATCATATGTAAAACTTGCGGAAAAAATAGTTGAACTCACAGGTAATAAAACAATGGTTTATTTCAGTAACAGTGGTGCGGAAGCCAATGAAGGAGCTATAAAATTAGCAAAATACATAACTAAAAGGCAGGCTATAATATCTTTTAAAGGATCTTTTCATGGAAGAACTTTAGCTACAACCTCTATAACAGGTTCAAGCTCTAAGTACAGAAAAAATTATGAAGGACTTCTTCCAAGCGTATATTTTGCAGAATATCCATATTGTTTTAGATGCCCGTATAAACAAAATAAAGAAAGCTGCAATATGGAATGCATTAGTCAATTTGAAGATATGTTTAAAAAGCTTATTGAGCCTGAAAGTGTTGCTGCAATTATAATGGAGCCAGTACAAGGAGAGGGAGGCTATATTGTTCCACCTAAAAAGTTCTTAAAAGCTGTTAGAGAAATTTGCGACAAGTATGGAATATGCCTTATTTTTGATGAAGTTCAATGTGGTTTTGGAAGAACGGGAAAAATCTTTGCCCATGAGAACTTTGAAGTAGAGCCAGATATTTTTACTTGTGCAAAGGCAATTGCCTCAGGTTTTCCTTTAAGCGCAGTTATAGGTAAAAAAGAACTTATGGAAAAATGGCCAGCAGGGGCTCATGGTGGAACCTTTGGAGGAAACCCTGTGGCTTGTGCAGCTTCACTTGCGACTATAAAGGAACTAGAAAGTGGAGTTTTAGATAATGCAAATAACATGGGAAATTACTTAAAGGAAGAACTTTTAAAGCTTAAGGACAAATATGCTTGTATAGGAGATATAAGAGGAATTGGACTTATGATAGGTATGGAGTTTTGCAAAGAAAATAATAATCCAGATGGTGATATAGTAACGTTTATTAGAGAAGTTGCAGTAAATAATAATCTAATACTTTTAGGTTGTGGAACAGAGCATAACGTACTTAGATTTATAGCACCACTTACTGTGGAAAAAAGTGAAATAGATATGGCAATATCCATAGTTGAAAAAGGTATTGTAGAATATTTAAATAAGTAAGGTAAAATGACTTGAGAGAAGCTTTGTTATTTCTCTCAAGTCATTTTAGTGTATATCAAGAAGGTAATAATTGAATTCTTCTGAAGAACTAGCTAACTTAAAATTGCAATTTTTAAGAACTCTGTTAGAGCCAGTATTTGTTTTTAAAACCTTACAAGCAGTTATGCCCTTTAGGTCAGGATTTTTTGAGGCCCAGTTTGATAATAAAGATAGGGCTTCAGTCATAAGACCTTGTTTTCTATAAGCACAAGATATACTGTAACCTACTTCTACGTGTCCTCCTTCATCTGGAGTTCCTTTAAAACCAATAAAACCTATGCCACTTTTGGTATTCTTATCTACAATGAGCCAGTAAGTATACCACTCATGTATATCTTTAGGTACTTTCTCCATCTTTTTAATCTTTTTTGAGATTGCTGATTTAGTAAAGTCAAATATTGCGTTTTGATTAATGTGGACTTTAATAAGATTAATAGTTCCTTTTTCAATATTTATAAGGTCATCAAAGGACAATGGGCGCAAAAGTAGTCTTTCTGATTCTAATATTATTTTATTCATATTTGTTTTTAGGGAGAGAAGATAAAATATTCTTAAAAACTCCCGCTAAAGGTCACCTCCATTTTTAAATTATATATATTCATTATATAGTACTTGTTTGTTGATTTAAATTGATGTTATAGAAGACTTACAACTTTGTAAGCCTTTTTTAAGTATAATAAATTTTATAACATCACCTTATCATATAGAATGGTATATAATAAAAGCTTTATATGAATGGGGGATATTAATATTGAATCGATTAACCAAGTTTTCGCTTAAGAATATGTTTGTAATATTTCTTATAATAATTTTGATTACAGTTGGAGGACTTTATTCCACAAAAACTATAAATATGGAGTCTATGCCTAATATAAACATACCAGTTGTAACAGCAGTAACGGTTTATCCAGGTGCATCGCCAGAACAGGTTGCAAGCGATATATCGAGGCCAGTACAAAAAGCAATTTCAGGGATACAGGGCATACAGGATGTAAAAACTACATCAAATGAAAATGTATCTGTAGTAGTTGCTCAATTTGATTATTCGGCTGATATGGATAAAGCTCAGAAAAATGTAGAGGATGCTGTTAATAAGATTAAATTTCCAGAGAGTGCTAAGAAGTCAACAATTTCTAGAATAAGTATGGGAAGTGCACCTATAATGACTTATTCTATAAATAGCACTAAAAGTATAGATGAATTAACTAAGATTGTTAATGATAAGATTGAGCCAAAGCTCAGCGGAATTTCTGGAGTTTCAAGTGTAGAGATGCAAGGAACTTCCAATGATGATATATATGTAAAAGTTGATAATGATAAACTTAAAAATAATGGACTTACTTTATCAGATGTGAAGACTGCACTTCAGGGAAATAATATATCTATTCCAGCAGGAAGTGTAAACGTGGGAGATAGTACTCTTCCAATAGAAATGACCAAGAAGCTGTATACTACTGCGGATATAGAAGCTATGCCTATAGCTGTTATTCCAAATCAAACCAAGGTTGTAGGAGAGGCATTTCAACAGGTTCAGGGAGGAATGACACAATTAGGACAGGCTGTCGGTCAACTAGGACAAAATATGGGACAATTAGGACAGGCTGTTGGTCAAATGGGCCAAGGCATGGGACAAATGGGGCAGATGGTTGGAGGAAACACACAGTCCATCGCAATATTAAATCAAATGCAAAAAGCGCAATCTCAAATATTATTAGAGCAGGAGGTTTTGACTAACCCTACCTCATCAGCTCAAGATAAGACTAAGGCGCAGGCAACTATAACAGCAGCTCAAGGTATGCTTCAGCAGGCTCAAGCTCAGCTTGATAAACTTATGGGCGCGCAAATAGAAAGTAGTAAAGCTTTAAGCAGCTCAGCTGGATCATTGAAAACCGCAGCTCCAAGCCAAGGAACAGCAAAATCAAGCTCTGCACCAAGCTTAGGCAGTAGTTCTTCTTCAAGCAGTTCAAATGCATCGCAGATTAAAGTTGTATACCTTAAAGATGTGGCAACTGTAACAAGAGGAAGTGCAGATAAAAGTTATTTTATAAGATCAAATAGTAAAAACAGTATCATACTTAACATTTATAAGACAGATGATGGAAATACAGTAAATGTTGCAAAAGATGTAGCAAGTGCTCTTGAAGATTTACAAAAATCCAACAACGGCATTAAGTTTAATAAGATAAGTGATTCATCAAAATACGTTAAGGATTCTGTAAATGGAATGGTTAGAGAGGGAGTTTTAGGAGCTCTTTTTGCAATAGTAGTTATAGCATTTTTCTTAAAAAATATAAAGGCTACCATAATAGCTGTAGTTTCTATACCACTTTCAATACTTATAGCACTTATACTTCTACCTAGATTTGGAATAACTTTAAATATAATGTCACTTTCGGGAATGGCGGTGGCAGTAGGGCGTATAGTTGATGACTCCATTGTTGTTATTGAAAATATTCATCGAAGGATTCTAAAAGATGATGTTGAAAAGGGCAAGATAATTCAAGTAGCAGCAGACGAGGTTTCCTCTGCAATTACATCATCAACAGTAACCACTGTAGCGGTATTCTTACCACTAGCTATGATAAGCGGAATGGTTGGAAAAGTATTTGTGCCTTTTGCGGTAACAGTAGTAATATGTATTTTAGCTTCACTTTTAGTTGCAGTAACAGTAGTTCCTGTAATGAGCAGACTTATGATATTAAATGAAAAACCGAAGCCTGAAAAAGGTGAAGGAGCTATAGTAGGTTTCTACAAGAAAGTTCTTAATGGAGCACTTAATCATAGAGCAGCAGTTATGGGAGTTTCAGTAGTTTTATTTGTACTATCGCTTTTCCTCATTAAAGGTATAGGTATTCAATTTTTACCTTCTAGTTCATCAAATGTGTTAAATGGAACAATAACTACAGCACCAGGAACTTCCGCAGAAAAAACTAATGAAGAAGCTTTAAAATTCGAGAAATATCTTTTAAATAGAAGTGATGTAAAAACAGTGGTAAGTTCAATTGGTGATAATAGTTCAAGTTCATCCTCTGCAATGTCTATGCAGGGAGGAAATTCTGGTAAGATAACTATAGTTCTTAAAGACGGAGTTAATAACGATAAATCAGCAGATGAAATTATAAAAAAAGCTACAGATATGTCAAGCAAAAATACTAAATTTGCTGTTACAGTTCAAAGCTTTACAAGTGGCAGTAAGGATAATGTTGAAATAGTTGTAAACGGAAATAACATGAAGGATATAACAGCGGCAGCAAGTAAGGCAACAGAAGCTCTTAAAGGAGTAAAAGAACTTACAAATGTAAACAATACGCTTTCAAGCAAAAAACCAGAAATTTCAGTTGCAATAGATAGCGCAAAAGCAGCAAATGAAGGGCTATCTCCAATGATTGCAGCAGGAATGGTTCAGGGTATCATGAACTACAATAATGTTACTACAATACAATCAGGAAAAAATAATGTAAATGTGTATTTGGGATATGACAATAAGGACATTAATTCCCTAGATAAGGTTAAAACAATACAACTTCAAGGAGCATCTGGAAGCTTTAATTTAAGCGATATAGCAGATGTTCAGGTTGCAGATGGACCTGTAAGCGTAGAGGAGCTTAACGGAAACCAATATGCATCAATTACAGCAGATGTAAAAACAAAGGATACTCAAACAGCATCTAAAAATGCGATGGAAAAAATAAAATCAATTAAGGGAATTCCAAACGGGGTTACTTTTACCCAGAACGGAAGTGCTAAGAGCATAAGTGATAGTTTCTCACAAATGGGAATGGCAATGCTTGTGGCTGTGTTTATGGTTTATATAGTAATGGTACTTGCCTTTGGAGAACCTAAAGCACCATTTGCAATATTATTCTCACTACCATTTGCAGCTATCGGAGCAATAGTAGCTTTATTTATAACAAGACAACCTTTGGGTATTCCAGGGCTTATAGGAATGCTTATGCTCATAGGAATAGTGGTAACCAATGCTATAGTTCTGTTAGATAGGGTGCAGAGCAATAGGAAAAAAGGGATGCTGGTACGTGAGGCACTTATTGAAGCAGGAGCTATAAGAATGAGACCTATATTTATGACAGCAATAGCAACAGTAATGGCACTTACACCTCTTGCGGCAGGTTTCTCAGAGGGAGCAGTAATTTCACAAGGTCTTGGTATAGTAGTTATAGGAGGTCTTGTGGTATCCACAATACTTACACTTATAATAGTTCCAGTAATGTATAGTGTTCTTGAAAGAGATTAATCTAAATTAATTTTTAATATTGAAACAGCAGGCTGTAGCTAATAGCCTGCTGTTTTGATTTGTATAATTATAGTAAGGATAATGAAACTAAATTTTTAAACACAAATATTTCTATATGTTTATTGGGAAAATAGAAATATACATTAAAAAATCAAATGAAATATATGCTAAAAACTTGTTTGAGTATATAATAGAGACAATAAAGATCATATTCATTATAAGAACTGCAATTGGAGGAAGCTATGTATAAAATTTTAATTATAGAAGATGATAAAAAGCTTGCTGAATTTACAGAGGAGTATCTTAAACGGTATAACTATGAGGTTTTTAAAATATTTGATTTCAAGAAGGTTGAGGAAGAATTTGAAAAAATAAATCCAGAGCTTGTGCTTCTAGATGTTAACTTACCTTACTATGATGGTTTTAATTTGTGTAGAATATTTAGAAGAAAATCAAAAGCACCAATAATATTTATGTCAGCTAGAAGCAGTGAAATTGAGCAAATAAGAGGTCTTGAGATGGGTGCAGACGATTATATAACAAAGCCTTTTAGTTTTGAATTACTTTTGGCAAAGGTTCAGGCATCTATTAGAAGAACCTATGGAGAGTACTCTGAAGATAACTCTGAGGTTTTAACAGTTAGTGGTATTATAGTAGATAAAAACACCTTTAAGATGACCTACAAAGATAAAGAGGTAGAGCTTACAAAAAATGAACTTAAGCTTATAACTAAGCTCTTAAAAAATATAAACAAGGTTGTTACAAGGGAGGAGCTTTTAGAAGAATTATGGGATGAATCTTCCTTTGTGGATGATAATACTCTAACTGTAAATGTAACAAGAATAAAGAATAAACTAAGTGAAGTTGGGATAAAAAATGTTGTTAAAAATAAAAGGGGCATTGGATATTACTTAGACTTTAAGGGGTAAAGACTATATTGTGTTAGGGGTTTTTTTATGTACAAAAAGATTATTAAGAATTTTATGAAGGAAAAGCTTTCATATAGTATAAGTTTTTTTTTAAGTTCAGGAATTATACTTTTTTATTTTTACGTTTCTAAGAACATAACAGATGTGGTTTATCCAATTTTTATGGTGGTTTCTATATATATTATTTTTATAGTTACCGAATGGTTTAAATATTACAGATTTAATGCTAACTTAACCAGGGGAATAGAAAGAGAGTACTATGATTTAGAATCAGTGACTCCTGAGCAAAGGATGGCACAAGAAGCTATTCTTAAAATACATAAAAATTATGCGGCTAAAATAAGTGAGATAGATTATAAAAATTCTGATATAAAATACTTTATTTCTCAATGGATTCACAATATGAAAACGCCCGTTTCTGTAATAGATTTAATAGTGCAGAGGGAGAAAGAAAAACTTAGCGGAGATGTTATAAAGAACATTGAAGAAGAAAATTATAAAATAAAAAATGGTATGGATCAGGTGCTAAATATAATAAGGCTAGATGAGTTTTCAAGAGATTATGAACCTGAGATAGTTGATATAGTAGAGCTTGTAAAAAGGACAATTAATTTAAAGAAAAACCAATTCATATATGGAAATGCATTTCCTAAAGTTGAATTTCATGTAGATAAGGCATTGGTGCTTACAGATAAGAAGTGGAGTACCTTTATAATCGATCAAATAATTTCAAATTCAATAAAGTACTCTAAAAAAGAGGAGAAGGGATATGTTTATTTTAATATAGTTCAGTCTAATAATAAGACGCATTTAGTTATAAAAGATAACGGTGTAGGAATACCAAAGTATGATTTGAAAAGAATTTTTGAGCCATTTTTTACTGGTGAAAATGGGAGGAATTTTGAAAATTCTACAGGTATAGGACTTTACATATGTAAGAAAATAGCCGATAATCTTGGACATGAAATATCAGTAGAATCTGAAATTAATAAGGGTACTATAGTTAAAATTACATACATGGCTAAAGTTTGATTTAAAGTTAGCTTACAAAAATGTAAGTCAATATTAATACAATAAGATTTCTTTACTTATATAATTTTTCTATAATTATAGAGAAAAATATTTGAATTTTAAATTGTTTATATATAATTTTTGTGTAAGGGATGTGAAAAATTTGTATGTTCTTCAAGCAGAAAATGTAACCAAGGTTTATGGCGGAAGGCTTGAGGTTAATTCAAACAATGCTCTAAACGGTATAAGTTTAAATATTGAAGATGGAGAATTTACTGCAATTATGGGGCCCTCGGGAAGTGGAAAAACAACTCTTTTAAATATATTAAGTGGAATAGATGAAGCTACTCGTGGAAAAATTAAAATAATGGGCAAGGATATAACAAAGTTTACAAGAGATGAAATGGCTATCTTTAGACGCGAAAATTTAGGAATAATATCTCAAGATTTTAACTTGCTTGATGATTTGACTTTGGAGGAAAATGCTGTATTACCTCTTTTTATTAAAGATGATAGTAGTGAAAACGTTAAGGATAGGGTTGAAGAGTTATTTAAATTTTTTAATATATGGGAACAAAGAAATAAGTATCCTCATAATGTATCAGGGGGACAGCAGCAAAGAGCAGCGGCTTGTAGGGCACTCATTACAAATCCTAAAATAGTAATGGCAGATGAGCCTACAGGAAATTTGGATTCTAAGGCATCTACTAAATTTATGAAGTATATGCAAATGATAAATGAAAATAGAAATAGCACTATAATTATGGTTACACATGATTCTTATGCTGCAAGCTTTTGTAAAAGAGTACTCTTTATAAAAGATGGAAAAATGTATACTGAAATTCGTAAAAAAGAAGGAAAAGAGGATTTTTTTAATAGGATATTGGATTGTCTTGCTATAATTGGCGGTGAAGTAGATGAAGTATAAAAAGGTTCTAAGTAATAGTTTGAAAATTAATTTTTTCAGTTATGTTGGCTTTATTATATCTTCAAGCTTTGCTATAATGATAACTTTTATATATTCTACTGTAACTTTAAGTACCCATATGCCCCAAAACAATGGGAGAACCTTTATAAACTATGTAGTAAAGCTTTCGATTATATGCATAATAATATGTATAGGTATATTTATTACGTATTCTTATAATAATTATATTAAATGGAGAACTGATGAATTTAAGGCTCTTATTTTAATTGGAGTAACAAAGGTAGAATTGAGACGATTACTCATAATGGAAAGTTTCATTTTAGTAAGCGTAGCATTTATTATAGGGGCGTCTTTGGGAATTGTTTTTTCTAAGATATTCTTCCTTTCAATAATTAAATTGTGTGGTCTTAGAAATGTGGCTTTTCAAATAACATATAAGAATTATGTTAATGTCATATCTCTTTTTTTATGGATGCTTGCATTAATGCTATATAGAAGTTATAAGATATCAAGTTTTCTTGATGCAAAAAGACTGCTTAAATACAAAGGTACGCCTATATTAATGAAGCATGAAAATAGAAAGCTTAGAATTTTCATTCTTATAGTTTTAGGGTGTATACTTTATAAAAAGATGTCAAAAGGTTTTTCTCAAAATATGGAGTTTTACATGACAAATATTTTTATAAGTGTATTTCTTGCATATTTATCTTCAAGTCCGTTTATGTGGATTGTACGGAAAGTAGTAAAGAAAAGCAAAAATAATATATACATGCAGATGAAAAGTGTCAAGAGTATGTTTGAAATGGATAAAAAGCTTACTTTTTTGCTTTCAGTTATGAGCTTTATAATCATATCTTATGTACGAATAAATTACTACACGTATGATACAGGATATCAAGGCATGAGTAATGTGTTTGCAGCAAATAAAGGCTATTTTGTAACTTTCATATATGTGTTTACTATATTGTTATGCTTTATTATTTTTTCAAGTATTATTTTTTGCAAAACTTCCTTTGACATACGTTCAGTTAAGAGACTATATTATAAAATGTTTATAATTGGAATTACTCAAAATGAATTCAAAAGATTTATTAGACTTAAACTTTTTATTATATTTTTTAAACCTCTTATTCTTAGTTTATTTATGAGCGTAGTGTATATTGAGATTTCTAATCTAAAGTTTAATTTCTCCTTTGGAACTGCATTTATATATTTGGTATATTTTATTTCACTCTTAATAGGGTATTTTGGCGCAGAAAAAAAATATAAAAAAGAAGTATTTAATAGTAAGGGGATGGCTATATAGTAAGAGAAGCATCCCCTTACTATTATAATTTAACGGATTGTATGAATCTCCTTAATCTAATCATTCCTTCCTTTAAATCCTTCATGGAAGCAGCGTAGGAAATTCTTATATAACCTTCACCATAATGAGAAAAGGCACTTCCTGGAACTACGGCCAAATGTTCTTTTTCTAAAAGTTTAAGAGAAAAGTTTAATGAGGTCATATTAAATTTTTTTATTGATGGGAAGATATAAAAAGCTCCTTCAGGTTTAACAACATCAAAATCCATAGAAACCAGTTCTTTGTATATGAAATCCCTTCTTTTAATGTATTCTTTTTTCATATATTCTGAGTCATTAAAGCCGTTTGTAAGAGCCTCTAAAGCAGCATATTGGCTTATAGAGCAAGAACAAGTAGAACCGTATTGATGGAGTTTAAATATTTCAGAAGTTAGATATTCTGGAGCAAAAATAAAGCCTATTCTCCAACCTGTCATTGAATGGGATTTTGATACACCATTTAATAGAATTGTTTTATTTCTCATGTCTTCAAAACCAGCTATTGAAAAGTGCCTTTTTTTAAAAGTCAATTCGCTGTAAATCTCATCAGATATTACGAATATGTCTTTATTTTTTAGCAAATTCACTATTTCAGTTAAAGCATTTTTGTCCATTGCACTTCCTGTAGGGTTGCAAGGATAACATAAAATTAAACACTTGGTTTTTGGAGTTAAGTATTTTTCTAGTATTTCTGCATTTAGAATGAAATTATTAGAGGAGGTATCCATATATACTGGCTTTGCACCACAAAAATTTATTACGGGCTCGTAACCAACATAGATTGGAGCAGGAAGAAGAACTTCATCATCTTTTTCAAGTATAGTTCTAAGAGATATGTCAATTGCTTCTGTAGCACCATTTGTAACAATGATTTCTTTATCAGAATTATAATTAAGATTATATTTTTTGTTTATAAAATTGCTGGCAGCTTTTCTTAGTTCACAAATACCTGAATTTGCAGTATAGGAAGTATGATTATTATCAATAGCTTTTTTGGCTGATAATTTTATGTGTTCAGGGGTTGTGAAATCAGGTTGTCCAACAGTAAGATTAATTGCATCACTATATTTTAAGGCTGCATCAGAAATTTCTCTAATAGGCGATAATTCAATTTTTTTTACTAATGGATTAATTGTACAACTCATTTTTAGGACTCTCCTTAAATTTATTTAAATGTGCTAAGCAAATAAATATAGTGTAAAAGACCACTAACAGGAAGTAGTTGTAATCATTGTATCCAAATTCGTATAATGTAATTTTACATTTATATAATAATGAAGTCAAGAAAAATGTCTAAAATTACTGCGATAAAATGCTATATTGTTAATTAATAATACCATTTTTTAAGATAATATCAAAAAAACGCAATACATATTTATGCAAAATACCAATGAGTTAATGATTATAAAATTTACTTAATATTTAAATAGACTATTATTAATAACACTATGTTAAAAATAATGAAATGCTAAAAAATACTTCAACAAAAATACATTTTAGTATAAAAAAGTATTGATAAATTAATAAAACAGTACCAGATGGTAAAAAATATAAAGCAAATTAAAAAAACATATTGTAAATCAAAAGAAAAAGTGATAACATATCAACAAAATTATTAATATAATATTATTAAAGTATTAAAATAAGTGTGCTAAACTAAAAAAATAATTAATAAATAAGGAACGTAGTTAATAAATAAATATTCGTATAAATATTAAATAGTATTGTATACAAATACAAATACAGTGTTTTGTTAGGAGTGTTGAGTATGGAAAGAAACTTTAGTGCTAGTCCTATAATGGAAAGAAATTTTGTTGTTAATTCTACAGGAGTTTTAAAAAAGGTATTACTTTGCAGACCAGATTATATTGAAATTGAACCAATAGATGAGATATCAAAATCATGGTATGAAAAAGAATATGAGATAAATAAAGAGGAATGTATTAAAGAACATGAGGAGTTAGTACAAGCGTATCAGCAAAATGGAATTGAGGTAATATTAATTGATGGAAAGCCTAAATTAAAAAATCAAGTATTTTCAAGAGATTTTGGAGCAACTATAAAAGAGGGATATATACTTGGAAATTTTAAAGAGACTGTAAGAAAAGAAGAAACAAAAGAATATGAGGATAAATTAAAAGAACTTGAAATTCCATGTGTAGCTAAGTGTGAAAAGGGAGTATTTGAAGGAGGAGATTTTTGGTTTCTAGATGACAAAACTATTGCCATTGGAACTGTGGACAGGACTAATTTAGAGGGGATAGAAGAGATTAGGCGTCAGATAGAACGGTTTGGATATGAGGTTATAGCTGCTAGAGCAGAAAAAGGTAATTTACATCTCGACATGTGTTTTAATGTTGTTGCAGAAAGGTTAGCAGTAGCATGCGTGGAAGTTTTATCTCAGGATTTCCTTAGAGTTTTAAAGGAAAAGAAATTTCAATTAATAGATGTTCCTAAAGAAGGGATAGCTAAACATTATTGTAATATTGAAGCTTTAGGAAATAATAAGGTTATGTCTTTTTACAATAATAAAAAAGTAAATGAAAAGCTTGAAGCTTATGGTATAGAAGTTATAAAAATAAGTTTAAATGAGTTATTAAAAAGTGGTGGAGGAATACACTGCATGACATTTCCTATAATAAGAGAATAGCTTAAAAAGGAGGGAAAAGAATGGATTTTAATACATTGGATAAGGTAATACCAGTATTACTACGGGGAACACTTGTAACAATAAAGCTTACCTTCATGGCAATAATTTTTGGATGCATAATAGCTCTTTTAGTAGCAATCTTAAAGGTATCAGCTAATAAGTTTCTAAATGCAGTAGGAGGATTTTATACATGGATATTTAGGGGGACCCCACTCCTACTACAATTATATGTATTCTACTATGGGCTTCCAGCGTTAAATATAAATATAAGTGCAACTCAGGCTGCAATATTAGGCCTTAGTCTAAATTCGGGAGCTTATATAGCAGAGATAATAAGAGGAGGAATAATTGCTATAGATAAGGGACAGTTTGAGGCGTCAAAAGCGTTAGGATTCCCGGAAGGGCCCACCAATGAGGAAGGTTATATTTGCCTCAAGCTGTTAGAGGTCATTAACCCCCCAATGGGAAATGAGTTTATAGCACTTATAAAAGATACATCATTAGTTTCAGTAATAACGATGGAGGAACTTTTAAGAAAAGCTCAGCTTTTGGTTTCGTCTTCAGGTGATGCAGTTACACCATATGTTATAACAGGAGTATTTTATCTTGTACTTACAACAGTATTTACATTTTTATTTTCACGTATCGAGAAAAAATTATCTTTGTATTAGGAGGTGATATTATGTCAATGATAGAGACCTGTGGATTAACAAAAGTATTTGGAAAGCTTACAGTATTTAAAGATTTGAACATAAAGGTAAAAAGAGGAGAGGTGCTTGTTATAATAGGACCTTCAGGTTCTGGCAAAAGTACTTTTTTAAGATGTATTAATCATTTAGAAATTCCAGAGAAGGGAAGTGTTGTAATAGAGGGAGAAAAAATAGATAGTAAAAATAAGAAGACTTATAAAGGAATAATAGAAAAGATGGGAATGGTGTTTCAAGGATTTAATCTTTTTCCTCATATGACTGTGCTAGAAAATGTTATGGAGGCACCAATAACAGTAAAAAAAGAAGCTAAAGCTGTGGTAAAAAAGAGAGCGGAAGAATTGATAGATAAAGTTGGACTTATTGATAAGTGTAATGTATATCCTTCAAAGCTTTCAGGAGGTCAAAAACAAAGAGTAGCAATAGCAAGAGCTCTTTGCATGCAGCCAGATATAATGCTCTTTGATGAACCAACTTCTGCACTTGATCCAGAGCTTGTTGGAGAAGTTTTGAACGTAATGAAAGATCTTGCAAGAGAGGGAATGACTATGGTTGTGGTTACACACGAGATGGGATTTGCAAGAGAGGTTTCCGATAGGGTTATATTCATGGATGGAGGAAAAATCGTAGAAGAAGGAAAGCCAGAGGATATATTTAATAATCCTAAAGAAGAGAGAACAAGGGCTTTTTTGAACAAAATTCTTTAAATTTCGAGGTTAATATGATAGCATAATTGTTATAAGTATTATTGCATAAAAATACAATCTTGAAGCAGAGGGGAATAGTATGAGTAAGTTACCAGAGATAGGGACAAAGATTTCGCTAACAGATAAAGCTTATGAAATAATCAAAGATGCTATTATGACTAATATTTTTAAACCAGGTGAACTTTTAATTGAAGAAAAATTAGCAGAACAGCTTGCAATAAGTAGAACTCCACTTAGAGCTGCTCTAAGAAAATTAGCGTATGACCATTTGGTTGAAATAAATTCATCTAGAAATGTAATTGTAGCAAACATAGGTCAAAAGGATGTTGAAGAAATAACTGTTGTTAGAGAGGTTTTAGAGCCTTTAGCAGTAAAAGAGTTAGAGAATAATATAGGGGAAGATGAACTTAAAAAGCTTGAAGAAATACTTTGTAGGCAGAAGAAAGCAGTTTTGGAAGATAACTATGAAGAACTTATTAAAATGGAATATGAATTTCATGTGGCTATAGGAGAGCTAACGCATAATAAGTGGCTACATGGAATGCTTAAGGATATAAATACTATTGTACAAAGATATCTTATATTATCAGGAAGCTTAAATAAGTATAAAGAAGTTGCAATTAAGGAGCACGAAGTAATAATTTCTGAAATAAGACAAGGAAATTATGATAAAGCGGTGGAAAGTATGAAGTGTCATATATCAAATGTATCAAGTAGAATGCTTAAATAAATTAATGAATATAAATATGAAGTGGAGGGTAAGAATAAAAGGACAAAATAGATTTGTTTGAATAAATATTCGTATATTTTGCATAAAAATGCTTGATTAAATTAAAAAGCTTTTGTATAATATAACTATGTTGTGAGGAAATTATGTTTAAAATAATATGAATAAAAATTCAAAGAGGTGTTTGGTTGATGAAAAAATCGGTTAAAAAGATAATGGCAGTAATATTAACAGCAGTAATCGGCGTGGGACTTCTAGCAGGATGTTCAAGTACAGGAAGTTCAAGTAACGATGAATCACTCAGTAAAGTGAAAAAGGCTGGAGTTCTTAAAGTTGGACTTTCAGATGATTATCCACCAATGGAATTTAGAGATAGCAATAATAAAGTATCGGGTTTTGATATAGATATGATAAATGCTATAGGAAAAAAGATGGGAGTAAAGGTTCAAATAGTTACTAACTCCTTTGATGGAATATTTGTAGCACTTAAAGCGAAAAAATTTGATATGGTTCAATCCTGTGTAAGTATAACTGATGAAAGAAAAAGTACATTACTATTTTCAGATCCGTATATATATGGCGGAGTTGCAGTATTCGTGAAAAAGTCAAACACAACAATAAAAAAACCAGAGGATTTAAAGGGTAAGGTAGTAGGCTGTCAAGCTGGTACAACAGCAGAAGATGCTCTTAAAAAGTTTAATGGCTTAAAGGAAACTAAGAAATATCAGCAGACAACAGATGCATTTTTAGATTTAGAAAATAACAGAATAGAAGCAGTAGTAGCAGACCCAATGGTTGGAGATTATTACACTACTAAGAATCCTGGCAAGTATGAGAAAATAAGCAAGTACTTAGGAAAAGAGCCAGTTGGAGCAGCTTTCAGAAAACAAGATAAAACTCTTAAAGATGCATATCAAAAGGCATATAATGAACTTAAAAAGGACGGAACATTGTCTAAACTATCAAATAAATGGTTTGGTTATGATATCTATAGTTCACAAAATAAGTAAATATTTAAAAATCCGATTTCAATTTATGAAATCGGATTTTTATTTTTTGAAATAAAATCAAATTTATATTGACTATTATATTAGAATATTCTAATATAATAATATAGTAAAGGAGGGATAAAGATGAAAAAAGTTATTATAGTGGGGGGTGTTGCTGAAAGAGCTGAGGATTGAAATGTAAATTTATTTATTTAGAAAAGTATATATATTATGGGGAGTAGGGTTTTTATAATATGGATAATGCAGAAGCTAAGGATGGCTTCTGCATTATATATATTTGAAAATATATATTAAAGAGTTCTAGCAGTTTCTTCAACTGTTTTTGCGTTATTGTTTACTTCCTGAACAGAAGCTGAAATTTCTTCAAGGGCAGCAGCTTGTGTGTCAAAAGATTCGTTGGAATTCCTGATTTTATCAGCTATTTGTTGAACAGATTCTTCTATATTTTTTAATACTTCATTTATTTCCTTAATAGAATCGCTTGTAGAATTAGATAATTTTCTAATATGTTGAGCTACAACGCTAAAGCCTTTTCCAGCTTCACCAGCTCTAGCTGCTTCAATGGCGGCATTTATGCCAAGAAGATTTGTTTCTTTTGCAACACCCTGTACAAATTTTAATACACTTCCACTATTTTTGGTATGCTCTATTGCTTTATGTACATTTACTAAAATATCCTTATTATTTTCACTTAACGTTTGAATGTTTGCAGTAGACTCTTCTACAGCAGCTGATACATTAGATATAGTATCTGCTAAATCACTAGATAAATCTAAAAGTTTATTTTTTGCATCAATGCTTTTAGATATGGAAATAGAACCTATAAATTCACCATGACCATTTTTAATTGGTAAGGTATAGCGTCTAATAGGTATTTTTAAAGAACTTTCGTTGATATCCTTTGTAGTAGGAGTACCACTATTTATAATTTGTTTTAAATCATTGGTGATTGGTTCACCTTCGTTAACATTTAAGGATAAACCAGAACTTTTAACTACTTTTATGTATTTTTCCTTATCGGTTACTAATATACAGGCTTTGTTATCAAAAACAACGGGCATATTTTCAGCAATAGTTTTCATTAAATTTAGAATGACTTCATTTGAATTTTCCATAATAAATTCTCCCCTTTTTTTCATTAAGTTCAATAATTTACCTATAATAAGTTTAATACTAACACGATGCAAATGCAATTAGAAGTTTGATACTTTTGGATAGTAAAAAGATCATTTATATATGACATAATTATAAATGATCTTTTTAATTTTTAAGAAGCTGGTGAATTCAAAAAGAAATTTGTAATATAGCACAATTCATTATCTGAAAAATCTACTAGATACTTGTTGTACAAATAAACGAAATTTTCTTTTATAACAGAGTAAACTTTCATATTGTCTTTTATAAAGTCTTCTTTATCAGGATATTCTGCGGAATGGCTTCCTTTCTTTAATCTACTTATAGCAAAGGCAATGTGAAGTACTAAACCTATAAAAACCTCATCATCTACTTTTAATTTTAATTTGAATTCAACTCTTTTTACAAATCTATATATATCATCATAAAGCTGCTTTCCATCAATATTATCAATGTTTTCTTTAAGTATTAAGGAAAGCTTTAAAATTACGGATTTTGTATCCACTAGCTGTTGAATTTCGTCAATCACATTCATACTTAAAACATCATGCATATTATACTGTTTTATATTTAAGTCAACAGGAAAAGAGGAGACTAAAAATAAAATTTCCTTTTGCTCAATTATTGATAAAAGTTCCTTCTTAAAGTGATTTTTATCAAGGCAATTTAAACATAGTATTTCAAATAAATCCTTATCGTATTTTAAATTGCTATTTAGAAAGCTTTTTATAGCAAGAGAACCTCCTTCGCCAGTAAGACAAGCAGTTACTATGGCTATTTTCTTTCTTATTGGTTTATTGTTAAGTTCGCTAGAATGTTGGGTTATATGTTGATATGAATTTATTGTAAGTATGTTGTTAAAAATCTCATCTATTGAAAGTCCAAGCATGGCTTTTCTGGCAGCTTCAATTACATGCAGAGTTGATACAAGAGGAAAAACCTTTACTGGTATATTAAATTCCTTCTTTATAATCTCTCCAAAGGTTGTAAGGGAACCCATATCAACAAGAAGTATATAACCACTTGTTGATAAATTACTTTTTACGGTCTCTTTAAGTTCTCCAAGTACAACTGATGGTTTCATGTCCAAAGGACAGTTTATACCTATAACAAAATTCTCCTCTAGAAGTGTGTTGGCAACCTCTGCCATAGAAGTAGCAGTTGATTTTCCATGTGCAATTATAATTATTTTTACAGTGTCTATTACTTTTGAAGGAGACTTTTCATCATTATTAACAATGAATAAAGCTATATAACCTGCTTCGTCATCTGGAATAGGATGATTAATATAATTTTCAATCTGTTTTTTTGCATTTAAGGCTATTTTGTATTCTGTAGGATACAGACTTTTTATTTTTCTAAGTTCAGGATTAATTATAGTTTTATTGCTGTTTATTCTTGTTATAAGAGTGTTTATATGAAGAGCAAGAGCAGTATACACATTATTATTAATATTTTTTCTAAGGGAGGTTACGATTTGATAAATTATTTTATCTACAAAGTTTAAAGTATCCTCTCCTAGTATTGTAATAAGATTTTTTTTGTTCAACTCTTCAGAAATACCACTAATATATTTTGTGAAGTATTTTGTTATATCCTTTTCAAGAATGTTTTCTATATCTATATTGGAAATGCCATTATGCTTTAGGGCTTGAAGTTTTTGCTCTATATATTCATAAATATTGCTTTTTTTTGCATTTTGAGAATCTTCATTGATATCATAGGCTTCATTACTTGAAAATTTAAAGTATTCTATTTCATCACCCATTAGCTTGTTCCAAAGTATTCTGTGTTCCTTTTCTTTAAAAAGACCCTCTTTAACATAAATAGGAATAAGGCGACTATTAATTCTAACATCTTTTATAGAGCCAGTTAAAAATTCAGAATAGGCCCTAGCACATACAAGTTGAACGTCGCTTTTAAGCTGTCCTATATTATTGGGACAATCATACGAAAGGAAGGCTCTCACTGTATTAAGAGATACAGAAATGTCTCTATTAAGCTTTTTGCTTTCATCTTTAAAAAAGGTTTTCACTAAATATAATCTTTCTTCGAGTGTTCTTTCAGAAAGAGAAGGTATTGTAATTAGCATTGGAATTCTTCTAGTAAAGGTCTTTAAAAGAGAAGAGTTAGGATTTTCAGTGGTTGCTGATATTATTAAAACATTGGAACTTCTTGATTTATCGTCTCCCATTCGTCTAAAAATTCCTTTATCTAGAAAGGTAAAAAGTGCTTCCTGGCCTTCTGGAGGTAATCTGTGAACCTCGTCTAAAAACAATATACCTCCATTTGCTTTTTCTATTAAACCGATTCTGTCACTATCTGCACCAGTATAAGTTCCTTTCTTTATTCCAAAAAGCTGTGAAGTTAGAAGTTGAGGGTTGTTGCTGTAATCTGCACAATTGAAGGTTATAAAAGGAGAGCCTTTTTCCTTTACTCTCATTTCAACTGCATATTCGTGCATAAGAGAAGCAAACATTGATTTACCTACTCCAGTGTTTCCTAGTATTAAACAGTTCATACCGTTTGGAGGGTAAAGTATAGCCGCCTTTAATTGTTCAACGGCCTGCCTCAAACTTAAATTATTTTTTACGAATTCATCTAATTTGCTTTTTTTTATTTTAGTGTTTATAGTGTTTGAAATAAAAAATAAAACAGGTCTGCCATTTGTTTTAAATATTTTTCCTTCCTTGCACAGGTTATTTAGTTCATGACTTACGTTAGCTCTGCTCATATTTAGTACTTCAGCAAGCTCCTTCGCACTTATCTTAGTGCCCTCAGGCATCTCATACAATTTATTGTATATTTGTTCTTTTCTATTCATAATGTAATCCCCCGTATAAAATTACTTAATATTGATTATACAACAAAAAAATCACTATTTCTATGTATTGTATAAAAGTGTTTGAACACTAAAATGTTTACATATAAACACTATGCTTTTAATTTAAACACTAAATAAAATTGTTGATAAATAAAGACTTTAAGAAGCAAAAAAGTGTTTGGCATGATGTTTGCTTTAATAGTTAAGTGAGAAAAAAAGTATTTGACTGGAGGGGTACGAATGGATATAGAGCAAATAATAATGAATATAATAATTTATTCCGGCGATGCTAGGAGCTACATGTATGAAGCGCTTAGCAAGGCAAGAGAAGGAAAGTATGATGAGATAAATGGCTTAATAAAGCAAGCAAATGATGCTATAGGAAAGGCTCATGATATACAGACTTCAATGCTTCAAAAAGAAGCAGAGGGCGAGGCACTAAAGGTTTCAATATTATTTGTACATGCGCAGGATCAATTAATGACCACAATTTCAGAAAAAAATCTTATAACTGAAATGATTGAAATGACAAAGGATATAAATGCTTTGTCCAATAAATAAAAAGAAAATGTTAGGAGGAACAATTATGGTTAGAATTTTATTATTTTGTAGTGCAGGAATGTCAACTAGTATGTTAGTTTCAAAAATGAAAAAGGCAGCTGAAGCAAAAAATATAGAAGCATTTATAGAGGCTTATCCTCAAGCACAGATGGCTGATTATGCCGACAAGGCTGATATAGCATTACTTGGGCCTCAAATTAAATTTCTTTTACCAAAAGCAAAAGGAGTATTTGATCCAAAGGGAGTACCAGTAGAAGTAATAAATTCAGCTGATTATGGAATGCTCAATGGTGAAAAGGTTTTAGATCATGCATTAAAGGTTTTAGGAAAATAAAAGACAAACTTAAGGAGGTAGAAAATGAAATTTCCAAAGGATTTCTTTTTAGGTGCTGCTTCTGCATCATACCAGGTAGAGGGTGCCTGGAATGAAGATGGAAAGGGAGTATCTAACTGGGATGTATTTACCAAAATACCAGGAAAAACTTTTGAAGGTACTAATGGAGATGTTGCAGTAGACCACTACCATAGATACAAAGAAGACGTAAAACTGATGGCAGAAATGGGACTTGATTCATACAGATTCTCCGTTTCTTGGCCAAGAATAATACCAGATGGTGATGGAGAAATAAATCAAAAGGGAATAGAGTTTTACAATAATTTGATCGATGAGTGCCTTAAATATGGCATTGTACCATTTGTTACCTTGTATCACTGGGATATGCCAGAGGTACTGGAGAAGGCTGGAGGATGGACAAATAAAAAAACTGTAGATGCCTTTGTAAAGTATGCTAAAGCGTGTTTTGAAGCGTTTGGAGATAGGGTAAAGCGCTGGATTACTTTTAATGAGACTATAGTGTTTTGCAGCAATGGATACTTAAGTGGAGCTCACCCGCCTGGTATAACAGGAGATGTTAAAAAGTATTTTCAAGCAACACACAATGTATTTACAGCTCATGCCAGATCAGTTATTGAATATAAAAAATTAAAACAGTATGGCGAAATAGGAATAACGCATGTATTCTCACCAGCCTTCAGTGTTGATGATAAGGAAGAAAATAAGGCTGCTGCATATCATGCAAATCAATATGAGATTACCTGGTATTACGATCCAATATTAAAGGGAAAATACCCCGAATATGTAATTAAAAATATAGAAAAACAAGGATTTTTACCAGATTGGACAGATGAGGAATTGAATACATTAAGGGAGGCAGCTCCGCTTAATGACTTTATAGGACTTAACTACTATCAACCTCAAAGAGTAATTAAAAATCATGACACAGGGGAAAAAATTGAAAGAACAAGGGAGAACTCTACAGGGGCACCTGGAAATGCATCCTTTGATGGATTTTATAGAACAGTAAAAATGGACGACAAAACTTACACTAAATGGGGCTGGGAGATATCACCTGAATCATTAATTTTGGGGCTTGAGAAATTGAAAGAACAGTATGGTGATATCAAAATTTATATTACTGAAAACGGTTTAGGCGATCAGGATCCAATAATAGAAGATGAAATTCTTGATATGCCTAGAATAAAATTCATAGAAGCTCATTTAAGAGCAATAAAAGAAGCTATAAGTAGGGGGATAAACCTTAAAGGATATTACGCTTGGTCAGTAATCGATCTTTTAAGTTGGCTTAACGGATACAAAAAACAGTATGGTTTTATATATGTAGACCATAAACACAATTTAGATAGAAAGAAGAAATTATCATTTTATTGGTATAAAAAAGTAATAGAAGAAAGAGGTAAAAATATATAGTTTAAACAGGACTTAATTTATATACCATATAAAATTATCGAGGAGGAATTATAATAATGAGTAAAGTAGATACCATTCAAGAAAAACTCATACCGCCAATAATGAAATTTGCTAACTCTAAAATTATAACTGCCATAAAGGATGGAGTTATAATCACAATGCCACTTACTCTAGTTGGATCAATATTTTTATTGATTGCTAACTTTCCAATTAAATCCTGGAACTCTTGGATGACAGCAATATTTGGACCAAATTGGGCTGTTCCATTAACTCAGGTTTCAGGTTCAACCTTCGATATAATGGCAATTGCGGCTGTAATAGGAATAGCAGCTCAATATTCAAAAAATGAAGGCCAGGATCCAGTTACAGCAGGACTTTTAGGTGCAGTAGCATTTTTAATTATCATGCCAAGTTATTCACCAATAAATATAGGTGATAAAGTTGGTGGAATTGTTATGAAACATGCCGACAAGGTTCAAAGTGTAATACCAAAAGCTTGGACCGGCGGTAAAGGAATGATAGCCGCTTTAATTATTGGTGTACTTACAGGTTATATTTATTCGTGGTTCTTAAAACGTGATATAAGAATCAAACTTCCAGAAAGCGTACCATCAGGTGTTTCAAATGCTTTCTCAGCATTAATTCCAGGTGCTGTTATTATAACAGGTTCTATGTTAATATTCATATTCTTTAATATTGTTACAGGTGCAACTGCACTTGAATGGATTTATAAAGTATTACAAATTCCACTACAAGGAATAACGGACTCATTAGGTGGAGCAATAGCAATACCATTTGTTATATCTTTCTTCTGGTGGTTTGGTGTTCATGGTGCTACTCTTATCGGTGGTGTTATGAACTCTATATACCAAGCAAATACATTAGCAAACCAGGATGTTTTCAAAGCTGGACATAAATTAATAGCTTCAGGAGCTGGAAAAAATGCTCACATAGTATGTCAGCAGTTCCAAGATAACTTTGTAACCTTAGGAGGTTCAGGAATAACTTTAGGACTAGTTGCAGCATGTTTCTTATTCGCTAGATCACAACGTCTTAAACAGTTAGGTAAATTAGCCTTAGTTCCAGGTTGCTTTAATATAAATGAGCCAGTTCTATTTGGTTTACCAATAGTTTTAAATCCACTTATGTTTATACCATTTTTGATTTGTCCTCTTGTTTCAGGAATACTAACTTACTTCGCAATATATACTGGTTTAGTACCTTGCTTTACAGCTGTTCAAGCAATATGGACTACACCGCCTGTACTATCGGGTCTTATAGTTGCAGGTTGGAGAGGAGCGGTACTCCAGCTTATAATAATTGCAATAGCTGCTATAGTTTACTTCCCATTCTTCAAAAGTCTTGATAAACAATACTATCAAGAAGAGATATCTGGAGAAGCAGAATAGAAATCTAAGGTTAATCTAAATTAAGCTTTGGATTAACCCTGTAAAGAATATGTACTGAAGGAAAACTAAGGTAAAACTTAGCTTACCCATATTAGTATTCAGGGGGGAACAGTGTGGATAGTTAAGTTTGCCTGGTTTTCATATACATAAACCCACAAACTATATTATTTTAGGAGGATTAAAATGAAATTATTTAAGATAAAAATCACAGGAAGCTTAGAGGAATTTAAAATTGAGTACTCTTTCTCAACAGATTACTTTAACTACAAAGAGTGTACTTATGAAGGAACAGAACAAGAAAGATACGATCAATTCTATGAGGATTTAAAAACAAATGGAGGACCTCAGCCACTAAACATAAAATTAAAAATGTCAAATGGTGTAATGGATAGAGCGTTCCCTAAAAAGGATCTCCTAAAATTAAAGAATGTCCAAGACTTCGTCAAAAAAATGTACACCTAAAGAGGTTTGGGCGGAGCCCATTATATTCATGAACTTAGAAAAAACACGTCATTCAAAAAAGAAAATAAACTAATTAAGGATGTCGTTAATAAAGAGGTTTGGGCGGAGCCCATTATATTCATGAACTTAGAAAAAACACGTCATTCAAAAAAGAAAATAAACTAATTAAGGATGTCGTTAATAAAGAGGTTTGGGCGGAGCCCATTATATTCATGAACTTAGAAAAAACACGTCATTCAAAAAAGAAAATAAACTAATTAAGGATGTCGTTAATAAAGAGGTTTGGGCGGAGCCCATTATATTCATGAACTTAGAAAAAACACGTCATTCAAAAAAGAAAATAAACTAATTAAGGATGTCGTTAATAAAGAGGTTTGGGCGGAGCCCATTATAATCATGAACTTAGAAAAAACACGTCATTCAAAAAAGAAAATAAGCTAATTAAGGATGTTGTTAATAAAGGGGGTTGGAAAGATAGCGTAAATCCATCATTACGCTATACTATTTCTACGATTATCACTCAAATAATAATGCTAGCTACAAAAATTCATATAAATACACCTCTACCTTTAATATAGGTAGTATTAAAAGACAAATAAGTTGCAATGGGGTAACAACCTAAAAAACACGTCTTAGCTAATGAAAAATAAATTTCATATGAAAGCTAGGGCGTGTTTTTTAATTATTTTAAAGGCATTGAGCCCGTAACAAATCTATATTCTAAAGTATTTTCATTATCATTATATTGAACAACTCTTATAGTCTCAAAGGATTTAGCATTATTTTTTACTCTATTTGCTAAAACTTTTTTAGTATAATCTTTATCTACCTGCTTTACCGAAGAATTAAAGTCTTTAAAATCATAATTGCTATTTCCAGTTAAGCTGGTTATAAATTCCCTTAGAAACTTACAATATCTAGTATCAAAATGTTTATTGTTTTTTTGTCTTACATCCAACTCAACATTGTTATAAGCTGTTGTATTTCCCTTTCCATCAGTTATAATATCACCAGTATATGAAATATCATACACATTTCCATTATTGCCATTTTCTTTTATATCTTTAGCATTAAAAGCTAACCAATTACCTTTAGAATATTTATCATTCAAAGTATATTTAATTCCATATTTATCACATATTAATTTCAATTTATCTATTATATTTTGTCCTTGAGATACAAATTTACTTCGAGTTACGCTATATTTTGATTTTAAATTAGTACTAGTGTTACTAGGTATCCACTTTGATTTAACGGAAGCTTTAGACTTTGATGAATTATCGTCGGATTGACCTGTTTTTGAGCAACCTACTGATAATAGTATCATAAACATTATAGCAATACTGCAAAGAATTTTTATCTTTTTTTCTTTCACTAAATTACACATCCTTTGTTAATTGTAAAAACTTGTTTATATTATAATATAATTATTTAAAATTATTATAACTAATATTAAAGTTTACATTTAAAACATATTATAAAGGTAGAAAATTTAGGAGTCAAGCACTACATATAGGTATTTATAAAGAAAAATGTTTTGTGCTAAGGCTAATAATAGGTATTAAAACTTCAAAATATCAATTCAAATAGTTCAAAGAAAATAAAATTAATAAGATATGTAAGTTAGTATAGGGAGGGTGACAAAGTACATTAGGATTATGAACTCAAATTAACTCATCTTTTATCAAAGCTAATAAACTCTAATACAACATATAAATTAGGCCAGAGGTTTTGGCAGAGCCCATTAGAATCATAAACCCCAATCAATCCGTCTTTTATCAAATAAAAATATACCGACTAAAATTATCAGCGAAATAAATTAAAAACATAAAACATTGCATTAAAGGAATATTTAGAGTGGCTAATAAGCTAGCATAGAAAAATATTCTTGACAATTAAAATAATAGAACATATAATAATCATATTAAACAAGTTCGAAAACTAAATAATTGTTTCTTATCAAGAGTGACGGAGGGATAGGCCCTATGAAGTCCGGCAACATCCAATTATTTTGGAGATGTGCTAATTCCTACAGGTTTATCCTGAGAGATGAGAATGTTTTTAAAACTGCTTCTTATTTTTTAATGGATAAGAAGCAGTTTTATTTTTTTATTATTAGGAGGAGAAGATTATGGGAGAAATAGATTGTAGAAATTTTGAGACAAAAGCAGTTCATGGGGAGAGTGGTTTTGAGAGCAGAACTGGGGCAATAAGCTACCCAATATACCAAAGTTCTACCTTTAGACATGAAGGCTTAAATAAAGGAACTGGATATGATTATTCAAGAACAGGAAATCCCACTAGAGATGAAGTTGAAAAGACAGTTGCAGCACTTGAAAATGGTAGAGCGTGTCTCGCATACTCCTCTGGTATGGCTGCAATATCAAGTGTTCTTACCATATTTAAAGGTGGAGATCATATAATCGTTTCAGATGACTTGTATGGAGGAACCTATAGAATATTTGAGGAGATATATGAACATTATGGAATTGAAGTCACATATACAGATACAACAAGCACTGAAAATATAGAAAAGGAATTGAGGGAAAATACAAAAGCCATATACCTAGAAACTCCAACAAACCCTCTTATGAAAATTACTGATATAAGAGAGGTTAGTAAATTAGCAAAAGAACATAATACTTTACTTATAGTGGACAATACTTTTATGACGCCTTACTATCAAAAACCACTAGAGCTTGGAGCAGACATAGTTCTTCACAGCGGAACTAAGTATCTTTGTGGACATAATGATGCCTTAGCAGGTTTTGTCATTTTAAATGATGAAAGGTTAATTGAAAAGCTTAGATTTATACAAAACTCTGTTGGAGCTGTGCTTGCACCTTTTGATAGTTGGCTAATTTTAAGAGGAATAAAAACCCTTCACATAAGACTTGATAGACAGCAGGAAAACGCAATTAAAATAGCAAACTTCTTAAAAAAACATAAGAAAATTACAAAGGTTCTTTATCCAGGATTAGAGGAGCACGTTGGTCATGATATTTTAAAAAGTGAAGCATCAGGTTTTGGAGCAATGATTTCCTTTTACGTAGATAGTAAAGAAACCGTAGAAAAAGTACTTGAAAGCGTAAAAGTAATAATTTTTGCTGAAAGCCTTGGTGGAGTGGAAAGTTTAATAACCTATCCTTATACTCAAACTCATGCAGATATTCCAGATGATATAAGGAAAAGGCTAGGCGTTACAGATAAGCTTCTTAGATTTTCTGTGGGAATCGAAAATGTAGATGATTTAATAAAAGACTTAGATAAAGCATTGCAAGCATAAATATTAAGGGGGATTTTAAAATGAAATTTGGAACCAAGCTTATACACAGCGGATTTGAAGGAGATAAGGCAACAGGAGCTATAAGTACTCCCATATATCAAACTTCAACCTTTCATCAAGAAAACATAGATGGACATGTAACTTATGATTACGCAAGATCAGGAAATCCTACACGTGAAGCATTAGAAAATACAATAGCTCTTTTAGAAGGAGGTTACAAAGGCTTTGCTTTTTCATCAGGCATGGCGGCAATTTCCTCGGTTTTGAGCATTTTTTCAGCCCATGATCACATAATCGTACCAAAAGACGTTTATGGAGGAACCTACAGAATAACAACACAATTTTTTTCAAGGTTTGAAGTTGAGTGTGAATTTGTAGATACAACAGATATAAATGAAGTTCAGAGAGCAATAAAAAAGAACACAAAAGCAATTTATATAGAAACACCATCAAACCCACTTATGAAAATAACAGATATAAGGGCAATAGTTGAACTTGCAAGAGAATACAAGTTATTGGTTATTGCAGACAATACATTTATGTCACCATATCTTCAAAGACCACTAGAGCTTGGAGCGGATATAGTAGTTCATAGTGCTACAAAATTTTTAAATGGACACAGTGACATTGTTGCAGGCCTTGTTGTTGCGAAAAATAAAGAGCTAGCGGATAAGATTTACTTTGTTCAAAATGCCTTTGGAGCAGTGCTTAGTCCACAAGATTCATGGTTATTATTGAGAGGAATGAAAACCCTTAAGGTAAGGCTAAATTATCAACAAAATAATGCCACAGAGCTTGCAAAATGGCTTCTACTTAACAAATTTGTTGATAGAGTACACTATCCAGGAATGCCTAGCCATGAAGGCAGAGAAATACACCTTTCCCAAGCCTCAGGAGCAGGAGCTGTATTGTCCTTTGAAGCATGCAGCACTGAAAAAGCAAAAAGCTTTATGAAAAAAGTGAAATGTGCTGCCGTTGGCGTAAGTCTTGGGGGAGTAGAAACTATAGTCTCATATCCAGCTAAAATGTCCCATGCAGAAATCCCTCATAATGAAAGGATTAAACTTGGAATAGGTGACAATCTAATAAGAGTATCTGTTGGACTTGAGGACATAGAAGATTTAATTGAGAATTTCAAAATAGCACTTGAGTAGAAAATATTCTCATGGGTAAGTTAATTTATAATTATTTATTGAAAAAATGATATTCAATTTATGATCGAATCAAGAATGGAAGAATTTTTATTGATTTTTCCATTCTAAAGAAAAAATAAAATCACCGTGAAGCTTTCATAATAAAAGCCTACAGGTGATTTTTTCATGTGCTTTGTAAAGATTTTAAGGAAATTATTTGTTAATGGTGATAGAGGAGTATAATGAATTTAAGGAATGGCTTAAAACCGTTGGTACACCTTCAGGGGTTTGGGCGGAGCCCATTAGAATCATGAACTCAAAGCAATCCGTCTTTCAAAAAAGGAAACAAAATTAATATGATATGTAAGTTGGCATGGGTATTTTCACCAGTAAAACTTCAGAATAGTGTGTAAATACATATTAATTATGAATATAAAAATACTACCCCAAAACAAAAATTAGAGTATAGAATCTAAGTCTTGTTTTGAGGTAGAGTAATTATCAATTAAGTATGCTATTATATATATCTTCTAACTAAAATGCCGTCTATAGATCCCATGGGCCTAATTTAGCCCAAGTTTGAGAACCAACCTTACCATCTGTAGCTAATCCGTTATATTTTTGGAATAATTCTACAAGGCATAGAGTATTGTAACCGAAGATGCCATCTTCGAAAGCAGATTCAGATCCAGTAGCACCATATTTTTGACCGTCATCTATGTGATGTCTATTGAAGTAATAGTAGAGGCCAGTTTGAACTTCCTTGACAGCATATCCAATATCACCATCTTGAACAATTCCGCCACCATTTAAAATTGCAACAATGTTTGGACCACCGCTTGGACCATAGTTAAATGACTCATGGATTGTATTTGCAGCAGTAGCAGTAGCGGTAGCAGGTACCTGTGCTTTTGTATTATCAGTAGCAGCAAATGCAGTTGAAGAAATTAAAACAGTAGACATAATTCCTAAAGATAAAGCTTTCATTTTTAAGTTTCTCATTTTTAATCCCCCTGTAAATTTTATTTTTAATACATATATAACATACATCTAAAATACATAAATGTAAAATACTGTATTTAAACGTTTTCTGTTATAATGATTTAAATAAGACAGGTTATTTCAAATAAATGTAAAATATTTAAATTACATTTGTAGTTGTACAATTGAAAAAAATTATCTGTTAAGCTATAATTAATACAAAAGTAATAATACTACCCAATAAAGTTTTTTATTACTGATAAAGTCTATCAAAAATACCTTATCTGTAATTTAAAATTCAATTTCCTTATTGCAATCTACTTGTCTTAGTAGTATGATGTATTTGGGAAACCGGTTACTAAAGGATGGTGAAAAATGGACAATAATAAAAAGGTAGTAATAGACGACGTGGCTAAATTAGCTGGAGTTTCTAAGGCAACTATATCTAGGTACCTAAATGGAAAATTTGAATACATGTCAGAAAAAACTAAGGACAGAATAAAAGAATCCATTGAAGAACTTAATTATAGACCTAACAACATAGCTAGAAGCTTAAAATCAAATAAAAGCAAACTTATAGGAGTTGTAATAGCGGACCTTACAAACCCATTTTCATCCATAATAATCAAAGGAATCGGAGATGAATGCAAGGCTAGGGGTTACAACATGGTTATTGCAAATTCAGATAATGATGTTAAGCAGGAAGAGGAATATATAAAATCTCTTTTAGATCAAAGAGTTGAGGGAATTATAGTTAATAGTACGGGCTATAATGAGGAATTTTTGCTCAGCATAAAAGAGAGAGGTATTCCTGTATCCATGGTTGACAGAACCTTTTGTGAAGATAAAGTTGATTCTGTTAAAAGTAACAACTATGACATCACTGTTGAGACCATTAACTATCTTATAGATGCAGGTTTTAATAGTCTATGTTTCTTTACTGAAAGACTTGATAATATAAAGCCTAGAATAGAAAGAGAAAGGGCATTTATTGATGTTTGCAGTAAAAGACTTAAAAAGGAAAACTATAATATTTCAGTTGTAGACTATAGTAAGGCTGGAAATTTAGAAGTGAACATATATAAGTTTTTAAATAATTATAGTGGTAAAAAAGCGATATTTGCAGTCAACGGAGTTGTTCTACTTCATACTTTGAGTGCAATTAATAAGTTAAATATAAATGTTCCAAAGGATTTAGGAATTTGTGGTTATGATAACTGGGGATGGGCAGCGCTTATACCACCAGGAATTACTACTATTTCGCAGCCATCATATGAAATGGGATCTGAGGCAGCAAAGCTTGTACTTGATAGAATTGAAGGCAAAGCTTCTTTAGGAGCAGTTTGTAAAACCTTAAGTGCAAAGCTTGAGATAAGAGGGTCAACAATACCTTTAAATATGCCAACATAGTTTTTCTATGTTGACATATTTAAAGATAATAACATATATATTTTTTAGAAACCGATTTACAAAACAATTAGGAATGAAAGGAAGTATAAAATTATGAATAAGAATGAAATTAAAGCAAAAATGAAGAGCAAGGCAATTGCTGTTGTAAGATGTTCAGAATTTAGTTTAGCTGAAAAAATGTCAAAGAGATTAATATCACAAGGAATAGATACAATTGAGGTTACTTATTCTGTTAAAGATGCTGGAAAGTTAATAAAAGCTCTTAAGGATGAATATCCAAATAGTTTAATTGGAGCTGGAACAGTTGTAACAGCTGCACAAGCAAAAGAAGCAATTGACTATGGTGCAGATTTCATAGTTTCACCATGTATAGTTGAAGAGGTATGTGAATACTGTGTAAAAAATGATATAGCATGCTCACAGGGAACAGCAACTCCTACAGAGGCATTTAAAGCAGCAAGCTTAGGTGCTGATATCATTAAAATATTCCCAGGAAGTTCATTTAAACCTTCATATATAAAAGAATTAAAAGGACCATTCCCTGATTTTGATTGCATGCCTACAGGAGGAGTAAGTGACAGCAATGTTAAAGAGTGGTTTGATAATGGAGCATTTGCAGTTGGATTAGGTGGATATTTCACAAAGAATATAACTGAAGACAACTTAGAAGAAATAGATATAAGAGTTAAAAAAGTATTAGATGCATTAAAGAATGCATAATGTAGAAATATTCTTACATTAATATAGCATAAATAGAAAGTACTTGGGTATTTTAAGTAATAAATAGGTGCTGGGCAAATAAAACTGAAATGGAAACTGCAAAATATTGAAGTTGGTCTTGAGTATAGTTGCTAAGATCCTTCAGTTGTTAGGAGCAAATTTAATTTCTATATATTTATGAAAGAAAGCTAGAGAACTGTTAACTTATAATCATTAGAAGAGCGTAAGTTTTACGGTGGGTTTTATATCTGACTTTGAAAATAAAATTAGTAGGAGAATGATAAAATGAGTGAGTTTATAACAATTGGAGAACCTTTAGCATTATTTGCAGCTGAAGGGGAAAGTGAAATAGATAAAAGAATAAGCGAAGTTGATCACTTTAAAAAATTTCTAGCTGGAGCTGAAGTAAATGTTTCGGTTGGTGTGTCAAGACTAGGTCATTCAGCTCAGTACATAACAAAGCTTGGAGAAGATCCATTTGGTGAATTTATAAGGAGAAGACTTAATGAAGAGAACGTTGGAACAGATTATATAAGTTCAACAAATAAAAAATTCACTGGTTTTCAATTAAAATCAAAGGTAAGCGAGGGAGATCCTAGTATATTTTATTTTAGAAAAAATTCTGCTGCTGCTAATTTTTCAGTAGAGGATTTAAATAAAGTAAATTTAGATGGTGTTAAACATGTTCATATTACAGGGATTTTTCCAGCATTATCTGAAAGTACTAAAGAAGCAACATACAAGCTATTGGAGCTTGCAAAGGAAAGAAATATAACAACTACTTTTGACACTAATCTAAGACCTCAACTTTGGAATAGCAAGGAAGACATGATTAGTACAATAAATGATATAGCATTTAAAAGTGATATATTACTTCCAGGTATAAATGAAGGTTTAGTACTTATGGGAAGCGATAAGCCTGAAGAAATTGCGGATTTCTATCTTAATAAAGGCGTAAAACTCGTAATAATAAAATTAGGTTCCAAAGGTGCATATGTAAAAACAAAAGATGAAGCTTACACAGTTGAAGGTTTTAAGGTTAAGCATGTGGTTGATACAGTGGGAGCAGGAGATGGATTTGCAGTTGGAGTTATAAGTGCAATTCTTGAAGGAATAAGTGTTAAAGAAGCTGTGAGAAGAGGAAATGCAGTAGGTGCTTTGGCTGTAATGTCAGAGGGAGACAACGACGGATATCCTACACATGAAGAATTAGAAAAATTCCTCGGAAGGTGATTATTTGAAAGTACAATTAGCTTTAGACAGAATGACAATAGATGAGGCTAAAAGTATTACAGAAGAAGTATATGATTATATAGACATAATAGAGGTTGGTACATCGCTTATAAAGGATTACGGAAAAAAATCTATAAGCTCTATGAGAGATGAGTTTAAGGATAAATTAATATTAGCGGATATAAAAACTTGTGATGAAGGTGAGTACGAATTTAAAGCAGCTTATGAAGCAGGAGCTGATATTGCAACGGTTATGGGAACTTCACCCTTTGAAACAATTGAAATATGCTACAAGGTTTCAAAGGAATATAAAAAACATATGATGATTGATTTGATGGAAACAGATGATCGTAAAATTCAGCAGTTAAAGACTTGTGAGGATGCTATTTTGTTTCTTCATCTTCCAAAAGATAGTGAAAATAAAAGTTTATTAGACATGTTTCAAAGTAAAAAACAACTTTTCAAGGATGTAAAAAGAATTGCAGTAGGTGGAGGTATTAGTGAAAAAGTAATGCCGGGTATAACGCTTATTAATCCTGAAATAGTTGTAGTGGGTTCATTTATAACAAAATCAAAAAATTTAAGTGCCGCAGCTAGGGAAGTTCGGAAAGTATTAGAAAATAGGAGATGATATCCATGGAAGTTCTTAAAGACATATTAGGTGAAATTACACAGGTAATTAATAATGTTAATGAAAGTGAAATGGATGGAGTTGTAGATTTTATTACAAAGAACAAGAGAGTTTTTGTATGCGGTGAAGGACGTTCCGGATTAATTGGGAAATGCTTTGCAATGAGACTTATGCATATAGGATATACTGTTTATGTGGTTGGAGAAACCATAACCCCGTCAATAAAGGCTGATGATGTACTTTTTGCCATATCGGGTTCCGGCGAAACCTCTATGGTATTAAATTTGGTACGGAAGTCAAAGGATATGGGAGCGCACATAATAGGAATAACCAGTAGAGAGGGTTCATCTCTTGCAAGTGCTTCATTTAAAAAGATAATTGTGCCTGGGGCTGTAAAAGGCGATAAGGGCACGGATAAGAAGTCTATTCAACTTCTAAGCTCATTATTTGATCAAAGTGTTCATATAGTTATGGATGCACTTTGTTTAAAATTAAGTTATAAGGATAGAATAGATAATGATGCAGCGATAAAGAATCATAGTAATTTAGAGTAGAACATTTCTTTTGCATGATTTTTTAACATAAACATACACACAAAGAACCGTTGTAATAGCATAAAAAATGCTGTTATAGCGGTTTTTTGTTTTAAAAAGTGTGTGGGAATGTTTTTAAAATATAAAGTACTTATATATTAGGACTTATGAATTCATTTGATTTTACGTTTAATATTGTTAAAAATAATAATGATAAAAAAGGTCATTATTGACATATAAGATGAAAGACAATAAAATATAGTGAGATTAAATGAAGGAGATGAGGATTATTTGTTAAGATACGATGTAACACCAAAAGAATTAAAAATTTCAGCTAAAATATTTAAAGAAAAATCAGATGAAATTATGGGTAGGATATCAAGATTAAAGGCAAGTGTAGATATATATGGTGCTACATGGCAAGGAGCAGGACATGATGCGTTTGAAAGTAAATATAAAATAATTGAAAAAGATATACAAAATATTGCAAAGAAATTAGATAATATCGCATGGGAGCTAAATAATACAGCAAATACATTTGAACAAGCAGATGAAAGAGAAAAGCAGAAGATTAATGCCCTTTTCAAATTTTAACCAAAATAAAAATTTAGGAAATTATGATATGGGGGCTAGAAATGAAAGCTAATGATGATATAAAATTAACCATAAGGGATTTAGATTTACTTTCTAAAAAGTTTTCTTCAATAAGTAATGATTTTTATGAGGACAAGGCTATGGTAAATACACAGCTTAAGCTTTTAGAGAGCAATAATTCTGGATTAAATAGCACTGATATTATATATAATGATATTAGTAAAGTTATGAAGGATTTTGATAGCATAGTACATAAGCTGAGTCAAATGTCTAAAGACTTAGAAGTAGCTGAAAAAGAATACAAAGATGCCGATAATTCCTTTGAAAGAAAAGTAAATGAAGTGCTGCATACAGCTATAAATGAGGTGGAGGATTTTGGAGAGGATATTTGGGAAAAATACAAGAAGACTCCGGGAGAAGGCGCAGCGTTTTTAAGTGCGGCATTTAATTCAGCAAAAGATATGACGCTTGGTGCATTTGACTTAATGATGTATGGACTTTATATGAAGGCTAATCCAGTAGCGCATGGAAAGGAATTATATAGAGAAGCCGGTGAGGTATATAAGTGTATTAAGAATCCTAAAAAAATCATGGACAACTTAGGTCCATTGGGAAAGGCTTTTTTAGGAATAAATGATAAGGAAATAAAAAATGCAGCAATACATGGGGACAGCTATACAATTAAAAAGAATATGTATGCAGTATCAATTAATGCTTTACTTATAGGAGATACAGGTGCTGGATTATTAGGAAAAGCATCAAAAGTAGAGAAAAACATTAATAAAGCAGGCAAATTGGAGAGTGCTGGTAAGAAGTTTAGTGTGTTTAGTAAAGATATACCGAATATAGAAGATAAGCTAGCTAGTTTTAGAGAATTTTTAGCTAATAAGCTCAGAGGTGTTACTAGAGAAATACCGAATCCACAGTTAGTAAGAGATTCAATGGGAAATACTTATATGGTATGGGCAAAAAAAGGTGGAAGTTCTGGGGGCGAGGTTCTAAAGAACGAAAAGGTTGTTAATGGGGTGGCTGAAACAGGTGGAAAACTTTTATCAGTAGAAGAGTATCTAAAAAGAGAGGTAGAAGCTGAAAAAATGTATGATATAATTAGAAATTATACAACAGATGTAAAAAAAATATCCGAAAATACAGGAATACCAGAGTCACGTATTAATAGGATAAAAGAACATGTTTTCTATAATGAACATATCAAAACTTATGAAGTTGGACGATTTGACCCAAACTATGATATGGCGAATGCATGGGAAAGATTAATCAAAGGAAATTATGTACAAAGTGATATAGATTTATTAAATCATGAAATATTCGAATCTAAATTTGAATCTATATTTAAAACAGACTATTCTACAGCGCATTCTAAGACAGAATCAACTGGTAGGATATGGAATCCATAAAGGAGGTTAAAATAAGATGGCAGTATATGTATTATTAATAAAGGAATATGAAGATGATGAAAAAGTAGTGTATAAATATGGTCCTAATGAAGAAACAACAGGAAAGATAGAGTATAATAAGATAAGTAGAGATTTTAAAGAAATAGAATCTATAAAAAAAGAAGGAATTTCAAACGACTTTTTCATTAACCTTACAGCTCAAAGAATTGCGAGAATTGTTGGAAGAGAAAAAGGAATATTTCCTGAAAGAACAACAATTGAATCATAAAATAGCTGCATAAAAAATTAAATAGTTACAAACTGAGTAAAACTAATTATTAATTAAAAAAAGGATGTATGTGTAATGTTAATAATGTAGTAAGATGCAACAAAATTGAGAATTAAATATATATCAGAGGAATAATGAAGGTTAACGCTGATAAAAAGGCGTTAGCCTTTTTTTATGCATAAAACAATGTCCACAGTTAGTAAGAGATTCAATGGGAAATACTTATATGGTATGGGCAAAAAAAGGTGGAAGTTCTGGGAGCGAGGTTCTAAAGAGTGAAAAGGTCGTTAATGGGGTAAGAAATGCTGGTGAAGAAATTGTAGGTACTGAGCACAGTGAAATAAGACCAACTTAGGAAGTATTTAATAGACATAAGGCGGATTCATATAAAGAAAAACTACTTAATGGTGAAAAAATAGAACCAATTGAAGTTTATGAGATAGAGGGAAAAGGTTATTATTTACAAGAAGGACATCATAGATATGTAGCAAGTATAGAAACAGGAATACCTGTAGAAATAAAATATTTGCCTCATAGTGGTCCAGCTGGCATGCCAAATTGGCAATATATGTGATGGAAGGAATATGTAAATGAAGAACAATTTTGGGAAGGTTAAAGTATGGGAGTAGAAGCATATAGATTTGCAGTGAATATAGAAAAAAAAGAAAATAAGCAAGCTATAAAAGAAAAATTATTAGAGTTAGGTGGTATATTGATAAGTGAAGATGTTTGTGGAAGAATAAATATAGATTTTTGCTATGAAGAAGGAATAATTGAGGTATTAATGGAGAATCCGTATGAAATCCATAAAGAGTTACGTGGTGTAGAAAATATAAGCAATGTAAAAAATCAATTAAGAGTATATATGAGAATAGCAAAGCCAAATTCAGAAAAAGTAATTGATAAGTTAATGGTGTTATTATCTGATATTAATTCTTATTTTGGTATTAAAGGAATACTAGATTTAATAACAGGTAAAAAAGTAGATATATGTGATTATACTGAATTTAAAAATGATTTTATAAAGGCAAAAATAGAATTTGAAACATTTTATTCTGGAATACCATATCCAATAAAATGTCATGAAGTATTTCCTAAGTATAGAGAAATAATGGGTGAAAAATAAACAGTTGATGTATAAATTTGAGAATATTGAATACTAAAAATTGATTATTATATTTTAGTATACTCAAATTGAGACTCAAAAAAGAGGAATAAGTTTATCTTATAACTAAAATAGAGTTAATGTTTCAAATGAGAAACATTAACTCTTTTTATCGTTTGAATAGAATAAAAATCAGGTGCTAAATAATTGAATATGGTAAGAGATAAAGAAACATTGATAAATATAATTAAAGGAGGACTGGTTTAATGTTATATGAACAAATAAAACAAATATTATCTATAAGGGAAAAACTTCACCCTGAAGATGACAATGGAATACAAAAATGCTGGGATGAATTAATTGAGCTTCTTAGTAAAGGTGATGAGCAAGGTTATAAAAGTAACAACTCTAAAAATAAATAAGAAAAATCCTCAAAATGCTGGAAATCATTTTGAGGATTTTTTTCTATTCGTTAGAATCTGATCTTTTAGATTTTTTGTATCTGTATATTATAATTCCAATAGTAATCATAATAATAACCCAAATAATAGCTGATATAATATACACTATTCTATTATTCTTCTTTGTTTTCGCAGGAAGAATTTTGTGTATTATTGTATGTATTTTTGAGGATACAGTTGCACTGCTGCTGATATTTCCTTCAATAGTAAATTCAATCTTCTTTTCAGCCTTATTTCCATATTGATCTTTAACAGAAATTACTAATTCATGCTTTCCAGAAGAGGATATCTCATCTCCTATGTTGTAAGGATTTCCGTCTAAAGTTATCTTTGTATAGGAATCTACAACATCTTTTGAAAAGGATATTCTAGGAATTACAGAATGATCATAAGTCTTTCCATTTTCAATCTCAGAAACATATATTTCTGGTGGAGTAGCCTTTATGAAGAAGTTATAAGCTTCTTTTGTTATATTTCCAGCCTTGTCCACTGCTTCTACAAGGAGTATATGTTTTCCATCCTGATTTATAAAACCGCCATGATAATCTTGACCATCAAGAAGTAATATAGACATAAGCTCATTAGGATCATTTATATATACATAAGGGTTTAAAAAGTAGTTAAAGAAACCATTGTTTGCGAGTCCTTTAATAGAAATGCTAGGAGCAGTCTTATCTATAAAGAAGTTCAAAATTTTTCGTGACATATTGTTTGCTTTATCTGAAGACTCTATAAGAAGTTGATAGCTTCCGTCCTGTGTAATTGGCTGAGCGTTATATTCAGCACCATTTAAAAACATTTTAAAGGAAGACAGATTAACGTCTGTGCTTGATGCTATAGGAGAAACAGATGAATTATAATAATAGTTATCAGACACATTAGAAATATTTATCTGTGGAGCTATAGTATCTACTATGAATTTCAAGTAAGATATTTCACTTAAGTTTCCGGCCTTATCCTTTGCTTGAGCTTCAACCTCATATGTACCATCTGAAAAAGCAGGCAAATCATCAAAAGAATAAGCTGATCCGTTTATAAGTAATTTTGATATAAAATCATCAGCATTTGTAGTCTTTGCCGTAGGTTTAAAAGGTGTATTAAAATACTGGCCATTGGTAAAGTTAAAGTTTAAAGAAGGAGCTGTTTTATCAATACTAAAGCTTATAGGCTCAGAGGTAGTGGTATTTCCAACTTTGTCATAAGCAGTTACTGTAAAAGAATAAGTTCCTTCATTAGTAACTTCAAAAGAAAATGAACCATCCTCATTTTGAGATAATTGTACAGGTAAAACAGAATCATTTCTAGTTACATTAACAGTTGTTTTACTAGCATCAAGATCAGCATCGTTAATGCTTATCTTAGGTATTACGTTTGTATTTACACAACTATTATTAGTAATACCTGAAATGCTTATTTTTGGTGCAGTATTATCAATAGTAAATGATCTTGAAAAAGTAGTAGAGTTTCCAGCATCATCAACTACTTTTACAGATATACTGTAGTTTCCATCTTCTGAAAGAGGTTTTCCTAGGAAGGTTATGCTCCCATCTGCATTTTGAGTAGGAGTACCATCGTAAGGGTTTCCATTAAGTTTTATATCATAACTTGCAATGTGGTAGTTATCACCTAATTTTATAACAGGATCTACCTCTCCGGAGTATATACCGGAATCATCTATAGTACGTCCATTTTTATCTTCAAAACTAATAGATGGTGGGTTTGTGTCTATTATAAAATCAACTGAAGAACTTTTTTGTGCTTGATTTCCAGTAGCAATTGTATTGGCTGTAGAATAAACAGTAAGAGTACTCTTTTGGCCATTTGGTGTATTATCTCCTATTGTATCACCTTTAAGTGTTAATACATTTCCATCTTTACTTATAAAACTAAGCTTATATGGTTGTCCATTTAATGTTGCATATATGGATTTACCTTGACCAACATCAGCCTCTGTTAAAAGGGGGTTGTTAATTTTTATTATAGGGTCTATCGTGCTGTTAAAAACTGAATTGCTGGATATATTAGTTATATAAGGAGTGCCATCAATAGGTGCATCCTGAGCGGAATTAGTAGTGTTTTGAACAGCATTAGTATCAGCAGCTTTTACAGAATGATACGAAAAGGCTGCTGATATTATAAGAGCCGACAAAATCACTGAAGTAATTTTCTTATAATTCAATGTTTTACCTCCCTTGGTGAATTTTTAATTTAAATCACTAGATTATACAATAAATCAAAACAAAAAAAAATTCAACTAAATTATACAAAAATTTAATAAAAAATTTAAGTTAATCAACTTTTAGGTTAAAAAACTAGAATGTTATGGTGAAAAGTGATATCATAATAGTGAAAAATTTTCACGGGGTGTTTTGTTTGAATTTAGTAAATGAGATATTTGAAAATAAATATAAAATTATAGATATTCTTGGCAAAGGTGGTATGAGTACTGTATATTTGGCCAAGGACATTAAGCTTCAGAAGTTTTGGGCAATAAAAGAAGTATCTAATAATATAAACGATACTTCAAAGTTAAAAGTAGACCTTCTAGCAGAAACCAATATACTTAAAAAGTTAGATCATCCTGCACTACCTAGAATAGTAGATATTATTAAAAGAGATGAAAGTCTATACATAGTAATGGATTTTATAGATGGTGTATCTTTGGACAAGTTTATTCACAAGAATGGTGCTATCAATGAAAAGGTTGTATTAGATTGGGCAAAGCAGATATGTGATGTTTTAAGCTATTTACATTCTCAAAAACCTAATCCAATAATATATAGAGATATGAAACCTGGAAATTTGATGCTTACACAAAATGGAAAGATAAAACTTATAGATTTTGGAATTGCACGTGAATATAAAAAAGAGGTTTCCAAAGATACAACGTACATAGGAACAAGAGGATATGCTGCTCCTGAACAATACGGAGATTGTCAGAGTGACGCTAGAACGGACATATACAGTTTTGGTGTTACTTTATATCATATGCTTACAGGTAAGGGACCAAACGATCCTCCCTTTGAACTTAAACCAGTACGTGAACTTAATTCATCTCTTTCAGAAGGAATAGAACATATAATAGAAAAAAGTACAAGACAAGATCCGAGCTTAAGATATCAAAATGTAGATGAAATGCTTTATGATATCAAAAATATACATAAGTTAAATTCTAAGTACAAAAAACAGCTTGTAAAAAAATACATTAAAGTTGCAGCAAGCGCTTGTTTATTTATATTTTCTGTATTTCTTATAATTTCAGGAGTTTTAGGCATAAAGAGCGATAGTGCTAATGAATACAATAATATAATTGAAAATGGAAGCAAGCAAAATGGGGATAAGGCTGTGGAATATTTTAAGCAGGCTGTGGATAAAAACTCTAGCAATCCAAAAGCTTACATAAAAATTATAGATACGTACTTAGAAAATGGAGAATATGATCAAAGTATAGACTTTATTGAAACAAATTTAAATAATAAGCAATCGGAATTACTTAAGGACAATGAACTTTTATTTAAGATAGGAATGGCCTATTTTGATGACGAAAGTTATGCTAAAGCCTACCAATATTTTAACAAAATAAAAGGTGCAGATATCAGCATAAGTGAGCCTTTGAAATATTATAAGCCTGTTGCAAATGCATTATCAAAAGTGGATTTGCAAAACAAAGATAAAATTGTAAGTTCAATTACGCAGCTTGAAAAATACATAGATTCAAGAAGTGATGTTGATTATAAGGTAGAATCTTATATAACATTGGCGGAATTGTACAGAGATAATCCACAGATATTTCCTCAAAATACGGATAAGGAAATAGGAGTACTTGAAAAAGCAAGTTCTGTTTCTGCTAATAAAAACAATGCTATATTATATGGACAGCTAGGACAGGCTTACTTTGATAAGGCAAGCGAAAGTAAAATAGAGCAGGATAAGTACAATTTCTACTTAAATAAAGCCCTAGATAGTTACAAAAATTCTATACAAATGGGAAGTAAAATATCAAACACATATTGTAAGTTAGGGCTTATATACAAGTATTTAGGTAATACGGCTGAAAGTAAGAATACCTTTCAGAAAGAAACTCAGCTATTCAGTGACGATTATAAGGGATACATGGAGATGGCGCTTCTGGAATATGATTCACAGCAAAGTGCAGCTCCTGAAACTCGTAATTATAGTGAATTTGTTAAGTATTATAACAGTACTGTTTCAAAGAAATACAATGAAAATGATGTCGATTTTATGACATTAAAGCAGGAATACAATGATTTAAAGAACCAAGGCGTTATAAAATAGGAGGATATAAATGGACCCTAAAGTTATAGATATTATTAAAATAATTATTGGTATTTTAGGTGTTGCAGCCAGTATAGTGTTTTTATATTTTTCCATTATTCATAACTATCAAAGCAAGGAAGAAGAAACAATTGAAGTACCTGATATTAATGAAGATGTAAAAAGTTATAAAGAAGTTGATGGATTGGATACGGTTATATTAAATAATCCAGATGATACATTTGTAATTGACAAAAGAGAGAAGGACGATAGCACAGTTTGTTTATGATATGGGAGGAAAAAAGCGTATATGATTGATTATAGTGATATAAACCTTTCAGATGAGATAGTGGAGAGGAAGGTTGCTGTATTAAACTTTGGAAATTCTATTAAAATTGACGAGTATGAAGTTCAAAGATTAAATATTGAAGAGCCAAGTTTGATTTCAATGGAATTAAAGAATACAGATATTTTATATGATGTTACAGGTAAAGCCAATCTAGAAGAATATCTTAAAAAAGGTAAAATTGCATCAGGTAAGTTTTGCAATATACTCTTAAAAGTGCTAGAAAGCCTGAAAGATATAGATCATGCTTCATTAAAATCAGGAACTATTCCTGTGGAAGCTAAGTTTATGTATATAGATGAAAAGAAAAGCAGCATATTTTTTATTTATGTTCCAGCTAATAGTATTGAGGAATTTAATTTAGAGAAGCAGTTTAAAGCTTTGGTTAAAAAGTTAATAGTTGATGTAGTTAATATTGAGGATAATGATAATTTTTTATTTGATATATTAAAGGCTTTAAGGAATGATGACTTTAATGTATTAAAGGATTTTATTATAAACTACAGTAGTGATGAAAGTAAAAGCCAAATTAAGGGCAAGGATAAGGATATTAATATAAACATTAACATAAATAATCCAGAACCTTTAAAGGAAGGCATGGTAGAAGTAGAGGTTAAACAACATAACAATAAGGATATTAATGCAACAAAGGCTTTTAAGATTAGTCAATCAAATGAAAAACGTGTACCGGAAAGAAAAAATCCTATAGTAGCTAGAGAAAATATTAATGTGAATAAAAATTCCATTGTTACTCCAATATCTGATCCAAGTGATTTATTAAAGCCAAGGACAGAATTCATTATGGATGTGAAAAACGAAGTTATTAGTAAGCCTAATGTGTATGAGAAACCAATGGTAGATAGTTCTAAAGGTAAAGTAAAAGAATTTAAGCTTAAGTCTATATTTTGGATAGCAGCAATTCAAATATTTGTTATTCTACTTTCAGTTTGTGCACTTATTCTTTTAGGAGATTATAATGCACTCAAAGTTCTTCTTGTATCTATTTTAGCCGGAATAGACCTAATAGTAACAGTACTTATTATATTAAATTTTATGAAGAAGAAAGGCAAGATTTCGGTTAATGTACACAATAGAAACACGGAGAATATATCAGATAAAAGAAAAAATATCACATCAAATACTACTAATAATATAAAAATGTCTAAAAGAGAGATAGTTTCTGAAATGTCTTATTCAACTCAATTAATAAATGAGCAGTTCCCATACTTGCTTGAAAATAAAAAAGGTGTTGTTGAGAAGATATTTATAAATAAAGATATTTTTAAAATTGGAAGATTAACAGGAAGCGTAGATTATGTAAGTGATAATAGGGCTATAGGGAAAATGCATGCGGAAATAAGAAAGATAAATTCAGAGTATTATCTCATGGATTTAGATTCCAAAAATGGAACATTTATAAATGACAGAAGATTAGAAAGTAATGAATTATATAAAATATCGGAAAATGATATTTTAAAATTTGCTAATAGTTATTATACTTTTAAGTTTAATTAAGAGGTGAGGTATGAATAAGTTTGTTTTAATGGCGGGGGCCCTTAGTGATAAAGGAAATTTTAAAAAGACAAATGAGGACAATATATTAGTTAAAATTGGTGAAGATAAAAATGGTGACTTTGGCATATTTGTAGTATGTGATGGACTTGGAGGGCTTTCTTCAGGAGAAGTTGCAAGTAATATGGCAGTAATGAGACTAAAAAGATGGTGGGAAGAAGATCTTAAAGGGCTTATAAAACAAAAGAGAGAAGATCAAATAGTTCCTATATTATCAAAAATACTAAGGGAAATTAATGAAAGTATAATCCAATACGGCATGCTAAATGGAAAGAGGCTGGGAACTACTATATCTTTAATTTTTATGTATAAGAGCATGTATTACATACTTCACGTAGGTGACAGCAGGATTTACAGCATAAAAAATAAAATAGTTAAACTTACAGAAGACCATTCTTATGTTGCGTATAAGGTGAAAAATAAAATGATGACACCAGAGGAAGCAAGGGTAAGTCCTGAGAGGCACGTACTTCTTCAATGTTTAGGGGTTAAGGATGAAATAGATATATTTACTACACGTGGCGAACTCAGTAATAATGAAATTTTTATGATTTGCAGCGATGGTTTTTATAATGAGCTAAAGGAAGAGGATATATTAACTCATATTAAAGGCAACATGGACTTTGATAATGATGCACTTCAATATTCGGCAGGTAAACTTGTTAATATAGTTAAAGGTCGTGGAGAGAGCGATAATATTTCTGTAATTTTAGTTGGAATAAAGAAATTATAGAAGCATGGAAAAGGTGAAGGTTTAAATGAACATGAAATTACTTGTATATTCCGATAAAAAATTGTATGAGGTTGTATTAAGTAGTACTAAGGCTTCAGTAACAATCGGAAATAGAAAAAGATTTAAATATCATATACCTACCAAAGAAAAAAATCGTATCGATATGAAAATTAAATACCTTAAAGGACGATGTATACTAAAAAGTAAACATTACATAGGAGCAGAAGGGCAAGAGGTTGAGATTCCACTAAACCATGGAAAGGTACTGCAATTTGGGATAGGCGGAGTAACAAGCATAATGGTGATCGCTTTTTCTATGGACAAACTTTCAAGTGTGGGTACATTGTCTCTTAAAGAGAACATAAAGTTTACTATTGGAAGAGGTAAATTTAATGACATAGTGTTTGATGATATAAAGGTATCTGAAAAACATGCTGAGATTTTTGAAGACAACGGAAAATATGTTCTTGTAGATTTAAATAGTACAAATAAAACTTATTTAAATGGGGAGATGATAACAAGAGCTATACTTTCTGAGGATGATCAAATAAATATATGTGGTTATAAAATTGAATTTCATAAGGAAAGCATAATTGTTGAGGGAGCACTAAAAAATATAAAAAAGCAAGTTGGTTTAGAAAAGCTTGTTAAAGAATATCCATTTGTTCAAAAAGCACCTAGAATTTATCCAGAGGTAAAGAGAGAGGACTTAAAAATAGAAAGTCCACCAATGTTACCAGCGAAACCATCTATATATGGTCTTATGACAGTATTGCCATCGTTGGTGTTTTTCGGAACTATAGTACTAACTTCGATAAAATCTAAGACTGGTACTTCAAGTATAATTTTTGCAGCAGGCACAGGGGTAAGTGGAGTTATATACGGACTTACATATATTGGACAAAAGATTGTATACAATAAAAAAGTCAAGAAAAGAAATAGTAAGTATATGGACTATGTAGATAAAATAGATAAGAAGCTTTCAAAGGAAGAGAGGAATCTAAGAGAAGTTCTTTTTAATCAAAATCCTGACTTGGTTGAAAGTATTGGAATAGTAAAAAATTCTGATATGAAACTTTGGACAAGAAGCTATGGTGATGAAGATTTTTTACTTCTTAGGGTAGGTCTTGGAAATGAGGATTTTCCTCTTAGAATAATTAAGGAAGGAAGAAACTTTTTTGATGAGGATCCACTGCTAGATATGTTGGATAAAATAACAGATCAATATAACATTGTAGATAATGTTCCTATTTGTATACCAATAAAGAATAATGGCATTACAGCAATTATAGGAAATAGAGACAAGGTAGTTGAAACGGTAAAGAATATGCTACTTCAAATTTCTATAAACCATACGCCAGATGAGGTTAAGGTAGTTGTTTTATTCGATGAAAAAGAACTTAAACATTGGGAGTGGGCAAAATGGCTGCCACACGTTTGGGATGACGATAAAAACATGAGGTTTATGGCCAAAAATAAAGAGCAGGCACACAGACTTTTATCTAATTTATATGATGTACTTTCAGAGAGAAAAAATAGATTGGATGATAAAAATAATTATGAGAGCTACAGATTTAGTCCACATTATGTATTTGTACTTGGTTCAAGAGAACTTATAGAAAATGAAGCGATTTTAAAGTATCTATTAAAGGTTGACCCAGATATGGAGATATCAACTATATTCTTATCAGATAAGCTTGGAAATCTTCCTAGAAACTGTAACAATATAGTGCAGTTAAATGAGGGAGAGGGAGTAATTTATAATATACAAAATTCTTCGGAAAAATCATACTTTACGCCAGATAAGCTAGATAACAGAAAGCTTGTGGAATATTCAAGAACTATGGCACCGTTAAGATTAGAGAAGGATTCATATTCAAATAAGTTACCGAAATCTATATCTTTATTTGAAGAGCTTGATATAACAAATGTAGAAGAAATAGATTTTGAAAATATTTGGAGCAAATCTGAGGCATATAACACTTTATCAGCACCTGTGGGAATAAGAGAAAATGGAGAAAAGTTCTATCTCGATTTGCATCAAAAACATCATGGACCGCACGGTCTTGTAGCAGGAACTACTGGGGCGGGAAAAAGTGAGCTTTTGGAAACATTAATTGCATCGCTAAGCTTTAATTATAGTCCTGAATATGTAAACTTCCTTTTGATAGATTACAAGGGTGGAAGTATGGCAAATATATTTAAGAACCTGCCACATGCCGTTGGAACTGTTACTAATTTGGAGGGAAATGGATCCAAAAGGGCTATAGTTGCAATAGATAGTGAGATAAAAAGAAGGGAAAAACTACTTACAGATAATTCTTACAGTAATATAGATGAATATCAGAAAAATTACAAGTATGGTAAGCATAAAATGTCGTTACCTCACTTAATTATAATAGTTGATGAATTTGCACAGCTTAAGAAAAATGATCCTGATTTTATAAGTCAACTTGTAAATGTAGCAGTAGTTGGAAGAAGCCTTGGAATCCATCTTATTCTTGCAACGCAAAAGCCTTTAGGTATAGTAGATCCTCAAATAGAAACAAATACTAATTTAAAGATTTGCTTAAGAGTTCAAGATAATGATGATAGTAGAACAGTTATTGGTAAATCAGATGCGTCCAGTATAATAAATCCAGGAAGGGCCTATGTAAAGGTTGGAAATGATTTAGTATACGAACTTATACAGACAGCATTTTCAGGAGAAAAGTATAGGAAAAAAGCAGCTAAAAAAGATAAGAATGTACTTATGGTTGATATAGATGGAGAGAGATTTGACATTGTGGAAAGAGAGAAGGAAGTACATACTGAAAATGTAACTCAGCTTTCCAAACTTATTGACGCTATTAAAATTTATTGTGATTTAAATATGAATTACGGAAGAAAGCTTCCGTGGCTGCCACCGCTTAAAGATTATATATATTTAGATGACTTTAAAAATGTGCCACAGGATAATTTCAAAGCTAGAGTAGGACTTTATGATGATCCATATAATCAAAGCCAAGAGATTTTTGAAATTGATATGCAAAAAGAAAATCATGTTGCATTATATGGAATGGCTGGAACAGGTAAGACAATGTTCCTGCAAACACTTATTTTAAGCCTTTGTAGTAAAAATTCTCCTGAAGATATAAACTTTTACATAGCAGACTGTGATAAAGGAACTTTGAATATGTTTAAGAATCTAGTTCATACAGGAGAGGTTGTTTTAAGTGATGATACGGACAGAATGAAGAAACTTCTTAAGTTTATTGTAAAGGAAATTGATATAAGAAAAGGTGCTCTAACTTCAATAGGGGCTATAAGTATCAATGATTATAATTATAAAACAGGGAAAGTTCTTCCTCAAATAGTTTTTATAATAGATGATATTGTTGCTTTTTTAGCTTTAAATGATGAATTTAGAGAGACTATTGTAAAGGTAGTAAGGGAAGGAGGAGCGCTTGGAGTACATGTGGTTTATACTGCAAATTCAAGTAACTCTGTAGCTATGAAGGTCAAAGAAAATATAACCTTCAACATAGCTTATAGCCTAAACGATCCTTCTGAATACCGTGAAATATTTGGAAGAAATAACGGAATAGTTCCTGATAAGTTGCAGGGGCGTGGAGTTATAAGAAATATGAACTTAATTGAATTTCAAACTGCTCTTGCTGTGGAAGCTGAAGAGTTTAATTGGAGTTCTGAGATAGGTGCTAAAATAGACACTATAAACTTTAATTATCCAAATGTTAAGGTTAAGGGTATACCAGTTTTAAAGGAGGTTCTTCCGCTTTATAATTTCATTCATGAAAATGAATTCCTTGAATATAAAGAAGATGAAATAATATATAACAGCAGTATTCCAATTGGCGTAAATACAGATGAAATGGAAGGCATATATGCAGAATTTCTAAACATTGACAACATGTTAATATCAGGAGAAAGTGGCTGCGGTAAAACTAATTTCTTATTATCCTTTGTAATGACACTTGCAGAAACAAAGGGTAGAGAGAAAAATAAGATTTTTATTATAGATTCGCCTGATGGCAATATGCTTGTTACAAGTAAGCTTAAATGTATAGATGGTTACTTTGAAAATAAAGATAACTTAGAAGAATGTTTGAGGGATATAAAAGAGGAAATAGAAGAAAGAAAGGCTGCTATTAAAAGTTTAAGAATGGAATATGGTATGAATGCCAAGAAAAAGATTGTTGAAGATAGAGGAAATATATTTTTGATAATAGATGTCATAGAAGATTTTAAAACACGTTTTTCAGATGAAATAGCACAAGAACTAGAGTGGATAATGGCAAATAGCAAAAGCACAGGAATTCATGTGATAGTAGCTGATAGCATGGCTCTTTTTACTCGTGCATGGGATGGAATGGAAAAGACTATAAAAGCTTGGGAAACAGGAATCATATTTAGTACAAGCGTAGATTCTATATTTACCAATGTGAATATTGGTTTTCAGTATTCAAAGAAAATACTTGAACTAGGAGAAGGCTTCTTTATTGTAAATAGAAAGGCAGTCCCTATAAAAATACCCACACCTTTTGAGGGAAAAGTCAAATTTATGGATTATATAAATAAATTAAATGAAAAGTTGAGTTGAGGTGTTGTCATGAACAAGGTAAATAATATTATCGTAACTGTTAGAATAAAAGATAAAAACAGACAAGCAGATTTTGACTTACCATTAGATGAAAGCCTTGAAAATGTAATGAACATAGTTTATCCTTCGCTGCTTCAGGTAAATAGTGTGGAGGAAGAAATGTTAAAGAATAAACAGTTTTATATTAATGGAAAAGGGCTGGATAAGGCTTCAACTTTAAGGGATAACGCTATTTGGGATGGAAGCATCCTAGAAATATATTAAAAGAGGTGTTGTAAATGGCTTTAATAAAAATGGCGCCAGAAGAATTGGAACAATTAGCAGCAAAATTTTCTGCAGCAAGTGAAGAATCACAGCAAATGGTCAGTACATTAGGATCAGGCATAGCAAATGTACAGCAAAACTGGGCAGGTGTTTCTGCAACAAAATTCTTTGGTGAATATCAGCAGTGGAGTAAGACCATGACAGGATATGTTCAATTACTTCAACAAATATCAAATGAATTAAAGGGACAAGCACAAAAGTTTAGAGATGCAGATTTAAGATAATTAAGACTAAGTTTATAGATGGTTGCTTTAAGCAAGCAGCCATCTTCTGAATAAAAGAAGGGGATGATTTTTATGGCTGAAAAAATTAAAATGCAGGGAGAACAGTTAGATTCTGTTGCTTCTAATCTTTTAAATGATGCTAAAACCGTACAGACAGTATTAGATAATCTTCAATCAAAATATTTACAGATTTTAAATGATAATTGGGAAGGTAATTCTAAGGATAAATTTGTAGATGACTTTCAAAATAATACAATGAAGCTTCTTCAAAATTGTGTTAACAACTTAAATAATACTGGTAACAGTCTTAAGCAAATAGTAGAAATGTTTGCAGAAACAGATAGCAGTTACAGCAGTAAGACGGATATAAAATAAGGTAAACAGGTAATTAAAATAATTTGTTCTATAGAGCTTACAATTTAAAAAATATCACATTCATACAATTTTACTTAAGATGTATTTTTTCTCTGAATTGAAATAAGGGATAGTAGGGTGACTGGATATGGAACAACTTAATATAAAAGAAGAAAATAAGTATGCCAAAATGGCAGTGAATTTAAATTTTGTAGGTAAATATGATGAGGCAGTAAAATATTTTATAAAAGCATTACAGGCAAATGAAAATGATTTTGGTGTACTTATAAATATAGCTGCAAATTTAACAGTTTTAAAAAGATATGATGAAGCCTTAGAGTATTATGATAGGGCACTTAAAATTAATCCAATCGATGAATTTGTGCTATGTGAAAAAGCTAATATTCTATTTACGCAAGATAGGTTTAATGAAGCTTTAAAATACTATGATGCTGTGATAGAAAATAATCAAATTAATAAATTAGCTTACTATAATAAGGCTATGAGCTATGAAAAGCTAGGAAAATTTCATGAAGCTATTAAGAGTTGTGATTTACTTATAAAATTAGATAAAAGTTATATAGATATATACTATTTAAAGGCAAGACTTCAAGAAAAGTTTGGGAAATATAAGGATGCAATAAGTACATATAGTGTAATTGCAACCTTAAAGCAAGATGATGGACAGCCTTATTTGAAAATTTCAAGTATTTATAATAAAATAGGATTTTATAACAGAGCTTTAGAATATATACAAAAAATGATAAGGATAAGTCCGGAAAGAGCAATAGGTTATACAAATAAAGGATTAATACTAAGTAGTCTTGAAAGATACCATGAAGCATTAGAATGCTTTGATAAAGCAATAAAAATAGAAAATGATGATCCCGATACTTATATGAGAAAGGGAAATGCATACAGAAAAGTGTCACAAAATTATAAGGCGTTAAGCTGTTATGATAAGGCCATTGAAATTAATGAGCTGTTTTTTAAAGCATATATTTTCAAAGCAGAGCTTCTTAATGAGCTTAAACAATATGATGAGTTGGCTTTGTGTTATGAAGCTTTAATAGAAAAAGATAAGTCTAAGGTGTATTCAGCGTATGTAAATGCTCCATATAAGTTGGTTTTAACCTATAAAGAGCTTAAGGACTATGATAAAGCTAGATGTGCTTGCAGAAAGGCTATAAATTATTATGAAGAACTTATTTATTTCTCAGATGGGAGTGAAGAGTTTAAAAGAATAAAAGGAGAATTAGGAGGGATGTTATATGGATTCAGGTAATCGTTACAATTCTAGTTTCATGGATGGTAGTATGAAGGTAAATGCTGAGGAAATCCAAGCTATGGCAAAAAGATATAAAGAACTGGCTGATAAGGCAAGCACTATATTAAACTCACTAAATAGTACTATAGATGAAATGAAACAAAATTGGAAGGGAAAATCAAGTGATACTTTTGTAAGCAATTATGATGGTTGGAAGAGCAATGGCAGAAGGTATGTAAATGAAATTGATAGAATAGCGGATGAATTAAAAAATGCATCTGAAAGATTTAGAGAAGCTGATAGAAGATAAAATTTAGAATTATTTATAAGATAATAAAGCTTAAAAATGATTAGTGTGTAATCCTTTTTAAGCTTTATTATCTTATAAATAAGGTGGGAATAATTATAAAATATATTTATGTAAGTTAAGATATTCCATGAAAGAAATAAAATAATTATACGAATATATATAGGTGTGGTAATTTATCCCTTGATATTATTATAATAAATGATAAAAAATAATATTAGGAGTCTGAATGAGGATTTACTTGAATTATATGGATACACCTATATATTAGGTACACTTTTGTTGAAATATATTACAATTTACTTCAATGTTTTGTTACCTATGGTATATAAAGGATAAAGTACATGAAAAGTTAACAAAAAATTTAATGAAATAATGAAAAAGGATGAAAATATGGTGAAAATAAGGTAAAATATATATAGAAAAATAAACCCACAAAGAATATTAGAAATATAGTAGGTGTATTGATAATTTTAAGTCTTATGATAAATTCAAGTTAGGGATTAAATTATTGGGCAAGGAGAGGGCAAATCATGGATGAAATATTTTTGAAATCTGACGAACTACAAAACAACATAGATTATATTAAAAAACTTACAAATCAGATGAATGATGTCCAAAATGAAATAAAGCAATGTATCAAACAGCTTGACAGTAATGAGATAAGTAAGAGTATAAAAAATATTACAGATGATATGTACAAGAATTATGAATATGGTCAACAAATTGTAGAAGAAATTATGAAAATTGAAAGCATAATGAAGAATGCGGTAAATATATTTAATGAACTTGACATAAATTTAGGGAGTAATATGAATAAGGGGAGTTTAAATTCGGCAGTTGCCGGGATTTTGTGGGAAAAACAGAGTTCGAGGATAAAGACAGAAATGAAAAAAGATTTTGAGGAAATTGATAAAAGTGCATTAAAAATAAAGAAGGATACTTTTAAACGTGATCTTCCAGAAGCTTTTACTAGAAAACTTGAAAACTTTTTTGATGAACCTAAAATTCAAGCAACACTTACACTTGTTGGAGGAGGAACACTTATCACAGGAGGACTACTTAAGAGAAAAGCTTTAAGTAATAAAATAAACACCAATAACGGAAGTGAAGCTCTCAAATACAAAATAAATAATTATAATCAAATAGATGCACATGCTGAGGAAACGAACTTAGATCAGCATGAATTAAAATTATCCAGTATTGGAATTAACTTAAAGAAAGTGAGGGGGTTAGCTAAATCAGGTATTAAGTATTATCTTAATAAAGATTCAGTGTCTAGTAGAGCAGTTAATGACACTTTAGATGTGAAAGATAACTATGTATACGCAAATGGTTCTATAAAGAATGGAAATAGTAGTGGAATAAGAGAAGCTCTTAATTTTTCAAGAGAGTATATGAATCTTGCTCGTAAAGGTTTTGGAAATGGGGTATCAAGCATTATGAAATCTGTAGGGGATGCAGATATTAGTAATGATGCGATGACTTTTTTTCCTCAAAGCTCATCTAAGTAGTAAGATAAATTAACCTATAATATTTTATTTTTCCTATAAATCAGGTATTTGTGACTCGAAACGGAAGTAGAGGTAAAGACTTTATTTACAACTAAATACTATATAAAAATATAAATAAGATTGACAAAATAGATACATAAGGTGCGTGTTTAAACTAAGTTTTATTTAAGGAGCCCGTAGCTTTTTAGATAAAAATAAAAGTTAATTGAGGTGTTTATACATGAAAGAAATTGGGATAAATAAAGAGGATAGATATACCGAGCTTGCAAATAACCTTAAATTAATGGGAAAGTACGATGAGGCTGTAGAATATTATAGGAAAGCGCTGGAGGTTGACGGAGATAATTTTGAGGCGTATGCTAATCTTGGAGATTTGCTTGATAAAACTAATAAATGGGAAGAAGCATGTGAGGTTTACGGAAAGGCAATAGAGCTTCAACCAGAAAATGAAGTGATTTTAAATGAAAGAGGAAATATGTTCTTTAAGCTTCAGAAGTATCCAGAAGCACTTAAATGTTATAGTAAGGCTATATACTTTAATTATAAGTTTGTAGTGCCATATCATAATAAGGGCTTAGTATACGAAATTTTTAGTGAATTTGATCAAGCTATGAAATGCTATAAATTATCCATTGATATTGATCCTAATTATAAAGAAGCATATGTTTCAAAAGCACGTTTAGAAAAAAAATTAGGAAAATATGAAGATGCATTAGAAACATATAATAAGCTTGAAAATTTAGAGAAGAATAATAACAAGATACTTTTAGATATGATAAAGATTAATATCGATATGAAGAATTACAAAGAAGCATTAAGTGAAGTAGAAAAGTTAATAAAAATATATCCGGAAGAGTCATCAGGATATTATATTAAAGGAGTTCTAGTAAATTATTTAGGTAAGAGCGAGGAATCTTTGAAGTTCATAAATAAAGCTTTAAGATTAGACACTAAAAATCCTAAAATTTATTATGAAAAAGCTCTTATTTATAGTAATATAAAAAAGTATGATAAAGCACTAGAATTTTTAGAAGAAACTATAAGTATAGATCCAGATTACTATGAAGCTTATATTTTAAGAATTGATATTTTAATGAAAACAGGAAAATACAGTGAAGCCGTATACTATTGTAGAACACTTATAAATAGAGATAATACGAAGATGTATTCAGCATATGGTAAAGCTCCATATAGAATGTATTTAGCATATAAGGCAATGGGTAAAAAGAAAGATGCCGATGAAATATGTAAATATGCAATTAAATATTATGATGAAATTATAGAGCTAAGTGGCTTTGTACCTGAATTTTATGTGATTAAGGGAATATTACTTACACATTTTGACAGATACAATGAAGCTAAAGAATGTTATGATTATGCTCTAGCTTTAGATTCTAAATATGCCGAAGCGTATTACTATCGTTCAAAATATTATGAAGCTCAAGGTATGAAGCTAGAAGCAGAAAAAGATATGAAAAAATGTGTTGAACTTGATAAAAGCTATGAAAGTTATGAGGAAAATATAAATTAGGTATATTTGTTGAGGTGTTTATAATGGCAAATGAAAATTTGGATAACGCGGAAAAATACAAGAAAATGGCACTAAATTTAAATCTTGTTGACAAACATGATTTAGCAATAGAATACTTCAAAAAATCTTTGGAATATAAGAAAGATGATTTTGGCGTACTTATAAATATTGCAGCAAATTACACTGTTTTAAAACAATATGAAAAAGCAATAGAGTATTATGAGAGGTCACTTAAAATTGCTCCAAATGATGAATTTGCTATGAGCGAAATAGGAAATCTTTTATTTCTTAAGGAAGACTTTAAAGGAGCAGCAAAGCAGTTTGATAATATTGTAAAGAATAATAAAGACAATAAAACAGCTCTGTATAATAAAGGGATTTCCCTTGAAAGAGCTGGGGAATACTTGGAGGCAATTGAATGTTATGATTTGCTTATAAAACTAGATAATAAGTATATGGATGCTTATTATTCCAAAGCAAGAGTACAGGAGGAAATTGGAAAACACAAAGAAGCTATAAGCACATATATTGCAATTGCAAATTTGAAAAAGGATGATGGAGAACCGTACCTAAGAATTTCTAGTATTTATAATAGAATAGGCTTTTATGACAAAGCTCTTATCTATATAGAAAAATTACTAGAAGTTGATCCAGAAAGAGTAATAGGATATGTAGACAAAGCGCTTATTCTTATAAGTACTGAAAGATATAACGATGCATTAGAATGGATTAATAGGGCTATTAAGATGGAAAATAGAGACCCTGAGATTTATACTATAAAGGGTAATTTATATAGAAAGATAAAACAGTATGATGAAGCTATAAAATGGTATGATGAAGCAATTAAAGTAGATAAAAGCTTTTTTAAGTCATACATATTTAAGGCTGAAGTTCTTCTTGAGATTAAAGCTTATGATGAGGCGATTGAAACATATAAATATTTGATGGAAAACGACAAATCTAAGCTTTACTCATCCTTTTCCAAGGCCCCATACAAATTGGTTTTACTTTATAAAAAACTAGGTGATTATGATGAAGTTAAAGCCATGGGGGAAAAGGCTATAAAATATTATGAGGAACTTATTAGCATAGCTAAGGAAAATAATGAGTTTGTAGGCATAGTTGAGAACATTAAAGAACTCATGAAATTTTAGGACTTAAAACTAAATGTAAATAATTAACACAATGTAGACACTGGAAATAATGAATTGTTTATACAAATTTATTAGTTAATTAGCATAGAAAAGTTAAGATAGTCAAGGCAAGATTTAAATTTTATAAATCTTGCCTTTTTAATTTTTATATGCTTAAATTATAATAAATTAACACTTAAAGCAGAGAGGAACTAATAAATGAATATTCAAATTTTTGGTACTAAAAAGTGTTTTGATACAAAAAAAGCCGAGAGATACTTTAAAGAGAGAAAAATAAAATATCAGTTTATAGATTTAAAGGAAAAGGGATTAAGTAAGGGGGAATTAAATAGCGTTAAAGCCTCTGTAGGTTTAGACAATTTGATAAATGCTAAAGCAAAAAAATATAAAGCCCTAAATCTTGATAAGATTAGAACTGCATCAGTAAAGGAAGAAATATTATTGGATAATCCAGAGGTTTATGTAACTCCTATAGTTAGAAACGGAAAAAATGCTACAGTAGGTTATAAACCAGAGGTATGGAAGGAATGGTCGTAGGGGCCTTGATAGGATAATATATTAAAAAGTAGTGAAGAAACGATTATAGATTAGGCCTCTTCACTATTTTTTTATACATTATCTTAATTCAAGTATTTTCTTATGAAGCTCGTCTACACTGTTTACAATATAATTAGCTCCTGCATTTTTTAGCTCTTCATAGGAACCAAAACCATAAGTAACGCCTATAGAGGGTAAATTATTTTTTAAAGCACCTATAACATCATATTCCCTATCACCAATCATTATTGCATCGTCGCTTTTTATATTAAGACTTTCCATAGCATATCTTATTACGTCCTCTTTTGTACTTAGTTTACCGTCAAGAGAACTTCCGACTATAGCATCAAAATAGAAAGCTAATTTAAAGTGTTCAAGTATTTGTTTTGAAAATACAGTGGGCTTTGAGGTTGCAACAACTAAATGAAAACCATAATCTTTTAAAGAGCTAAGTAGAGCTTCAATTCCATCGTAAACCTTGTTTTCAAACATTCCTTTAGCTTTAAAGTAATCTCTATAATAATCAATTGCGACAGTTGCAGTTTCCTCATCAAAATTATAGTATTCCATAAAAGATGTTTTAAGTGGTGGTCCTACGAATTTATTAAGAGAAGATAAATCTTCCACTTGTATATCAAATTTATTCAGGGAATACTTAACTGACTTTGTTATTCCCTCGGCGGAGTCGGTTAAAGTTCCATCTAAATCAAATAGTACATAGTTATACAATTAAAAAACCTCCTGTTTTGTTGTATAATTTATAATGGAACTAATAAGAAATTTGGGGTATTTATATTTCTTATTAGCAATATTGTAAATGCATGTTTTAGGGATTAGTTAATTTAAATATATTATAACATCATTAAAATGAAAAGGGAAAGTTGAGGATAAATAGGTGAAAAAGAGGATAAATGCTATAATAACAATTTTGGCTTTTATATTTTTAGGACTATATGTTTCTAAATGGAGTATTATAAATGAAATTAAATTATTTTTGTACATTCTTGTTTCTTTCGTAGTTTGCATAATACTTCAAGAAATTAGTTTTATTTTAATTGGTCAGATATATGGGATAGTGTCTCATGTTATATGTATTGGACCTTTTGCCATTTTTAAGCGTAATGGCAAGTTAAAGGTTAAATTTAAAATGAGGGCATATTCCGGTTTTTTGGGAAATATACAAGGAGTACATATTCCAGATATAAAATCTAAAGAGGAATTTGAAAGAGTTAAAAAGAACTTAAAAATAGTACTATGCGCGGGATTTTTTGCTGACATAATTATTGTAATAGTTGCACTTATTTTGATTTTTACAGCAGCTTTTAAAAATCATGATTTTAAAATGTTTTTGATTATATCAATTATTATGGCAGAACTTTTAGGCTTTATTTCTGTTTTTGGAGGCAGTGTAAAGAGTGCTTTAAATATGAAAAAATCTTCAGAAGAGGAAGTTCTACAGGACCTATTACTTCTAGGTATATTTTATGAGGGGACTAAAGAAGCACATCGTTTTAGTTATCTAATTGAAAGGTACCTTGTTCTCGGAGAGAATATTAAAGTTAGAAACTATAGTGATGATGAAATGCTTAAAAATATATCCTATGTGTCTGAACTTATATATATGCGTCTAGGGGGCATTGTAAATAAGGTTCCATCAAATATTATGAAATTTATACAGAATATAATTAAGAAGAAAGAACAATTTGTGGGGAAACCAAGGTTTTCTAGAAGAGTCTTAAATCTTGTATATAGGTATATATTGTATCTTGCAGTGGTAGACAATAATAATAAAGATGCACTTGAGTTATATAATTATTTTGCAAAGTTTTTATATTATAATGATAAGAGGAAAAATTATACTAAAGTATTTATAGAGCACATACTTGGAATCGAAGATAATTATGAGTATCTAATGGATGCAAATAATCTTATAAAAAGCAAAGGTGGAATGTGGTTTGGTTATGGTATACACGAAGTAGATGTCCATATGATTAATCTAAAAAATAGTTAAGTGGTGATAATTTGTGAAAGAAAATATAAATATATTGATAGAACACGAAATGGAAATAACACAGGCCTTGGATTAACAATAGCTAAAGAACTAGTAGAGCAAATGGGACACAACATATTTCAGGAATTTAGAGCTGGAAAACTTAATATAATTATTAAATGGGGTTACTAATTGTGTTAGATAAGGAGAAAGTATTTATGAATAAGAAATTGAGTTTTGGTCAAAGGTATTCAAAGCTTAGAAGTGGTTACAAAATTGTGATTTGTTTTTTACTCATCATGATAGCAATTATTCTTTTTGAGATATTGACGCATGGGTATAAAAGAAATTATGGAGGACAGTATCCACAAGAAGTAGCATTTATTTTAATTCCAATTATATTATGGAAGTATGTTGAAAAAAAATCTCTTCAAAGTATGGGATTTACTAAGGGAAAGGGTTCAATATTAAGTTTTGTATTAGGCCTGGTTTTTGGAGCAGTTTCTATGACTGCTGTTTTTATTCTACTATTGGCTACTAGGAACGCTGTGTTTTTAGGAAATATAATAAATCCTAATATTACCAATCAAACATTAAAGGATTTAATATTATTTATTTTAGTGGGGTTTGCTGAAGAGATTTTTTTAAGGGGATATTGTTTAAGAAGTATTTCGGAAAGGAATAAAAAAATTACAGCGGCAATAATAACATCTTTGTTATTTTCGGTACTTCATGCATTAAACCCAAATGTGACAGCTGTGTTTTTTGTTAATGTAGTTTTAATAGGAATGCTTTTTTCATACATGACTTTTAAATTTAATATATGGCTTCCAATAGGTTTCCATATTATGTGGGATTATTTTGAAGGTAACGTATGGGGATTTCCGGATAGTGGTATGATAGTTAAGGGAATTTACAACATAAAGATTTTAGGCAGCAATGTTATTAATGGTGGCTTAGTAGGACCAGAAGGAGGACTAATAGTAACGTTTATTACGTTAGTTGGATTTCTTATTATATTTTTATCAAAGAATAATAAAGCTGCGTAATAAAAAATGACGTTAAAAGTATATAACGTCATTTTTATAGTTAAATAAATAGATAATTTAATTTTGATCTAAAATTTTGTTTTTTCGTAAAATACTTATTATAATTACTGCTATGAGGCCTCCAATTAAGCCGGTTATTAACTGAGGAATAGTCATAGACTTAAGTAAAAGTTTGTTAAATAGATGACCTTTGTTTCCACTAGGTACAATATGTAACATACCTACTAACTTTGTAGCTGATACATCTAAAAATGCAAACTTTAGAATAGCAGCAACTATAATTCCTATATAGCTTAAAATTATGTCTTTATTCTTAAGTAATCCGAAGCAAAGAATATAAATAGCATTTCCTATCATTACAAAAGGAATAAAAGGTCCGAGCATTGGATTTAGCTGTCCTAGTAAGGAGGCTAAAAGAGGTGTAAATACTCCCACCATTACTCCTAGACCAGTTCCACAAATGAAAGCAGATAATATTAATATGGCATTTACAGCAGGTCCAACAAATACCTGACTATCTGGAAAGTTTTTACCTATAAATTGAAATACAATTGCAATTGCAAGAAGTAGAGCTGCTCTTGCTAGTTTTTTAGTATCATGACTCATATAAATCCTCCTATAATAAATATTATATAATAATTAATATTCAGAATTATGTCCTATATAATTATAACAATTAGTAAAGCTTTTTTCAAAATAAATATAATTTTCTTGTTGACAAAAATTTATGAAAATGTTATCATTAGTTCATAGTATTGAATACAGGGATTGTTACTGTTAAGCAGGCAAAACCCAGATTAAAGTAAATGAAGTAATCATATCGTTTATTTTAATTTGGGTTTTTATTTATTGGTGTCTTTTTAATAATGGAGTGATATCATATGGTTATAAAAAAAATACTAAATAATAGTGCAGTTACGACAATAGATGATGCTACAAGAATTGAAAAAGTCATTATGGGAAAAGGAATCGCTTTTCAAAAGAAACCAGGAGATATACTAAACGAAGAAAAAATAGAAAAAATCTTCTCCATAGAAAACCAAAATGAAAATTTAAAGTTTCAAAGCCTTATTAGCGAAATACCAATAGAGCACATTAAAGTATCAGAAAACATCATAAGTTATGCAAAAAGAAAGCTTGATGTAAAATTTGACGAGCATATATATATATCACTTACAGACCATCTATCTTTTGCATTTAGGAGATATAGTAAGGGTATAAAAATAAAGAATAATATGTTATGGGACATAAAGAGAATTTATAAAAAAGAGTATAACATAGGTATGTGGGCTGTTGAGTATATAAAAGGTGAGCTTGGCATAAAAATGGACGAAGATGAGGCTGGTTTTATAGCACTTCACATAATAGATGCTTCACTAAATGAATCGATGGATAATACTATCAATATAACTGAGATAATAGATGGCATTTTGAACATAATAAAGTATTTCTTTTCTATAGAATTTAATGAAGATGATATGTCTTATGATAGGTTATTAACTCATTTGAAGTATTTTGCCCAAAGAGTTGTTTCTAGAAAAAATGCAATAGATGAAGAAGAAAAGAGTTTTCTTGAAATTGTAAAAACAAATTATAAAGAAGCATATAGATGTGTAGGTAAAATTAAAAGTTTTATAGAGAAAAACTATGATTACGAGGTTAAGGGAGGAGAGATCGTTTATCTTACCCTTCATGTACAAAGAGTTATATCAAGTTTAAGAGATAAGTAAATTTAATATCGAGGATTGTTACTTTTTAGAATTTATTTCTGTTAAGGCAATACCTAAATTAAGTGGTTTAGTTGAGCCATTTAGTTTAGGTATTTTTTTTGTAAATTTAAGATAAAACATAAAATTAGGAGGGAAAATATATGGATTATAACAAAACAGCAAAAGATATACTAAAGCTTTTGGGTGGAGAAAAAAATGTTATGAGTGCAGCTCATTGTGCTACAAGACTTAGACTTGTATTAAAAAATGAAAAAGAAGCTAGGACTAAGGAAATAGAAAAGCTAGATGGGGTTAAGGGAGTATTTTCTAGTTCAGGTCAATATCAAATAATAATAGGTCAAGGAAGCGTTAATAAGGTATACAAAGCTTTTGTTGAAGGTACAGGTATATCAGAGTCAAGTTTAAGCGATACAAAAAAAGCAGCTATGAAAAACATGAATTTATTTGAGAGATTTGCCAGAATGCTTTCAAACATATTTGTACCAATTATACCAGCTATAGTTGCAAGTGGTCTTTTAATGGGTTTACTTGGAATGCTAGATGCTTTTCATTTAGTAAATTCTAAAAGTGGTTTGTATGTTATTTTAAATATGTTTTCAAATGCAGCGTTTCAATTTTTACCGATGATAATTGCATTTAGTGCGGCAAGAGAATTTAAAACAAACCCATATTTAGCTGCAGCACTAGGTGCTATAATGATACATCCAGATCTTCAAAATGCTTGGACATTAGGAGAAGGTATTAAGCATACAATAAATATTTTTGGACTTAACATAGGAATGGTTGGTTATCAAGGAACAGTACTGCCTATACTTATATCTGTATGGGTTATGAGTTACATTGAAAAAGGACTTAGAAAAATAGTTCCAGAAGCATTAGATATTTTATTAACTCCGTTTTTAACTTTAATGATAACAGGCTTCTTTGCAATGGTTGTTATAGGACCAGGAGGAAGATTTGTAGGTGATGAGATATCATTAGGACTTCAAACTTTATATAATACAACGGGTTTCTTCTCAGGAGTATTATTTGGTGGACTATATTCATTAATTGTTATAACTGGAATTCATCACAGTTTTCATGCTATTGAGGCAGGACTTCTTGCAAACCCTGCAATACACAAGAACTTCCTTTTACCAATATGGTCTATGGCAAATGTAGCTCAAGGAGGAGCTGCTCTTGCAGTTTACTTTAAAACTAGAGATAAGAAAATGAAATCAATAGCAGCACCAGCGTCCTTCTCTTGCCTTTTAGGTATAACAGAGCCAGCAATTTTTGGTGTTAACCTTAGATATACTAAGCCTTTTATTGCAGGAGCACTAGGAGGAGCAATAGGCGGAGGTTATATAGTATTCACTAAAGTAGCAATGACAGCTGTTGGCGTAACAGGAATACCAGGTATTGCAATAGTAAAACAAGGTTCTTTCTTAAATTATATTATAGCCATGATTTTAGCTTTTGGTGGAGCGTTTATAATAGCTATGGTTCTTGGAATAAAGGAAGAAATTACAGAAGAGGATTTAAACAAGGAAACTGTTAATAAAGATATAAAAGTAGAAGAGGTAGAAAGTGTAGTATCACCTGTTAATGGAAAAGTAGTTTTACTTAAAAATGTTCCAGATAAGACTTTTGCAGAAGGTTTAATTGGCGATGGAATTGGAGTAGATCCAGAGGATGGAGAAGTTGTTTCACCAATAGATGGAACTGTGGTTCATGTATTTGAAACTAAGCATGCTATTGCTATGAAAAGTAAAAATGGAGTTGAAATGCTTATTCATATAGGTATAGATACTGTTAAGATGGAAGGTAACGGGTTTAAGAGCTTTATTAACGATGGTGAAGAGGTTAAAAAAGGTGATAAATTAATTCAGTTTGATCTTGATTTAGTAAAGGAGAAGGCTGTATCACCAATAGTGCTAACCATAGTGACAAATCATGAGGATATGGGATTTGTAAATAGCGAAAAAATAGATGGAAAACAATTAAGACAGAAGGACGAAATTTTAAAGATTGGAATAAAGTAAATATTCTTAAAGGGTACACCACAAATTAAATTGTTGTGGTGTACTTTAATAAATATTTGAGAGGAGTATTAAGATATGAATAATGTTTTATGTATAGGAGAACTTTTAATCGATTTTATATGTTCTGATATAGATACAACTCTTTCTAAAGGAGAAAACTTTAAGAAGAAGGCAGGAGGGGCACCTGCAAATGTAACGGCAGCAATTTCAAAGCTTGGAGGAAGTGCGTCTTTTTTAGGTAAGGTTGGGAATGATCCCTTTGGACATTTTTTGAAAGAGACTTTAGATGAAGTTAAGGTAGATACATCAATGCTTATTATGGATAACAACTCAAGTACTACTCTTGCATTTGTGTCACTTCAGGCAAATGGTGAAAGAGATTTTGTCTTTAATAGGGGAGCAGATGGTCTTTTAAGATATGATGAAATAAATTTAGATAAAGTTTACTCAAATAAAATAATTCACTTTGGTTCCGCAACTGCTTTATTAGGTGGAGAAATGACAGACACTTACTTAAAGATAATGGAGGAAGCGAAGAAAAGGGGAATAATTATATCCTTTGATCCAAACTACAGAGATAATCTTTGGGAAAACAGAACAGAAGAGTTTATAGCTATTTCACGTAAGTGCATTGAACTTGCTGATTTTGTGAAATTAAGTGACGAGGAATTAAAAATTATATCTGGAGAGAAAAATATAAAAAATGGAGTAAAGCTTTTAGCTTCAAATAACAAGGTTATTGCTGTAACTTTAGGAAAAGAGGGTACTATGATTTCAAATGGAGAAGAAGTTGAAATCATAGAGAGTATAAAAATAAAATCTATAGATTCTACCGGAGCAGGAGATGCATTTGTGGGAGCATTTCTTTATAAATTGTCAGAGGCATTAGAGGCAAGAGATATTTTAAGTGACTTTAATAAAATCAAGGAAAATGTTCGCTTTGCAAATAAGGTTGGTGCAATTGTGTGTACAAAGCTTGGTGCTATAAGTTCTCTTCCTAGTTTAAGTGAAGTTGAAGGTGATTAGATGAATAGCTTGGAATTTATAAAGAAGGTAAGTTACATTGAAGAAAAATATAGGGATAAAGTAGAGAAGGATTATTACAGACAAAATTATCATCTTATGCCTAAGGTGGGTTTTATGAACGATCCTAACGGATTAATAGAGATAAATGGTGAGTATCATGTGTTTTATCAGTATAATCCTTTTTATCCAGATGAAAAACATGTTTGTTGGGGGCACTTTAGAAGCAAGGATTTAATTACATGGGAGTGTTTGCCGGTAGCTTTAAGCCCTCTAGAATGGTATGACAGTCATGGTTGCTACTCAGGGAGTGCTGTGAATAAGGGTGGAAAGCTTGTTTTAATGTATACTGGAAATGTAAAAGATAGTAAGGGGGAAAGGGAAACCTACCAGTGTCTTGCAGAAAGCAGCGATGGTGTTGAGTTTAAGAAGCCTTATATCAATCCAGTAATAAAAAATCAGCATGAAGGCTATACTAGGCATTTTAGAGATCCAAAGGTTTGGAAACATAATGATAAATGGTATATGGTGCTAGGGGCTCAAAGAGAAGAAGAAAAAGGAAGTACTGTTTTATACTGCTCTGATGATTTACAAAATTGGAGTATAGTTCATGAAATATTGGGCTCTAATTTAAGTAAATTTGATTTTCTAGGGTATATGTGGGAATGCCCTAATTTATTTACTTTAGATAATAAGGATGTTTTATTATTTTGTCCACAGGGAGTGGATAAACAAGGGGATTTATATAATAATATATATCAATGTGGATACGTTTTAGGAAGTCTTAATTATGAGACAGGAGAGTTTTCTTGTGGTGATTTTTTAGAATTAGATCGTGGTTTCGAATTTTATGCACCTCAAGTGATGAAGACTAGTGATGGAAGAACACTTCTTTTAGGTTGGATGGGGTTGCCTGACAGAGAAGTTAGTCCAACAATTGATAATAGATGGCTTCATTGTTTGACTATTATAAGAGAGCTTAAAATGAAAGACAACAAAGTAGTGCAAAAACCTTTAAGAGAGCTAAAAAGGCTAAGAAAAGGAAAGGTTGAGTACAAGAATAAAATAATAAAGGATACTGAAACAAAACTAGATGGTATAAATGGAGATAGTTTTGAACTCAAATGCAAATTTGAATTTGATAAGGTTAATCAATTTGGAATAAAAATGAGGTATAATAGTCATAAAGATGAAGAAATTTTGATGTTTTATGATGCTATAAATGAAAAAATAGTTTTTGATAGAAGCAAGGATGGATTTCATAAAGAAGCTGATGCAGAAAGAAAATGCTTTATAAAAAATAATGGCAAAGTAAAAATGCACATATTTATGGACAAATCTTCTGTTGAAATATTTATAAATGATGGTGAAGAGACTTTTACTTCAAGAATATATCCAAGTAAAGATAGCAAAGATATTGTATTTTATTCAAAGGGTGGAGAAGTTAGACTTAGTGTAGATCACTGGCAAATATAATATACTATCAGCATAAAGCAATATAAGACAGGATAAATTACTGGATATTTCCTATAATTATGTTGAAAGGAAGATGGTATATGAACTGGATAGGCGATATGAATAATGCACTTAGATATGTTGAGGAAAACCTCGAAAGAAATATTGAATCAGGAGAAGTGGCAAATGCTGCTCATATGTCAAAGTTTTATTTTTTAAGGATATTTAAAATTTTGACAGGGATGACCCTCGGGGACTATATAAGAGAAAGAAAGCTAAGCTTAGCAACTAAGGATATAGTGTCCACTAATCAAAAAATAATAGATATATCCTATAAATATGGGTATGAGACGCCGGAAGCCTTTACAAAGGCATTTAAAAGACTTAATGGAATATCGCCAACAGAGGCTAGAAAAAGTAAAAATAATTTGAAAGCTATACCACCGCTATCCTTTCAAGTAATTGTAAAGGGAGAAGAAAACATGAATTATAAGATTGAAACTAAAAAAAGCTTTAAAATAGCGGGGGTTTCTAAGAGAATCTCCACTAAAGAAGGTAACAACTTTAAGATAATACCTGAGTTTTGGGATGAGGTAAAAAAAAGTGGACAGTGTGAAATTATTGAAAAAAACGCAGGAAAGTTAGGTGTCATGGGAGTCTGCACTAATTTTGATTGTGAGTATCAAGAGTTTGATTATCTAATAGCAGTTGAAGGAGATAAGATAGAGGGTTTAGATAATTATGTAGTTATTGAAGTGCCTGAATTATCATTTGCAGTATTTGAAAGTATAGGACCAATGCCTGATGCCCTTCAAGATGTAACCAGAAGGATATTTTCAGAGTGGTTTCCAGCTACAAAGTATGAAGAAGCAGAAGGACCTGAAATTGAAGTTTATCTTCCAGGAAATCCACAGGATAAAGATTATAGAGCAGAAATATGGGTTCCGGTGGTAGAAAAAAGAAAATAGTAATAAAAAAGTTCACAGGTGGATTAAAGTCCTATTTGTGGGCTTTTTTTTATATTTTAACATCGTCTTAACTTTAGACAGTACAAATTTAATAATTATTAAGTATAGTTTGTAATAGCTTTTGTAGCAAATATGTTTTTAGGAGGTATAGAATTTGCAAAGAGTTCAAAAACAAGTCCTTAAAAGAGAACGCATATTGGGGAATAAGTTTTCTCTTACTAGTGGCAAAGAGGCATTTTTGTATATGCTTCCATGCCTAATTATATTTTTAGCATTCACGTACTATCCATTTTTTAAAACTATATACTTGAGTTTTTTTAATATGAATGCGGAAGGCAAAATAGCAGGTTTTGCGGGGATTTCAAATTATTTAAATTTGATAAAGTCTGAAAGTTTTTTAAACACTTTGGTTGTGACATTTAAGTTTGTACTCATGACTGTAGTACCATCAATTTTTATAGGGCTACTTATGGCATTGATAACAAACAATAAGTTAAAGTTTAAAGGCCTATTTACAACGATGTATGCTATGCCTATGGCTGTGTCATCGTCATCCGCTGCAATAATATGGCTTTTACTTTTCAATCCAAGCATAGGAATGATAAATTATCTTTTGCGCTTAAAAATAAATTGGTTTACCAGTTCAGCATGGGGAATTGTTGCTCTGACAATTGTAAATGTATGGTTGAATGCTGGAGTGAATTATATATTTATAAATGCTGGACTTAAAAATATTCCTAAAGAATTATATGAGAGTGCATATGTTGACGGAGCGGGGTATTTTACCATATTAAAAAAGATAATAATTCCTTGTCTTTCTCCAACTCTTTTCTTTGTTACTGTAATAACAGTAATAAATACATTTCAAACCTTTGGTACAGTAAATATAATGACATCGGGAGGACCTTCAGAGTCTACCAATCTTATTGTATTTTCAATATATAGAAACGCTTTTTTTAATAACAAGCTTGGCACTGCTAGTGCTGAATCAGTAATATTGTTTTTGATAATGTTGGCAGTAACTTTATTTCAGTTTAAGTATGAGAAAAGTAAGGTGTTTTATAATTAGCAAGTTTGGAGAGGATAGTTTTATGATAAAAAAGATTAAAATATCAGGAATTTATGGATTAAATATAATATTAGGGCTTATTACAATTGTTCCACTTATTTATGCTCTTTGCGTTAGTTTAATGCCTCAAGATCAGATATTTTCTTTTCCACCAAGATTTATTCCTAAAGGTATTTATTTAGGAAACTATAAAGAAGTACTTAGAAGTGTTCCAATAATAAAGTTTATAGTTAATAGTTTTATTGTTTCACTTGGGGTAACTGTATTTCAAATAATAACTTCTAGTATGGCAGCTTTTGCATTTTCATTTTTAGACTTTAAAGGGAAAAAAATATTATTCATAGCCGTACTTGCAACGCTTATGATACCAGCAGAAACTACATTGATATCTAATTATCTTACAGTAGGTTCATTAGGATGGCTTGATAGCTATAAGGCTTTAATAGTTCCATATATGTGTTCAGCTATGGGTATATTTATGATGAGACAGTATTACTTGACGATTCCAAAAGAATTGTATGAAGCTGCTAAAATAGATGGATGTGGAAGCTTCGGTTTTTTTACTAAGATACTTATGCCTGTATCAAGGCCAGTAATTGCATCTTTTGGCATATACTCTTTTTTAGTAAGCTGGAATCAATATTTATGGCCACTTTTAGTTACTAGTAAGGAGAGTTCAAGAACCGTCCAAATAGGAATAAGTATGCTTCAGTTTTCTGAGAACCAATCCTTTGGACTTATTATGGCTGGAATTGTAATAGTTCTATTGCCGTCAATTGTTATATTTATAATTGGTCAAAAACAGTTAGTTGATGGAATGACTTCTGGCGCTGTAAAAGGCTAATATATTATAAAATTTATTTCGGGGGGAAAAAAATGAAAAGAAAAATAATATCTTTGTTACTAATAGGAGCGCTTTCAGCAACAATTTTATCTGGTTGTGCTCAAAGTAAGGCAAGTGCCTCTGAGTCAAAAACTGTACAAATAACTTTTTGGCATGCTATGAGTGGTAAAAATGGTGAGGCTTTAAACAAGATGGTGGAGGATTTTAATAATTCTCATAGCGATATTAAAGTAAAGGCAGAATTTCAGGGAAAGTACGACGAAGAGCTCAATAAACTAAAAAGCGCAGAAAAGGGAGGGGAGGCTCCAGATATTGTTCAGGTGTATGACATAGGTACAAGATTTATGATAGATAGCAAATGGGCAGAGCCTATACAAAACTTTATTGATAAGGATAAATACGATACATCAAGTTTGGAGCCTAATTTACTAGCATATTATACAGTAAATAATAAACTCTACTCCATGCCTTTTAATTCATCTACACCAATACTTTATTATAACAAAAGTGCATTCAAGGAAGCTGATTTAGACCCTAATAAGCCTCCAAAGACTTTCTCTGAGTTAGAAAGATATTCAAAGGCTCTTGCTAAAAAGGATTCCTCAGGTAATGTAACAAGATATGGTTTTTCTATGGCTATATATGGATGGCTATTTGAGCAATATTTAGTAAAGCAGGGGAAGAATTATGTTAATAATGGAAATGGTAGAAGTTCAGCAGCCACAAAGGTGGATTTTGATAGTAATGGAGGCGGGCTGAAATTTCTAAAGGAATGGAAACAACTTGTGGATTCCGGATATGTAGGCAATTTAGGCAGAAATGAAGATGATACAGAAAATGCATTTATTGCTGGAAAAACAGCTATGTATATAGAATCCACTGCTGACCTTAAGCATGATTTGAATTCTATTGGAGGAAGATTTGAGCTTGGAACAGCACCACTGCCTTCCTTTGATGGAACTAGTGACGGAGGAGTTTCAATAGGGGGAGCTTCTATGTGGATATTGAAAAATAAGGATGCAGAAAAGCAAAAGGCGGCTTTTGAGTTTATAAAATATATGGTATCATCTAAACAGCAGGCTTATTGGAGTACTGAGACTGGATATTTTCCTGTCACTAAGAAGGCATATGATGAGGATATAATGAAGGAAAACTTAAAGAAAAGTCCTCAATTTAAAACAGCTATAGATCAGCTTTACGCATCGCCTAAGACTGCTGTAGGAGCTCTTATGGCTGTATTTCCTGAAGCTAGGCAAACTATAGAAGCAAATATAGAGGAGATGCTTCAGAAAAAAGAATCGCCAGAAGAGGCTATAAGTAACTCCTCAAAACTTATAAATCAGTCCATTAAAGATTATAATGATAAAAATAAATAGGAGTAAAAGTATGATAAAAACAACACTTAATATTGCACATAGAGGATTCAGTGGAAAGTATCCTGAAAATACTATGGTGGCATTTAAAAAAGCAATAGAAGAGAAATGTGATGGAATAGAGACGGATTTAAACATGACTAAGGATGGTATTCTTGTTGTTTGTCACGATGAAAAAATAGATAGAACAACCAATGGATGTGGATATATAAAAGATTATACCTATAAAGAATTGAAACAATTTGATGCGGGGATAGGTTATGGTGAAGAATTCAAAGGGGAGAAAATCTTGTGTATAGATGAATTACTAGACTATATAAAAGATAAAAACCTACTATTAAACTTAGAACTTAAGAACAATTTGATTGAATATGTGGATATTGAGAAGAAGGTTGTGGATAAAATTCATGAATATAAACTTGAAGATAATATAATAGTGTCCTCCTTTAATCATTATTCAATGGTTAAATTAAAAGAATATGACAGTACTATGAAGATAGGCTTGCTGTATTCTGCTAATCTTTACAACGTTCATGAATATGGAAGAAAGCTTGGAGCTTTTTCGCTTCATCCATATTATCCAGCAGTTATGAATAAAGAGGTTGTAGAAAATATAAAGAAAGTTAAAATTAATATAAATACTTATACAGTAAATGAAGAAGAAGATATGAGAAAATTAATAGGGTTAGGTATTGAGGGGATAATAACAAATTATCCAGACAGGTTAAATAAAGTACTTAAGGAAGCCATTAAAAATTCATAGCAAAAATATTAGATAAGCAGTCTATTGTGATTTTATAAAAAGTCATAATAGGCTGTTTTAATTTGATATAATACTGCCAATAGAGTTTATGCTAACTAAACATATTTCCCTGAAATCCATTACCATGTACTTCGGAAATATCAAGTATAGACATAAAAGATGCACCATCTGTGGCTTTTACAAGTCTTTTTAAGAGTGGTAACTGTTGAGTGGTTACAACGCAGTATACAACCATTTTATTAGATTTAGTATAGGCTCCTTCTCCATAAAGAAAAGTAACTCCTCTATGCAAATGTTTCATTATATTGGAACTTATTTCGTTTTCCTTGTTTGTTATAATTAGAACAAGCTTTTGCCTATTAAAACCTATAATAACCTTATCCATTACAGAATAGGATATATATATAGAAAATAAAGTATATAGAGCACTAGGAAGTCCGAAGAAAATAGCTCCCAGAGTAATAATTAAAATATTTATAATAAGTGAAGTAGTGCTAAATTGGAAGTTTTCATGTTTCTTTTTTATTGCAGCAGCTACAATATCAAGACCTCCTAAGGAGCCATAATTGCTTAGAACTATACCCATTCCCAGTCCATTTAAAACCCCACCATATACGCATAAAAGAATAGGATCTTTTATTGTGAGTAAGTTTTTAAAAGGTGCAGTTAAGTTAAAAGCTACAGAAAAGGTTAGGGTACCAAGTATGGTCATTGCGGTAAACTTTTTTCCAATTACCTTATAGCTTAAAAGAAAAAGAGGTAAATTCATAATTAAATAAGATATGCCAGCAGGTATTTTGAATAGATATTGAAGTATCAAGGATATACCAGAAACACCGCCACTTAGAAGATGGGCGTGAATAAGAAAGAGATTTATACCTATAGAGGAAGTAAAACATCCTATTACTGTATAAAATATATTTAAGGTGGTTTGCTTTGTTATTTTTAATTTTATGTCTTCAGACATTTCTTCACCTCTCTACATATTTTTTATATAGTATGTGAGGATGTACATAATAAAATACAAAAAATAAAAAAATGTCACATGAATATCATGTGACACAGGGGAGTAGGGTTATTATTGTAATAATAAATTAAACATTAATTCATTATCAACAAAATTCGACTTAACTTACATAATTATTTTAGCAATATACGAGCTTAAAGTCAAGAATAAATAGATGTTTTTATATTTATTTTATAATTATGCTATATAATTTGTGAATTTATAATTTAATAAAAATAATATTAAAAATATAAGGCGAATATGTAGTATAAATATACAAAGATAAGTATTAGTTTCCTCGTTTATTAAATTAAATGTAAGTAAAGACACTATAAATTTAATATGATATAATTTAATAGAAAATGCAAAAAACTATGAGAATAAAAGGGAGAATGATGGATTATGGAATCGAATGTATTTAGAAATTTATCTATTGCAGATGTAATTGACATTGGATTTTTACAGGGTTTCCAGGATAACTTCTCTGAGAGTATGAGAATTGCAGCTGTAACTGTGGACAAGGATGGAAAACCTGTTACAAAGCCTAGTAATTATATAAGATACTGTAACAAAATTCAGAGTACCGCTAAGGGCGAAAAAAGATGTGCGGAATCTCACAAAAAAGGTGGAGAGGAAGCAGTTAGAACTGGAAAGCCTTATATTTATGTCTGTAACTCTGGACTTATTGATTTTGCAGCACCAATAATGGTTGGAGGACAACACGTAGGCACAGTGTTAGGTGGTCAAATACTATATTCAAAAGATGATGGAGACAGAATACCTGGTATTGTAAGCGATTTAGATCTAACTAAAGAAGAGTATTTAGACAATTTAGATAGTGTAAATATTGTGGAAAAAGAAAGAGTTAGAGCAGCAGCAGATGTATTATTTAACGTAACTAACGCTCTAGGTACAATTGGCTATCAAAAGTTGAAATTACATGATGCTACAAATGCTTTTGTGGATAACTTTCAGCAGATTTCTGCCGCTATGGAAGAACTGGCAGCATCATCAATAGGTGTAACTGAAAATCAAGAGGTACTCAATCAAGAAATTATAAATGTAAAAGATGTAGCTAGCGAAATAAATGATATTTTAACTCAAATAAAGAGTATTGCAGATCAAACTAAGATGTTAGGATTAAATGCAGCGATAGAGGCAGCGAGAGCAGGAGAACTTGGAAAAGGTTTTGGAGTTGTGGCAGCAGAAATGAGAAAACTTTCTGAAAGCTCAAAGGAAACTGCAATCAAGGCTGGTAATCTTACAGTTCAAATAGAAAAGTCTGTTGATAAGACATTAGAGGTTTCAAAATCTACTTTGGATGTTGCATCACAGCAATCAGCTGCTATAGAGGAAACAAATGCTAGTATTGAAGAAGTTAGTAGTATGGCTGAGGAATTAACAAAATTAGTATAGATTATAAAAAGGACTTTCAAAATTATTTGAAAGTCCTTTTTAATATTATTTATGAATCTTTAAAAGTTGAAAGTTCTTTTTCTAATTTTTCAGAAAGTTTCTCGAGTTTTGATGAATAATCAGATACATCTTTCATAGCGGATAGCTGTTCTTCTGCACTTGCAGCAACTTCCTCAGTTGAGGCAGATGTGTCATCTGATTTTGAAGATATTGATGAAATAAGGGAAATTAATTCATCTTTTTCGCTGTCCATTTCAACATTAGCATTCTTAATCTCTCCTACTACTGCATTCATTTCAAACAAAACATCTGAAATATCGTTGAAAATCTTTTTAGTGTCAATAGAAGAACTATTTTCTTTTGCAACTATACTTGAAGCTTCAGAAATTGCTGAAACAGCTTCACTTGAATGAAGTTGTATATCATTTATTAGGGATTCAATTTCGCCTATGGATTCAGTAACCTGTTCTGCAAGTTTTCTCACTTCCTCTGCAACAACAGAGAAGCCTTTTCCAGATTCACCAGCACGGGCAGCTTCTATTGCTGCATTTAATGCTAGTAGATTTGTCTGTTCAGCTATTTGAGAAACTGTTTTTGTTATGTTTCCTATATCATTTGAATTTTCATTTACTTTTAGTACTATTTCATTAACCTTTGATGTTGCTTCAAGAGCTTTCTCAGATTGATCATTGAGAATATTTATAGTTTTAAGTCCGTTATCTATAAGTTCGTTAAATGAGTCAGCTTCTACATTCATTACCTCTGTTCCACTTAAAACTCTATTTATTTTCTCTGATAAAGAAGTTGCTTTATTGTAACATTCTTCAGCATTTTTTGCCTGAATAGAGGCTGCTTTTGCAATGGAGTCAGTTGCTAAGGCTACATCTGAAGCTGATTTATCAGTTTTATCTATTAGATTCTTAAGAGCTATTGAAGTTTCCAAAACTGTTTTAGAAGAGGATCTGACTTCAACAACAAGACCTTGAACCTTGGTAGTGGTTTCTAGAAACATATCAGCGATGACTTTAAAGGGTCCTTTAAGTGATGAAGTTTTAATGGCTTCTCCAGAAAAGGTTCCATTTAAAATATCTCTAAAAATTTGTTTTAAGCCTTGTACACTATTTGTAATTAATTTAAATAGGCTAAGGGAATGAACTGCGGATAGTATACAAAAAACAACAGTACATAGTATAATCACGTTTCTTATGGAAGAGAGCTTGTCACTTCCATAAGAAACCGAAGATAGGGTGCTTGAGCATGTGAAGTATATGATTGCACCATATATACACATTGCAATTGTACTTGGAAGAAGTGAGCATAGTACAAATTTTGTTTTTAAATCTGAAGATATTTTTGAATTTGATTTAGAACTCATAATGAACACCACCTTAAAATTAATTTTAAGCCAAGAATTTTAGATGAGTAAGCAAATACTTTGACTTGATATTCCTTCGCCCCTACCTGTAAATCCAAGACCTTCTTCTGTTGTAGCTTTTATATTTATACTTCCTAAATCAATATCTAATACATTGCATAAACTCTTTTTAATATCTTCTATATAAGGTGAAATCTTAGGTTTTTGAGCTATTATAGTGGAGTCGATATTTCCAATTTTATAGCCTTTATCCTTTATTAGTGCATTAACTTCCTTTAATAATTTTAGACTGGATATTCCTTTGTATTTATTATCGCTATCAGGGAATAGCTTGCCTATGTCACCAAGACCAGCAGCACCTAGTATACTATCAATTATAGCATGAACAAGTACATCGGCATCAGAGTGACCTAATAACCCCTTTGAATATTGAATTTCTACGCCGCCAAGAATTAATTTTCTATTTTCAACTAATTTATGGACGTCATAACCAATTCCCACCCTCATTCGAATTCTCCTTTGCAAAATATAATAATAACATCTATATTATAAATACATTTTGCTAAAAAAGAAATAGTTTTAAAAAAATATCACTTCATTAATATAATTAAGAAGTGATATTTTTATACTAAAGAATACGTCTATTATTATCAAAGGTACCATTATTTTTGGGACCAGTATAATTTTTTCTATTAAATTTTAAAAGAGCTTTTAGGGTATTTAATATAGTGTAAAATAAATTAGCATTTTTATTAGTTTTACATTTTTTTAAAAAGTCTACATAAATAATGTTATTCTTCATTAATATACACCTACTCTCTAAGATATCGTTTTCAACTATAGTATAGCATATATGGCTATAATTGTTAATAGTTTTATAAATATTAATTTAAACTATCTTTTTGAAATTAAAAGTGAGTTTTATGCTAGTATAGATTTTACAGTTATTTTTTCATAAAATAATGTTATAATTAGTATCGGCATTATTTTATAAATTATAATATGTTAAATAAAAAAATTGTGATAAAATTGATGTTTGAGGAATACATATTATAATTATGATTTGAAGGGATGAATGAATTGAGTAAATTTAAAAAGATTTTACTTATTATAATAACTATTATAGTGATAGCTAGTTGCCTAATATTGGTGAAGGATTACTATAAAAATTATAAAAACGTTGCTTATAGTAAGGAAGTAACACAAGAGAGTACGGGAAAAGACTTGAATGTAAGCAATAAGATTCCTGTACTCATGTATCATGATATTAATAATGATAAGAATATGAATTTGATGAAGATTGATAAAAAAAGCTTTGAGGAGCAAATGAAGTATTTAAAGGACAACAATTATAATACGCTCACAATAGACCAATTTTATGATAGTATTATTAATGGGAAAAAAGTGCCTAAGAAATCAGTGCTTATAACTTTTGATGATGGATACGAAGATCATTATAAAAATGCATATCCAGTGTTGAAAAAATATAATCTACATGCAACCATGTTTATTATAACGGACTATTTGGACAAGGGAACCCTATATTTAAAATCAAATGAACTTAAAGAAATGAGCGATAATGGTATAGACATCGAAAGCCATACTACAAATCATCCTTATCTGGACAAGCTAACATATGAAGAGCAGCTAAAGACCCTTCAGAATTCTAAAAGTAAACTTGAGGATATATGTAAAAAGTCAGTTAGATTTGTTGCGTATCCTTATGGAGCTTATAATACAAATACAATTAAAGCCGATAAAAAACTAGGTTATATGATGGCATTTACAACAAAAGGTAAGTGGGCAGATTTAAATAAGGGTGCTTATGCTTTAAATAGAATATACATATTTCCACAATATGATTTGAATAATTTTAAAGATAGGATAGATAATCCTAGCTATAGTCAAATTGTACATCCCATAAAAGCTATTGAAGAAGCTTACTACAGTATATTAGCGTGGTATTAGATTCCAAAAGAATTGAAATTTGTATAAAAATTACTATTAAAGAAACTTTTTAAAGGTTTAATTTAAATTCCATGCTATTAATTTTATTTTTTTTGAAATAAAATAGCGACAATTATAAACCTTTTACGACAATGTTCGTCAAAAATAACAATCGATATGATCCCTATAGCACACGTTTGCATGTATATGTAAGAAATTATGTCATATTTTGAAAAATAGTTATTATTGTATTTTATTACAAATAGTACGATAATAATTATTGTTCATAGTACATAAAGGGGAAAGTGAATTTTATGAGTTATTTATTTGAAGAGATATATAGTGATGATGAAAAAATTTATCTAGAAATCTCAGAGCTTTTTGATAAATATAATATTAGTCTTCAAAATAGAAACAAAGAAACTTGGCTTGAATGTATCAATGGAATTAACAAAGGAATAAGAAATCAAGAAAAGGAAAAAGTGGTTGAGTGTATACTTCAATTCACACAAAAAGACGATAGAATTTTGAAGTTTATTGAAAATGCGTATACGAATTATGTTATAAAAAATATTAGTAACATTAATCATATGAAAAAGGCTTTAGTAGAGCTAAACGATTTTTTTTATGAGGTAGAGAGAAGTATAATTGAAAATAGGACATCCTATATGCATAAAGTAAACATACAATTTATAGATAGAATAATAGATAGTATTCCTTTTTTAGTAATTATAAAAAACGAAAATGGTAAACATATTAAGGTTAATAAAGAAGCAAGAGAATTCTATGGTGTAAAAGAAGAAATCAAAAAAGATAATAAGCTAGATAAGTATAATTACAGTGAGCTTAATAATTTAAAAATTGAGTCGGAGAGTTCAAAAACATTTTGTGAACAAGTTTTAAATAAAGATAATGAGGAAAGAACTCTATACGTTATAGCCATTCCTGTTACAATAAATAATAATGAAAAGTTTACAGTGATTATTAAAAGTGATATTACTAAATTTCAAAATAATCAAATTGAAAATAATGGTGAAAATCTGAAGAATTTATTTAAAAGTGTTCCAGAGGCTATCTTTATTCATGATAATACTAAGGTAATTTATTTAAACAAAGTTGCAAAGGAGCTCTTTGGATGCGAAAAATTACAGGAGATCATTGGTAAGGATTATACTAACTTAATAAAAATACAAAATATAAGTGAAGATAAAAAAAGCAATTTAAATGGTACAGAGTATAATATTAGGTCAGCAGAAATAGTTAGAACCTGTGATAATAGAGTATTAAAAGTAGAGTTTTTGGTTGAAAAATACCTGTATAGAGATAAAGAGATAGAGTTAGTTGTAGTATGGGATATGGAATATAAAACTAAAATGGAAGAACTAAAAAATAGAATGAGTGAAAAGAATGATTTTCTTAATAAAGTTTTATATTACAGTAATGCTAAGACACAATTTATGGGGACTATATCACATGAACTTAGAACTCCGCTTAACATAATACTAAGTGCTCTTCAAGTTATGGACTTGTATGCCAATTATGGTGATTTAGAAGAAAAGTGTAGGGTTTACGAAAAGTATTCTGTTGTAATGAAGCAAAATGGATATAGGCTTCTAAAAATGATAAATAACTTTATGGATATTACTCAAATAGAAGATGGTGCAAGAAAACTGAACTTTGTTCAAGGTAATATAGTTACAATAGTAGAAGATGTTACTTTAGCAGTTGCTGCTTTTTTGAAGGATAAGGGAAAAAATATAATATTTGATACGGATGTCGAAGAAAAAATAATGATCTTTGATAAAGAGAAAATTGAGAGAATAGTATTAAATTTACTATCTAATGCAGTTAAGTTTACGGGAAAAGATGCTAATATTAGAGTTGCAATTCATGATGTTGGCAGCAATATACAAATATCTGTTGAAGATAATGGTATGGGAATTCCTGAAGATAAGAAAAAAATGATATTTGAAAGATTTTTTCAGCTTGATAAGACTTTTACTCGTAAAAACGAAGGAAGCGGTATAGGATTGTCGATAGTAAAGCTTTTAGTAGAACTTCATGATGGAACAATTGAAGTGAAAAGCAAGGTTGGTATTGGAAGTGAATTTACTGTAAAGCTTCCAGTTAGAAAATCTAATAAGTACAAGAACAGTTATTCGGATAGCCTTATAAGAATGTCTAGCAAAGATAAGGTTAATATGGAGTTTTCGGATCTCTTGATTTAATATAAGGGGATTAAAGTAAGTGGTAACTTTAATCCTTTTTGCATATTTTATAAAACGCATGAAAATATTAGATGGCGCTATGCCAACTATAGTTTAATATTTATTAGTCTAGTTTAAAGTTTTATTTAGCATTTCCTTTGGACGTTCAACTAGAAATGGAGCTGCAAATTGAAAAACCCTTTCATGTCCACATTCGCTGCAGGAACATTCACATATATCATATGGCTCGTCATTTATAAATCCTATTCCTTCTTCAGATGCTTCATAGCTACCACCACAAACTTCACAAGGAGTATTTTTTATTATAGAATACTCGCTTTCAACGTATTTCATAATTTCATTTATAACCAAGTTGATTTCCCTCCCATAGGCATTTATTTATAAAAATAATAAAAAACGTGCTTTATTACATAAATTTAATTCTTATATTAAAATATTTATAATTAGAAAAATATACAAATTAGGTTTAATTTACAATACCCTATAAGTAAATGTTAACACTAGGTTAAAGGAAATTCAATAATAAATCAACTAATTATTATTTCCTTATAAGGGTAATATATTATAATGTGCGTAATAATTCTTGTGCTATAAGCAAGGTTTGATAAATAAAGTAGGGCAATGGGGTAATGCGCGGTAATCCTTTAAATAAAGAGGGATAAATTTTTAAATTATACCAAAAAAATATTGACTGACGAACAGATGTTCTTTATAATACTAATAGAACATCTGTTCTTAAATTGCCTTTTGGAGGATAACTATATGGATAAAAATAATATATTTTTAAGAATAAGCTATACATCAGAAGAATTAAAACAAATTTGTAATAATGAACTTGAAAAAAACAATAAAAGCAATGAAAAGACTACTATTAGAAATCATAGAAATAAATCGCAAAAATATCTTATTGGTGGAGGAGTTTATAATAGAAAAGGCGGAACTATATTTTTTAGTTTAAGAGATATGAGCGATATAGAAAAGATTACCAACAATGACAAACCTTTTGTTAAAGATTGTTCTATGAAATATGATGTGTTTATAGTTCCTAAATCGCTATAAAAATTAGGATGAATTTGCACCAGAACATAGATGTAAATCCACCCAATTCAATATACAATAAATTATCTAACTTTTATGGTATCAACCACATTTGTTATTCCAAAGGTTTTAGTGGCTTCTCTTACTGCGGATTCTTTATCATCTTGGCTATCTACTTCACCCAAAAGGAGTGCTGAGCCACCATTTACCTTTCCTGTAACGCCAACAAAGCTTTCATGCCTGCTGCAATTTCTTAGATTATCATTTAAAAGGTCTGTAAGCTGTTTATCTGAAGAACTACCATCCATGCTTATGGTTATATCATTTTCTACTTTTTTTACTCCTTCAACTTTCTTTGAAATCTCTTCTGCTTTTATTTTTTCAGCTAAAACATTAACACAGCCAGATAATAGAACACATCCATCATGTGTACTAACATTTATGTCATCAGCAGTATCGTTCATAGAATCATGTATATAACTTTTTATTGAACTTTGTATAGAGCTATCAGAAAAAGCCATTAAAATACCTTCTTTCTTTATTTAAAAATAAATATTTTTATGTTAATATTTTGTCCATATTTACGAGTTAATATATTATTAAATGAAATGTTATTATGTTATAAAAATACGATTTAGGTAAGTTAAATCAGAATGGATTTAAAGGAGATTATATGAAAAGATTGAAACAAAAAACTGTTGGAAATGTATATATAATATTAGGTGCATTGGGAATATTGTATTTTATAGCTTGTAGACTAACCTTCGCTATGTATGTTAATTTCATGGCCTTTTTTATGATTTTGGGAATTTTATGTATTCTATTTGGAATTTTTTATAAAAAACATGAAATTAAAGCTGGAAGTAGGCTAAGTAAAATAGATAAGTGCATTAAAGGTATAGTTTGTGCTATATGTGTGGTGTTTATTTTTACAGAGGCCGTACTTGTATATAATGGACAATCTGAATATAAGGGGAAACTAGATTACATAATAGTTTTGGGAGCTGGTCTAAGAGGTAAACATATGCTCGGAACACAATATGAGAGAGTAAAAAAGGCAGCGGAATATGTTAAGGAAAATCCAGATGTTAAGATTGTAGTTTCTGGAGGCAAGGGTAATGGAGAAGATATAAGCGAGGCAGAGGCGATGAAGCAGTACTTTTTAAATAAAGGATTTAAAAATGATTCTATAATTATGGAGGACAAATCTAAAAATACTTTTGAAAATCTTAGAAATTCTAAAAAAATCTTAGAAAAGATATCAAATAAAAAGGAAATAAGGGTTGGAGTTGTAACTAGTAGTTATCATATTACTCGTGCCAAGCTTTTGGGAAAAAGAGTTGGATTAAAGCTTTATGCAATACCTGCTCCAATAAATAAATTGCTACTACTTCAATCATATACTAGAGAATTTTTTGCTTTTTACAAATCTATAATTTTTGATAGAGGATAAAATAAGGCGGCCTTTCAATTAAGAAGGGTCATCTTATTTTATTTATTAGTTTTAATAAGCTGTGTTTTTTATTAGATACATTAATATCATTTAAAGCATTTACTTCTTTATTGGTTTCTACGCTTAAAGATGGTGTTTTAGAGGTCATAATAAATTGGGTTGGATAGATACTTGTGTGTCCAACTATTATATAGCTTATACCAATTGCAATAGATGCATATAAACCAATAGTACTTCCAAACAGCTCTATTGATATTACAATTGATGAGATTGGAACATTTGAGCAGGCAGCTAAGAAGGCTACCATGCCTATTGCGGAATAGAATATTAAATTAGAATTAATAAGCTGTGCAAAAGCACTTCCTAAAGTCGAGCCAATAAAAAGCATAGGAGTTAGAATTCCACCGCTTCCACCAGAGCCTAAGGTTAAGGAAGTTGTTAAGGACTTTACTAAAAACAGATGAGGAGAAGTTTGGGTACCCATAATAGCATTTGTAAAGACATCATCTCCAATTCCAAGAGCTTCTCTTGAATTTGTTAAGGTAACTAAAATAATAATTATGATTCCGCCAATTACACCTTTTAGTGGTGGGTAGATTTTTAGTTTTCTAAATAAAAATTCCGTAGTCTTAACTAGTTTTATAAATAATATAGATAAAATACCCACTATAAAACTAAAAACTATAACGCCAATAAAGGCTTTTAATTGATTTTTGGGAACATAGGAAACAGGAAACCTTAAAGGCTTACCTCCAAGATATAAGCCAGTATAATAACTGACAAAGGATGATATAAGGGATGGAAGAAGAGTTATGTAAGATAACTTGCCTATGTATAGAACTTCGCATGCAAAGATTGCTGCACCAATGGGAGCATTAAATACAGATACAAAACCTGCGCTTATTCCACATACTACAAGACGTCTTTTATCAGCAACGTCCATTTTAATCTGTGAGCCTAAAAATGAAGATATAGCACCCCCAATTTGAGTTGCTGGACCTTCAAGGCCAACAGAGCCACCAAAGATAATTGTTATTAAGGTAGTTATAAGTTTTACAGGTACTACTTTTATGTCCATGTTACCCTTATCCTCATTGACGCTTTTTATAGCTTTTTCTGTACCATGACCTTTTGCAGCTGGTAATAAATTTATTATAAGGTTGCTAAAAAAAAGTCCTATAGGAAGAAGTAGATAATAGTATTTAAACTTAAAAGCAAAGCTTGTACTAGTATTAACTAGCTTAACAAATAGGGTTGTAAAAGATCCTACTAAACACCCTATTATTATAGATAAAATTATCCATTTCAAAGCACTGAGTATTAAGATACCTTCCTCAGTTATAAATCTTTTTAAATAATTCAAGTAAATCACCTCATATTGTATTTCACAGTACTTATATTACAACTTTATAAAAAGAACTACAAATTTTTATTGTCAACTTTGTTATATAAGTTATGGAATAGACGGAAACTTAATATATTTATATGTAGTTAGAACCTTCTTAAATGTAAGTAGGAGCTTCATGATACAAATTAGAGAATGTACGAATATTTAAGTTAACCAATATTTAGTATACATTTAACAATGATAGTATCTAAATATATTTCTTATTATACCGATTAAATAAGTAAGTATATTTTTTGGAGGGGATATAATGGGGAAAAAGGGTTTTAAAAATTTGAAAGTTAGCAGTGGAATCATAATACTTTTTGTTTTAGCTGTATTTTCATCTGTTCTTATAGGGGCAGTTGGTTATCTTAAGTTAAAGAACGTAAATGAAAATATGCATGCAATGCAAAATATTCAATTACAGGGCGTTTCTAGAGTTGGTGAGGCATATGGATCCGTTGGAGTTATTCGTAACAATTTGACAAAGCTTACAGATAGAAAATTTGATACTAAATATATAAAGGATATAGATGCTACAGAAGTAATAATTAACAAAAATATAAGAGAAGAAATATCTGCACTTAAGGATGATTCAGAGGGAAGCAAAAAAGCTGAAAACTTAATGAATACGTTTTCTGATTATATGAGCTTTTATGACAAGCTTAAAACCATGAGAGTAGCAGGTGAAAATCCTAATCAAGAATTTATTGACGCCAATACTAAATCAGGAAATAATCTTCAAAATGCCATAAAGGAATTGTCTCAATATCATAAAGATCAGGCACAAATAATAACTGAAAAGTCCAATGCAGATTTTAGAGATGCTTCTATTATGCTTTTTCTGATAACTGCTTTTATTGTAGTAGTAGGTTCAGTGTTATCAATGATAATATTAATTTCAATAAAGGCTTCTATTAATGAGTTTACAACTGTAATAAATGAAGTGTCTCATGGCGACTTTTCTGTTCAAATAAATACAGAAGGAACTAATGAATTTGCTATTTTAAATAAAGCGTTGCATAAAACAATTGAATCAATTTCAACAATAATGCGAGGAGTAAAGGACAATGCTAAGGATGTAAGTAATCAATCGGTTTCTCTGTCGGCGGTATCGGAGGAAATGTCAGCAACTTCTCAAGAAGTAAGTAGCACAATTGGTGAAGTTGCTGACGGTTCTGTAAGTCAAGCTGGTGAACTTGTTAATATGACAGCTGGTATAAACAAGTTTGGAGAAGAAATTGATAGAATTGTAAAAAATATAAAAGATGTTAATACGACAGCAAAACAAGTAAGCTCAATGGCTAATGTTAGTAATGGTCAATTGCAGGATTTAGTTTCTTCTGTTGAAAATATGAATGGTTCCTTTGAATCAGTTGTAGAAAAAATAAATAAACTTGTATTAAGCGTAAATCAAATAAATGATATAACTTCACTGATTAATAGTATTGCTGATCAAACCAATTTACTTGCGCTTAATGCGGCTATTGAAGCTTCTAGAGCAGGTGAAGCTGGTAAAGGGTTTGCGGTTGTTGCTGATGAAATAAGAACTCTAGCAGAACAAAGCAAAGATTCTTCATCTAAAATAGTTACCTTAGTCGAAGATATAAATAAGGAAACTAAAAGTGTATTGGCTACTACGTCGGATGTTAATGGAACTTTAAGCTCCCAGGTTACTGTAATTGATACTTCAATATCTTCATTTAAAGAAATTATTGATGAAATTGAAAAAATAATACCAGAAATAAATGACGTAAGTGAATCTATGGAGAGTGTTACAAAACAAAAGAGTTCTATTATTGAAAAAGCGGAGGGAGCTTCAGCCATTGCAGAAGAAAATTCTGCATCTTCTGAGGAAATAAGCGCATCAATAGAACAAATGTCGGCTTCTTCAGTTGAGGTGGCAAACGCCGCTGAAAAATTATCTGAAAGTGCTAATGTTATGGTTGGATTAGTAGAGCAATTTAAATTGAAATAAAATTAATGAATAGAGTGGAGATATGATCCATTTAGTGGATAAAAGATAAGCTGTTGCAAAACTTTTGTTAGTTTTGCAACAGCTGTTTTATTAAGTTAAAGTTTCTTTATCTATAAGCTTTTGAGTTTTATGTGAAAATACTATTTTAAGAAGTATAGGAGTTATTACGGTTGTTAAAATAACAACAATCAAAGTAGGTAAAAATATTTCTTCTGATATTATTTTAGCTTGAAGTCCTATATTAGCAGTTATTATAGCAACTTCACCTCTTGAAACCATTCCAACTCCTATTTGAAGAGCCTCACTTTTCTTGAATTTAAGTGTAAGTGCAGAGGCACTACAGCCTAATATTTTTCCTATTACAGCAATTATAAACATAATTAAGGTTATTAATAAAACTTCAAAATTTAATCCCTTAACGCTGGCAGATATACCAACTGATGCAAAGAATATTGGTGATAAGAAGGAAGTTGATATAATTTTGACTCTCTTCTCAATGTATTCTTTATGGGTTATTGGTGACAGCACAAGTCCGCAAATATAAGCTCCAGTTATTGCAGCTATTCCAAGTTTTTCAGCAGTAAACGCACAAATTAGGGCAGCTGCTATTGAGAAAATTGCAAGTCCTTTTTGAGGTTTGAATTTTTGTGTTAATTTATCTATAGGTTTAGGTAAGAAGGCTATAGCTAAAAGTGAAACTAAGCAGAATATTCCTATGTATATAAAGGTCATAAAAATGGATGAGCCATGAGATTTTGTTCCACCTGAGATTGCAAGTACGACTGTGATTAATATTAAGCCTAAAACATCGTCAATTATAGCTGCTCCCAGTATATTAATGCCTGAGCGTGTGTTTAGTTTTCCTAGCTCTGTAAGGGTTTGAACAGAAATACTTACACTGGTTGCAGTTAATATAACACCTACAAATAAGTTTTCATAGAAATTTGAGAAGAACATATAAGCAGATAAAGTTCCTACAATTAAAGGAATTATTATGCCTCCTAATGCAATAAGAAATGAGCTTTTTCCAGCTTTTTTTAGTTCATCTAAATTTGTTTCAATTCCAGCCAAGAACATAAGGAATACAACACCTAAATCAGATAGAAGCTTTATGTCCGCATTTGCTTGAATTAAGTTTAAAATGAAAGGACCTAGGATTACTCCAGCAATTAGTTCTCCAAGTACTCCTGGCATCTTAAAATGTATGCTAATTAGAGAACCTATTTTAGTAAAAATGAGTATTAGAGCAATATCAAATAAAATTTTATCCAAAAATCACACCTCCAAATAATATTTTGTACGCAAAAAAGGTAGGATATTCCTCTTTTAAGGAATTTCCCACCCCAGAAATTCAAAGCTCTTGAAAACAAATATAAATTTGCTCAACCGAAATGTTAAAATATTTTATTTAATATAATCATAACAGATTAATTGATGTATATCAATATTTAATTCGTTATAAAGAAAAATGCAAACAATAAAATAAAAAGTTGACATATGTGCAAACAAAAATATATAATGTCTATATAAAATATAAAAGGAGAGTAAAGAATGGATATTTCAGAGATGTTTTGGACTTCAAGTGTTGACGATATAAAAAGAGGATATGTATATGATAAAAAGAAGGAGCTATATATATGTCTTATATGTGGTAAGACCTACGAAAATGGGGTAATATATAAGCGGGCTGAGAATTTATATGATGCAAATAAATATATGCAAATTCATATAAAGAACAATCACAAGTCTGTTTTTGATTATCTTATAAATATGAGTAAGGCATATACAGGAATAACAGATATGCAGAAGCAGTTTTTAATGCTTTATGAAAGTGGCCTTTCGGATAAAGAAATAGCTGAAAAGATGATGACAAGTAATTCAACTGTTAGAAATTATAGATTTAAGCTTAAGGAGAAAGAAAAGCAAGCTAAGGTATTTATGGCTATTATGGATATAATGGAGGAAAACAGAAATAAAGGTGATGAGGATAAGCTTGTTGGAATTCATAAGAGTGTAACAATGAGCGATGATAGATTTTCAATAACAGAGGAAGAGGAAAGGAATATAATAAAGAATTGTTTCGATAAAAATAATCATCTTAAAGATTTTCCAGCAAAGGAAAAGAAAAAGATAATTGTGCTTAAACACATATTGAAGAATTTTAAAAATGAAGAACAGTATACAGAAAAGCAAGTTAATTTAATAATTAAAAGAATATATGATGATTATGCAACTGTAAGAAGAGCTTTAATAGAATATGGCTTTATGGATAGAAGAGATGATTGTAGTGCATATTGGGTTAAAAATTAGTAAATGAGGAGGTAGTATGGAAGAAGAATTTTTAGATATATTTGATGAAGAAGAAAGGTTAATTGGAAGAAAGAGCAGAAAAGAAGTACATGAAAAAGGATATTGGCATAGTACATTTCACTGCTGGGTTGTAAAAAGGGAGGGAAAAAAAACCTTCCTTATTTTTCAGAAAAGGCATCCATTAAAAGATACAGCACCAAATATGTTTGATGTAAGTTCAGCTGGGCATATAAAAAGTGGAGAAAGTATTGAAGATGGGGTAAGAGAATTAAAAGAGGAGCTTGGAATAGATGCAAAACCAAATGAACTAATAAATATAGGAATAATAAAAGAAGAATTTCACATTGGTAAGAATATAGATAGGGAATTCTGTCATATATATATTTATAGCAATAAAGCTGAAATTGAAAGTTATACTCTGCAGAGGGATGAGGTTGTAGGGCTTGTCAAAATAGAAATAGATGAATTAGCAAGGTTCTTAGATAATAAAATAGATGGTGTTTTTGCAGAAGGCTTTATTGTAAATCAGGAAGGAAGAAGATATAAACTAAGTAAAATTCTAAATAAGGATGATTTTGTTCCGCATAAGTATGGATATTACAAAATAGTGTTACGGGCTCTAATGGATGATTATTGATATTGACATTCAATATCGATTATAATACAATAGATTCTAGAAATAAGCTGTAGTTATTAAACGAATGCGGAGGTATTTTAAATATGAGTTTATATGATTTAAAACCTAATGAAAAAGGTAGAATAAAGGATATTAAAGGTGATGAAAGATTATCAAAGAGGTTAAGTGCTTTAGGTTTTATAGAAGGTACTGAAGTAGAAGTTAAAATGATGGCTCCACTGGGGGACCCTATACTTGTGAACGTTAGAGGGTTTAATATAGCTATTAGAAAGAATGACGCTAAAAATATTTTTCTTAAGGAGGCTAAGTAATGGTTACAGCTGCACTTATCGGCAATCCCAATGTGGGTAAAACGTCTTTATTTAATGTGCTTACAGGTTCAAATCAATATGTTGGGAATTGGGCAGGCGTAACAGTTGAAAAAAAAGAAGGTTATCTGGAGAAGAACATTAAGATCGTTGACTTACCAGGAATATATGCAATGGATACTTATTCAAATGAGGAAAAGGTGTCCAAGGAATTTTTAAAAAACGGAGATGTAGATATAATTATAAACATAGTTGATGCTGCAAATTTAGATAGAAATTTATATCTTACAATGCAGCTTAAGGAATTTAAAAAGCCAATCGTACTTCTTTTAAATATGATAGATGTTGCAGAGAAGAAGGGTTTCAAAATTGACTTTGATAAATTATCAAGAGAACTTAATATTAGAATTATACCTATAGTAGCTTCAAAAAATAAAAATATAGATGAAGTTAAAGAAATACTAAAAAATGAGGATTTTTCAAAATTTGAAGATGATAATAAATATCATTTTTCCTCTGAAAAGGAAACTTACGAATTTATTGAAGGTATTTTAAGAAAATCTGTAAAACAAATTTATGAAACAGTAAATTCACCTACAGAAATACTAGATAAAATATTTCTTAATAGATTTTTAGCATATCCAGTATTTGCACTTATAATATTTTTAATATTTAAATTTACTTTCTCATGGGTTGGAGCACCACTTCAGGATTTAGCAACCAACTTAGTGGATGACAGTGTGATACCATACTTACATAAAATACTGGGTTTTACAAGTCCTTGGTTTAGTTCCTTTTTAATAGATGGAGTTTTTGGAGGAGTTATCTCGGTTGTTGTATTTTTACCTATAATACTTACTTTGTTTTTCTGTATTTCTATACTAGAGGATAGTGGATATATGGCAAGAGCAGCGTTTTTAATGGACAAGTTGATGAGAAAAATGGGGCTTTCGGGAAAGGCATTTATACCACTGGTAATGGGATTTGGTTGTAGTGTTCCTGCAATAATGTCTGCTAGAACTCTTGAAAGTGAAAAAGATAGAAAATTAACAGCATTACTTGTTCCGTTTATGTCTTGTAATGCGAGACTTCCTATATACGCTCTTATGACAGCAGCATTTTTTCCTAAAAATCAAGGTTTGGCTATAGGATCCTTATATTTACTTGGAATTATAATTGCGTTTATTATAGGAAAGTGTCTTAAAAACACATTATTTAAAAAAGGTGAAGAGCCTCTTGTAATAGAGCTTCCAGAGTATAAGTTTCCAGAACCTAAAAATTTATTTTTACATACATGGGACAAGGGAAAGGGTTTCTTGAAAAAAGCAGGAACTATAATATTCTCTATATCTGTTATAATATGGGCATTATCTCACTTTGGTTTTGGTGGTATGGTTGATATAAAATACAGCTTTTTATCATATATTGGTCGTGTTTTAGTTCCATTTTTCAGACCACTTGGTTTTGGAACTTGGCAAAATTCTGTAGCACTTTTAAGTGGACTTGCAGCAAAAGAGGTTGTACTAAGTACAATGGGAGTAATTTACGGAGCAAACTTAACAAGAGTTTTGCCAACATTGTTTTCACCACTTACTGCATATGTATTTTTAGTTTTTGTACTTTTATATCCACCATGTATTTCGGCACTTGGAACAATGAAAAAAGAGTACGGAATAAAAATGACACTTTTTTCAATTGTTTTTCAAATATGTACGGCTTGGATAGTATGCTTTATAATCTATAATGTGGGTATTTTATTAATATAATGAATATATTTTTGAATTAAGCAAACTATAATGTAAGGTTTTAAAATCTTATATTATAGTTTTTTTAGTAGGTGAAGAAAATGTTAGTTATTTATCATGATGTTGGAGGGGCTCATTCTACAGCAGTGGCAGCTAATATACACATAAATAAACTGCCAATTGATAGAGTGCCGAAAAAAGAGGAACTGCTTAAACTCAAAACTTTTGACAAAGTAGATAAAGGAAATATGGGGCATCTTATTTACATAGGGGAAGATGAGTATAAATCAAAAATATATACTATTGGCAGGCAGTACTCGGCTAATCTTGTAATACCAGCCATTGAAGATATGTACACTATCTTGAAAAAAAATAATGAAGAGCTAATGATAATTGATACTAAACCAACTGTTAACATACTTATGAAAATAGGAGGATTTACATCAAGAAGACTACATTTAGTAAGCATAGGAAGGCCTATTGTGACATATGGAAGTCTTAAAGCTTATATGGAGATAGCAGGTATAGTTAGAGGTGTAAAGAATAATTTAAAAGAAATGATAAGTAATTAGTACATAATGTGACTGGATTTATTCCAGTTTTTTTATTGCAGTAAAGTAAGTACTTGATACCAGTAATAAATTATATTAGTATTGTAGATGTAAATAGTTAATTTTAAAGGAGATAATTATATGGCCAAGATACTTCTTGTTGAAGATGATGAAGCACTTTCCATGGGAATAAAATATACTCTTTTGAGTGAAAAGTTTGAAGTTATAGCAACAAGTAGCATAGAAGAAGCAAAAGAAGTATTTAACAATGAAAAAATTTCACTTGTATTAATGGATTTAATGCTTCCAGATGGTAGTGGATACGATTTGTGTAGAGAACTAAGAAAAAATTCAGATATTCCAATAATATTTTTGACAGCCTGCGACGAAGAAGTAAATGTAGTTATGGGATTTGATTTAGGAGCAGATGATTACATAACAAAACCATTTAAGATAAAAGAGCTTATATCAAGAATTAAAGCTGTTTTAAGAAGGTGTTCAAGTAGAGAGGAAGTTTCAGAATTAAAATCTAGAGATGTTCTTATTGATAAAAGAACGCTTAAAGCATATAAAAATGATAAAGAAATAGTGCTTACACACATGGAATTAAAACTCTTAATTTTGTTCATCGAAAACTCAGGACAAACCCTTAAGAGAAATTTGATACTTCAAAGACTGTGGGATATTTCAGAAGAATTTGTGGATGATAATACACTTTCAGTTTACATAAAACGTTTGAGGGAAAAGCTTAAAGAAGATTCGAAAAATCCTTACATAGTAACAGTAAGGGGAATAGGATATAGATGGAATGGAGGAGGAATTTAAGTGAAGGATATTCTTAAAAATCCAGAGATTATGAAGGTACTGCAGCTTAATTTTATAGTTGCAGTAATATTTTCGCTTGTACTTTATATTTTTTTAGATAGAATGGCTATTAATGCAAATAATGGACTTATAAAAACTAATGGAGCGGCGATGGAAACTTTAATAGAAGCACATCCAGATATGAAGGATGAAGTAGTAAGAGCATTTACTAAAAAACCAACTAAGGAAATGTTAGAAAAGGGTATTGAATTATCAAACCAATATGGATTTGATCAAAGTGAATATAATCTAAACATATCTTTAAAAACCTTTCATAATCAACTTATAATTCTAACGTTTTCTATTTTTATCCTGTATTTTTTATTTAATGTACTTTTAATTAGCAGTCAATTTGGAAGTGTATTTATGAAAATAAATGAAGTACATGAAGGTGCACAAAAAATAATAAATGGTAACTATTCTTTAAGACTTAATGATTATAGAGAGGGAGAGCTTGGGAAGCTGAGTGCTTCATTTAATAGAATGAGCTCAATAATAGAAAATACCCTAAACAATTTAAAGGAAGAAAAGATTTTTCTCAAGAATATGATGCAAGATATATCACATCAATTAAAAACACCTCTTTCATCACTTAAAATTTTTAATGAGCTGCTTTTAAATCAAAATATTAAAGATGAGGATACTATGGATGAGTTTTTACACGAAAGTAAAAAACAGCTTGATAAAATGGAATGGTTAATAATAAACCTTTTAAAAATGGCAAGATTAGATGCTGGAGCTATAGATTTTAAAAATGAAAAAAGATCAATAGAAGAAACTGTATGTGAGAGTATAAGTCTTTTAAAGCCAATGTATACATTGAAAAATCAGAAGGTTAGTGTTGAAAGTACAGATAAGGCATACTTCAAGCATGATAAAAAATGGCTTCTCGAAGCTTTTAGTAACATAATAAAGAATTGTATTGAGCATACAGGAGATAATGGTGAGATAAAGATTCATGTGTATAGGTCTCCTATTATGGTTAAGGTAACAATTGAAGATAATGGGTCAGGAATATCTAAGGATGATTTGCCTCATATATTTGAAAGATTTTATAAAGGTAAGGGAGTTTATAATAAAAGTAGTACAGGAATAGGTTTATCTATGGCAAAGAGTATAATAGAAAATCAGGGTGGATTTATCACTGTTAAAAGTGCCGTTAGTGCAGGTACTATTTTTAATATAGTTTTTCTATATGAACAACAAAAATAAGGAGCCACTTAGGGCTCCAAAGGTACATTAAATTTTAAGCTGTTTGATTATTAGTTTTTGGTTTGAAAAAGTATTTTGCAGAAGCAAAAATTATATATAAATAAAATATTATTTGTATTATAAATACAGATGTGATTTTTACTCCAGCCGCATAACCTATAATATAAGTTAAGAAGGTAGCTCCACAGTTATTAAAAATATTTATAATAGCCGAAGCTGATGGAACATCACTTGAAGGAACATGCTGTATTATATAACCTTGAATAGCAGGATATATAACAGATATTGTAAGCCCTATAATTCCTACACCAACTAAAGCAAAATAACTATTCACCTTTGATAGTATTATAAATATTCCGGCAATGGATATTATTGGTGAAATACATAAAAATCTAAGATGTCCGATTTTATCGAGAATTTTATCACCAAAAGCTCTTCCAAGAGTAAATAGAATCCAGAAGGCTAGTAAAATATTTGGTACGTCAGCCTTGCTTACGCTATAGTATTTTTCTAAAAAAGTACCTGTCCAATTAATTGGTAGTTGAAATCTCAGCACCAACATAGAAAAATATAGCTATCGACATAATAAGTACTAGGGGATTTTTTAATACTGAAATTGATACATGTGAGCTTTCTGAAGAATCATCATTATGTATTGAAATTCCCTTTAATCTAGTAGCTAGTAGAAAAAACACACATATTGTTACAATGTGTACTAAATATACGTAATGAAAGCTTATTTTATTCTTTAAAAAGAATTTACTAATTGGTAAAATCAAAATCCCGCCAAGACCAAAAAAGGCATTATAAAGGCCAAATTTTTGATACTGCTTTGGTAAAACTGATATTATGGTACTGCATATAAGAGATCCCATTCCAACTGCAAATCCAGAGAAAAAATAGCCTACAAGTAGTAGATAGAAGGAATTTGAAAATAAAATTATTAAGCTTGCTATGAGTATAAAAGAAAAACCTAGATAAAGGCCTTTTTTTAAATCTAGTTTAGCCATTAATTTTGCACCAAGTATACTCATTACAAAAGAAGCAAGATATACGGTAGGTGGTAGTATTGCAATCATAGTGTCTGAAACACCATAAGTGTTTTTTATGGTGGTTATAAAGGGGGATAAGGTGTTAGAAAATAGTGATAGAAAAAATGCACCCATAAAAGCTATAAGCATGTTTCTGAAATTTTTGTTCATGATTTCGAATGTGTAAAATTTATAAAGTTAAAACACCCGCGTTCTAAAAATTTTACACATATCCTCCTCTCAAGTTTTTGTTTTAAATATTTGCATTAAACCTAGTTATTCTAGGGGTTCAAGCTAGATATTAAAATTTAATACAAAATAATTGCTATAGATCATAGCAATTTGCTAGGGCGTTTTTATTTTATCACATAAGTATGAGGAAACCAAGAATAAAATAAGGCAAGACTTTGATTTTAAAACATTATAGAATGTGCAAAGTAGATTTTTGCCTTAATAAAAAGTAAGAATATACTACATGAAAAATTAAGATTAGTCTAGTAAAATTTATGGTATAGTGAAATTAGAGTTATACAATTTTGAAGTTGTTTTTGAGAATTTGGAGTTTGGAGGGAAAACATGGATATAGCAGTTGTTGAAGGACTTTGTAAAGTTTATGGGAAGAATGCTGCGAGAGTTGATGCATTAATAAATATAAATTTAAAAATAAAAAAGGGTCAATTTACTGCAGTTGTGGGTCCAAGTGGGTCAGGTAAAAGTACGCTTTTGCATATGATTGGTGGATTAGACAAACCTACTTTAGGCAAGGTAATTGTAGATGGGAGCGATATATATTCACTTAATGAAAAGAAGCTTTCTGTATTTAGAAGAAGAAAGATAGGTGTGGTATTTCAATATTATAATCTAATACCTGTTTTAACTGTAGAGGAAAATATAAAGTTGCCACTTTTATTAGATAATGTAGAACCTGATCAGAAGTATATTGATGAACTTATTGAAATATTGAATTTAAAGGATAAAAGGAATCATTTTCCTGAGGAGCTTTCTGGAGGGCAACAGCAGAGAACCGCCATAGGACGAGCACTGTCTTACAAGCCTTCAATAATACTTGCGGACGAGCCTACAGGAAATCTTGATACTAAAAATAGTAGAGCAGTAGCAGAGTTACTTAGATTTTCTGTGGAAAAATTCAATCAAACCCTGATAATGGTAACTCATGATATGAATATAGCTTCTTCAGCAGACAGGATTATAAAGATGGAAGATGGCAAGGTGGCTAGTGATGAGGTGATACGTGGATGAATATATCTAAGATTCTTGCCTTGAGATATATTAAGCGACAAAAGAGAAGAACTATTATAACAATTCTTGGTATAGTTCTTTCAGTTGCTCTTTTTACTGCTATAGGTACAATGCTTGCCAGCTTGCAGCACTATCAAACATCACGTGAATTAGATATTAATGGAGGCTATGAAGTTCAATATAGTGGAATTACCTTAAAGGATATAGCTTATCTTAATAGTAATTACAATGTTAATAAGGTTGGTACAAGTATTAGTGTTGGAAATGCTTTTCTTAACAAGGATGAAGCAAAACGGTATATTTCAGGTGACACTAATATAAGAGCATATACAGTATATTATTACGATAGTGAAGCGTTAAAAATCAACAATATGAAATTGAAAAAAGGGACATTTCCAAAGGATAATAAGCATGTTGTGTTAACTAAAATGTTTAATAAGCTTGGGTATAAGGTTAACGATAAGATAAAAATATATGTGCTTACAAATGGGGGAGGAGATCTTAAGGAGAAGGAATTTATTATTTCAGGATTCCTAGATTATAACTATAATACTATCTTATTTCCTAAAGAAGTAGCAGAAAAACTTACGCCTATAGACAAAAAATACATTTCTTTTGTAAATATGAAGAAAGGTGTTAATTATAATAAAAGCTTTAGAACTATAGAAAAACAAATTAAGTGTGAAGATGTAATGTATAATTATGGTCTTTTAGAACTTGAGGGTAATTATAATAACAAAGCTAGCATCTATGGAATGGCATTTGTTATGTTTATATTAGGAGTAGTTATATTGGTATCATCTGCACTTGTTGTATATAGCGCATTTAATATATCTATATTTGAGAGAGTAAAGGAATTTGGTATATTAAGGTCTGTTGGTGCTTCGAATTATCAAATAAAAAGTGTAATATTTATAGAAGCTTTTATAATGATAATTCTTGGAATACCTCTTGGAGTTCTATGCGGTATAGCAGCAATAAAAATTCTTTTTTTAATTGTTACTCTTAGTAAATTTTCTATGTTTGTTGATATTAATATATATATATCTTCAAGAGTTATTGTTTCAAGTATAATTTTTGGAGTTCTATGCATAATTTTCTCCTCAATTGTTCCAGTTATAAAAAGTGGCGGAATTAATCCTATAGAAGCAATAAGAGGAACCGGAAAAACAAAGGCTTTAAATAAAAGAAGCTATTTTAATATAATAAAGAAAATTAATTTTCAAACATTCCTGACTTTTAGAAATATAAAGAGAAATAAGGGAAGGTTTAGGTTAGTTGTTTCATCAGTTGCAGTTAGTGTAGTGATTTTTATTGTATTTAATAGTTTTATGTTTTTATTATTTCAATTTATGAAGGGGCCTTTATATATAAAGGATTTTAATATAAGTTCAAGGGATATTACCTTTAAGAAGGAAGATATTTATGCTATAAAGGATATTAAGGGAGTAAAAGATGTATATCCAATGGAAGAGACAAGTAGATTGATATTTTGTCCTTTTAATAGGTTATCCAAGGAGTTTAAGCAGGCAAATAAAAAATTAGAACATAAAGATGGATATTTTTGGAGCGGAGCGGATATTTATTTTGCTGGTTATGATTTAAATGAGCTTAATGAGGTAAAGGATTATGTAATCAAGGGAAAAATCGACATTGAAAAGCTTAATAGTGGTGAAGAAGTTTTAGCATTTGAGAAAATAAAATATAGGGGTGTAGGAGAGGAGATTAATGAAACAAATTTAAACATTGGTGATGAAATTTATATTGATAACAACAGAGTCTATGGTAAGGCTGATCCTGCTAAAGCCTCAAAACTTAAATTTAATAAATTGAAGAAGGTAAAGGTAGGAGCTATAGTAAGCAAAAATCTATCTTACTATAATAATAACTCAGCTATGTTTTTTATATCTTCTACAGAAGGGTATAAAAATATAATTGGACACGATAGCTTTGATGAATTTCAAGTAGAAGTGGATAAAGGAGCTAATAAAGAAGAGGTTAGAAAAAAAATAGATAGTAAGCTTGCAGTTAATTATAAGTATATATTACAAGATGAAGAAGAAATTGAATCGCAATACAAGCAATATAAAATAGAAACTATAGTTCTAGTTTATGGGTTTATAGCAGTTATATCTTTAATAGGTATACTGAATGTAATAAATACTGTAAATACAAATTTGATGCTCAGATTAAAGGAATTTGCATGTCTCATATCAGTTGGGATGAGTATACATGATTTGAAGAAAATGTTATTAACCGAAGGGATTCTATATGGTGCTTATGGAGTATTTTATGGATTGTTAGTTGGAAGTGGTCTGTATTATTTAATTTATAAAGAAATGATGAATACTAGTGTCGTTAGATGGAGTTTGTTTATTAAAGAAATTGCAGTAGCTACTATTGGTGTCATTGTAATAATATTTATTTCAATGATATTTCCATTAAAAAGAATTCAAAAGATGAATATAATAGAAAATATGAGAGGGGATGAATGACAAGTTAAAGATTTTAACTTGTCATTTTAAGTATTATCCTTCTTATAAATATTTAGTTTTAGGAGATAATATTTACATACAGTGTACTAAGAAATTTGAGGGGGATAACTTTATGAATCAGGGTCAAGCACAATTCTCAAGCTATATTTTAGAAAGAGTAACAGAAGATAAGGTAGAAGAGGCAAAGGCATTACTTGCAGATAATTTTGAAAAACAAGAAAAGGGTACTTTTACACAGAAGGATGCAGCAAAATTTAATTCGAAAATAGTTATATTATTAAAACCTGACAAAGTAAAAGAAGTGCAAGAGGTTATAAAAAAATTTGCTGAGAATTTTAAAGAGTAATTAAAAAATCTAACACGCTTTTAAAAGCATGTTAGATTTAATTACAATATGAAATTTTCTTATGAATTTAAACTAAAAGTTTCGCTTATTAGTGAATCTGTACTAATGAGGCATTCTGCTTTAGGAACCGAGATATCAGAACCTTCTTTTAGGACATCTTCGATAGTTTTAACAGGTATAATTTGTAGGCTTTCTTTTACCTCATCGGGTATATCCTTTAAGTCGTCTATATTATCATTAGGGATTAAAACTTTTTTAATTCCAGCTCTTTCTGCAGCTATTAGTTTTTCTTTAAGTCCTCCTATAGGAAGTACAGCACCTCTTAGGCTTATTTCACCTGTCATTGCGAGCTTTGGATTTATGCTCTTTCCTGTGACAAGAGAAGATAAAGCTGTGAACATTGTAATACCAGCAGATGGACCATCTTTTGGAACTGATCCTGAAGGAACGTGAATGTGAATATCCTTTTCCTTAAAATTAAAATCAGTTAAAGGCAACCTTGATTTTACTAAACTTAGAGCAATTCTAGCAGATTCCTTCATTACATCTCCTAATTGGCCTGTTAATATAATTTGTCCACTTCCTGGCATTGCGGCTGCTTCTATGAAGAGAATTTCTCCTCCTACTTGTGTCCAAGCAAGCCCTGTTACAACTCCTGGTGGATTATAGTCTTGAGCTTTGTCATGGCTTGAAACATGTCTTCCTAAAATTTCTTTCATATCATCATCAGTTATGTTAAAGGAGGAGGAGATTTCACCTAAAACTATTTTTTCAGATGCAGCTCTAGCTAGTTTTGCCAATTGTTTTTTCAAACCTCTTACACCAGCTTCAAGAGTGTAGTCACTTATTAGCTTTTCTAAAATACTATCAGCAACCTGTAGTTGTTTTTCTTCAAGACCATGTTCTGAAATGACTTCAGGAAGAAGATGGTCTTTTGCTATATGGAATTTTTCCTTAGCAGTATAGCTTGATATTTGTATTACTTCCATTCTGTCAAGTAGAGGACGCGGTATAGTGTCTAAAGAGTTTGCAGTAGCTATGAAAAATACGTCAGACAAATCATAAGGTAAATCAAGATAGTGATCTGTAAAGGTATTGTTTTGCTCAGGGTCTAGAACTTCAAGAAGAGCACTTGCAGGATCACCATTATAGCTTGAAGAAAGTTTATCAACTTCATCTAGAACCATAACTGGATTTTTTTCTTGAGCCTTTTTTATACCTTCTATTATTCTTCCAGGAAGAGCTCCAACATAGGTTCTTCTATGACCTCTTATTTCAGCTTCATCCTTTACTCCACCTAAGCTTAAACGTATATATTTTCTTTTTAAAACCTCAGCTATACTTTTACCAAGACTTGTTTTACCTGTTCCAGGAGGTCCAACTAAGAGCAATATTGAGCCCTTTTTATCTTTTTTTAGCTTCATAACAGCTAGATGTTGTATTATTCTCTTTTTTACTTTTTCAAGACCATAGTGTCTTTTATCGAGTATTTCCTTTGCGGTTTTTAAATCTATTTCATCTACTTCTTTGGTTTTCCAAGGTAATTTTATAAGTAGATCAATGTAATTTCTTATTATATTATAATCTGAACTATTTGGATTTTGTGTTTCAAGTTTACTTAATTCATCAAGAGCAACCTCTTTTATATCATTAGGCATGTCTGAATCTTCAATTAAAGCTTTGTAATCTTTCTTATTTTTAGAGCTTGAATTAAGCTCGTCGTTTATAGTTTTAAGCTGTTCTCTAAGTATAGTTTCTCTATAATTTTTACTTGATTTCTCAGATAGCTTTTCAGTAACTTCAAGCTGAAATTTTATAGATTCTCTTCTTTTAATTAAGTGATCTAAGAATCTAAGGCTTCTAGATTTAAGTGATTGAAGCTGTATTAACTCGTATTTTTCTTCAATTGAAAGTGGCATAAATTGAGTTAAATATCCAATTACTTTATTTAGATTAGATAGCTTATCGACTTTTTTTGTGTATAAATCTGATTCTGTAAAGTTTTTGCTTATTTCATGAACTATTTCTTTTATATCAAATAGTGTTTTTTCTATATCTGCTTCAGAAAGATCAAGTATATCTGAAGCAAGTTTGTACTCTGCAAATATGGCAGTATTCTCGAAAGTTATAGCAGATATATTTACTCTATCAATGGCCTTAATATTGATTTTGTAACCATCAGATATTTTTTCTATTTCAGTTATATCAAAAATTATTCCAATCTCATAAAAATCATCTTCAGAAATTTCATCTAACTTTACTTTTTTGTTTAGAGGTAATGCTATATTAACTATAGTGTCATCATTTAAGTAGTTTAACATTTTTTTATCTATATTATTAAGTTTAATTGTGTAATCCATATCTGGAAGTAGGTTAACATCCCAAATAGGAATTACAACTGCCGTGTTTTTATTTTCCATATTATTATCCTTTCTGAAACATATTAAGTGAATGTTCGTTTAATAATCTTCAAAAGCGTTTAACTTAACTATATAATCAAAGCATCTTGAAGAATTTTAATTATTTCTCTAAGTAAAATTATTTTCTCGCTTATGTCTAAACAATGATTAATTGCTATAGACTTAACGGGGGAAAAAATAGTACTTATGATTGTATCATTATGATAATTTCGTATTATATTGTTTTTTTTCATAGAATCTAATAGAGAATTAATATAATTAAGCTCAGTTATCTTCTCGCAGGTATTTGCAAGGGAGGGGCAGCTAGAGAACTGTTCCACAAATAAAAATATTTCTTTATTATCCCTTATATATAAATAATAGTTTTTAACTAAACTCTCTATAAGTTCTTTTCCAGACATGCTTTCTGAAATATTATTGAGTAAATGATTTAATATATTTTTAGAGTACTCAAGATAAATTTTTCGAAGCATCTCGTCTTTATTTTCATAATATATATACACTGTAGCAGGAGAAACATCAGCTTCTTTAGCTATTTTAGATATTGATGTGCCGTGGAATCCTTCTTTTAGTATAAGTTTTACAACTGCATTTTTTATATTTTCCTGCTTTTTGTCATCTTTTTTTCTCACTTACTCACCTCCTGCCTTTATCACTATATAATAAACGAACATTCACTTAATGTCAAGACAAGAAGGCCTATATGAAAATTAATTTATGCATACACTAAAATGCTGATACTAGAAGTATTTTGGTATATGCATGAATTAAAAGTTCAATTGATTTTGCTGCGGGTTCTAGAAATTATCTTCTATTTGTTATTGAGTGACTGTATTAGCAGCATTGTTTCTGTAAGCTATAGAAAATACTGTGGTTAGAAAAGCAGTTACAATTCCTGCTAAAAGAAAACCATATGGTCCTCCTAAATTATTCATTGCGGCACCTACAAATAGATTTCCTATTGGGGTAGTGCCTGCATTTAGTAGGGTATATATACTCATTACCCTTCCGCGATATTTATCTGAAGTATTCAGCTGAAGTATTGAGTTACTTCCATTTAAGAAACAGAGGTTAGAGAAACCAGATCCAAGTACTAATACTGCTGTAAAATATAGATTTCCCGAAAATGCAGCCACTATCTGAAAAATAGCACTTGAGAAGCCGACAATTTTTAAAAGCTTGAAATTTAAATTTTTTCTTCTTAAACCCGCCATTTTCATTGTACCAAAGAGTGAGCCTACCCCCATAGAAGATAGCAAAAATGTATATCCATGTGATCCCTTGTGGAGGACTGTTTTTGAAAATACAGGAACAATTACATCAACGTTCATGGCAAAGGTACAAATAATAGCCATAAAAATTAGTGCTTTTAAAAGAATTTTATTTTCATAGATATATTTAAGTCCTTCTTTTATTTCTTTAAAGATATTGTCGCTAGAGATGTTTGCAGCGTAGCTTTTTTGTTTTATGAAAAACAAACCTGTTAGCACTGCGGCATAGCTTAAAAAATTAATAAAAAAGCAAACACTCATACCAAATTTGCCCATTATAATACCTGCTATAGAAGGACCTATTATTTTGGCTAGATTAAAAATTGAAGAATTTAAGGATACGGCATTTGGAAGATCCTTTTTTCCAACAAGCTCCATGAAATATGATTGTCTAGTTGGCATATCTAGAGTTGTAGAAAGTCCCCCAATTGTTGCTAAAATAAAAATTAGTATAGCAGTTATGTGGTTAGTATAAACCAATATAAATAATGCCAAGGCTTGGAGCATTCCAACAGTTTGAGTTAAGTAGAGTAATTTCTTTTTTGGAAATCTATCAACAATGGCGCCAGAAAAAACTGAGAAAATTAAAGTGGGTCCAAACTGAAATACACTAAGAGAACCTAAAAGCAAAGGGGATTTGGTTAAGGTGTATAAAAGCCAAACTTCGGCAGTTCTCTGAAGCCATGTTCCCATTAAGGAAATAGATTGTCCGATAATAAAGCATTTAAAATCTCTGTGATGCAGTGAAGTAAAGGTATTTTTGTTTACTAAAATCATATTAAAGCCTCCATGTAAAGTATGTAAAGGTAAATCAAGCTAAAACTAAATTATAGGTGTATAACTTAATAATCGAACTTGTTTATACATTTATGTACAGCAAAAATTGTGCCAAATAAAAGATAAGGATTTCACCAGTAAAATTTTAGAATCATGTTTCAATAATGAAACATGATTCTAAAAAATGAAACTATTTTTTTCTCCATAAAGTAGTTCTGCCTATATTTAAGATTTCTGCAACTCTATTATGATCGTTATCATATCTTTCGAGTAAACTATGTATAACCCTTTTTTCTGTAAGTTCTATTATCTCCTTCATAGTTAGATTATATGGAACCTTTAAGGTTAGAGTATCTTCAATTTTCTCCTTGTGTACAACTTTATATAAAACTTGCGACCAGTTTATGGTCATACTATTTTCAATGAAGAGGGATATTCTCTCCATCACATTACTGAGTTCCCTTGTGTTTCCAGGCCAATTATATGCCATTAAGAAAGGAGTGATTTGATTTAATATTTTAGAACGATTTGAAGAAAAATTATGAGTGTTTTCTAAAAAATGTTCTGCTAAGATTTCTATATCTTTTCCGCGTTCCCTTAATGGTGGCAGGGTAAGATTGAATACATTAAGTCTATAATAAAGATCTTCTCTAAAAGTACCATTTTCTATAGAATTAAGTAGATTTCTATTTGTAGAGCTTATTATTCTTATATCTACAGGAATGATTTTATCTCCGCCTATGTGCATAATTTCCTTTTCTTCAAGAACTCTTAAAAGCTGAGCCTGAAGAGGCTTTGAAAGTTCGCCTATTTCATCAAGAAAAATGGTTCCATTATGAGCGAGTTCAAATAGACCTTGTTTACCTTCTTTTTTCGCACCAGTGAAAGAGCCGCCTTCATAACCAAAAAGTTCACTTTCAAGTAAATGCTCAGGGAGGGCAGCACAATTTATTGCGACAAAGGGACCATTCTTTCTAGGACTGCTATTGTGTATGCTTTGAGCAAAAAGTTCCTTTCCACTGCCGGATTCACCTTGAATTAATATTGATGAATCTGTTTTTGAATACAAAAGAGCGAGTTTTTTCAGCTCTATCATGTTTTTATCTTGCGTTAAAATATCATCAAAGTTATATTTAGCTACAAAACCTTTCTCGTGTATTTTTTTTCTTATTATTTTTTCTAAGGTTTGTATTTTGGTTACATCCTCAAAGGTATTTACAACACCTATAATCTTGTCCTCAAGTTTAACAGGAAATTGCTTGGCAGCAATAATTAATCCATTGAAGTTTTTAATGATTTTGGTTTCAGGCTCTACGTTTTTTAATATACTATCTACTTTATAATTAGGAATAACAGATTGAATGGACTTGCCAAGTAGCTTACTACCCGTTTTTGTAAATATTTTATTTATAGAGTTATTGTAGGTAATTATTTTCTTGAATTGATCTGTTACTATTATTCCTTCTCCAATAGCATCAAGTATTGCTTTAAAACGTGCCGAGCGTCTAAGCTCTATATTTCTAACTTCTATCAAATTCAATGCTTCTTCAATTGCTCGCCTTAGAGATTCCTCACCAGAATTTATAGTTTCGCCGTAAAGTCCTTGCTTTATAGCTTCATCAGTAACGGTTTTTCCGCTTACGACGATTTTTATATTTTCTGTTTTTACCTTAGAAATTAAAGTAGTAATTTCATCCTCAGATGAAAATAGAAACTCTTTTATTTTTACTCCAAGCATGGCTTCAATTTCGTGCTTATCAACAATGCTATGTTTGTAGGCTATTAGAGCTAGCTCATTTCCAAACCTTTTGGCGTTGTAAACTGCGCGCATAGTATCGAAGCGAGTAACCTTAATGGAGATAGAAGGTATACTCACTGATTTCTTTATGTAGTCGCTGGTGGCCCCTCTACTTATAATAGCATCGACTTCATCTTGAAGCCCAAAGGCTATTTTACTGGCACGTGTAAGTGAAGCTGTTTTTGTAATTGGTATAAAGTTTTTTTCTAAGGCTAGCTTAGGAAATAAATTTAATAAATTTTCGTTTTGACTTATTAGTGCTATTTTTAGAGACATAAAAACACCTTCCATAAATTAATTAGGAAAAATAAGTAGACCATATTTTACGATTGAACACTAAAGAGTTATTTAGTTGTATGTATTAATTCCAGTATATCATAAAATTGGTTTTTCATAATATGCTTGATTAATGTGAGCTAATTTGATATATAAATATAAATATGATAAAATTAAGCAAATTTCATTTTAGGAGGAAATAATTAAATGGAAGCAGACCCTGATCCAGATAACATGATTTTACAATTTGTTTTAATAGCAGTACTTACTTTAGTAAATGCATTCTTTTCTGCAGCAGAGATGTCAATAGTATCTCTTAATAAAACAAGAATGAAGATTCTTTCAGAGGAAGGAAATAGAAATGCTCAGATTTTAGAAAAATTAATTAAAGAACCAACTAAATTTTTATCAACTGTTCAGGTAGGAATTACCTTGGCAAGCTTCTTTTCAAGCGCCTTTGCAGCTACAGGACTTTCAGACATGTTTGGAGGTTATCTAAAGAAGATAAACATTCCATACTCAAGTCAAGTAGCACTAATAGTAGTAACAATTGTTTTATCTTATTTTACGCTTGTTTTTGGAGAATTGTTTCCGAAAAGAATAGCTCTTCAAAAGTCAGAGAAAATTGCTATGCTAGCGGCGAGACCTATACTATATGTATCTAAAATTACTGTACCGTTCGTAAAACTGCTTTCGGCGTCTACAAATGTTTTACTACGAATTACAGGAATGAACATGAACAAATTAGAAGAAAAAGTATCTATAGAGGAAATTAAATCCATAGTTGAAGCAGGTCAAGAATATGGTGTAATCAATGAATCCGAAAAAGAAATGATTGATAGTATTTTTGAGTTTGATGATAGAATAGCAGAAGAGGTAATGACGCCTAGAACAGAAGTGTATTTAATTAATATAGATACACCTTTAAATAAATATGTTGATGAACTTTTAGAAATTAAGTATTCACGTGTACCTGTATTTGAGGGCGATAGTGATAATATAATAGGAATTTTATATATAAAGGATTTTATAGTAGAAGCTCGTAAGGTTGGATTTGAGAATGTAAATATAAAAAATATAATACATTCCCCTTATTTTGTACCTGAAAGAAAGAATATAAATGAGTTATTTAAGGAACTTCAAGCTGCTAAAAAGCATATGGCTGTGCTTATAGACGAGTATGGTGGATTTTCTGGTATAGTTACAATAGAGGACTTAATTGAGGAAGTAATGGGAAACATCAGTGATGAATACGATGAAGATGATAACTACATAAAAAAAATTGATGAGTCCACATTTATAATTAAGGGTATTATACCTATAAGAGAACTAAATGAACAATTGGACTTAGATTTAGATGAAGAGACTGATGATTATGACACATTAGGTGGATTACTTATCAAGCTTATAGGACATATTCCAGAAGATAATGAACAGCAGAGTATTAAGTATAAAGGCATCACATTTGAAATAAAAGAAGTCAAAGAAAAGAGAATAGAAAAAGTTGAGGTTCATTTACAAAAAGATCTTTTGGAATAAATAAATTTTCAAAAGGATTATGAAGTATGAGATATTATAAAATAGGTGAGTTAAGTAAAATTGTAAATTTAAGTATTGAAACAATTCGATATTATGAAAAAATAAGGCTGATTCCTAAGCCAGAGAGATTTAACAATAGGTATAAGAAATATTCTGAAATGTATATATACAGATTGAAGATTATAATAAAGGCAAAAAATTATGGATTTACTTTGCATGAAATAAGTAATTTTTTATCAGAGGTATCAACTAGCAGCATTGAAGACATAGATCTAAGCAGTACGATTATGAATAAGGTGCAGCAAATAGAAAAAGAGTGCGAAAGATTAAACTATAAAAAGAATCAGCTGTTGAAATTTGAGGAGGAGATAAATGATCTTCAATGTCCCGTTTTAAATAGGATAATAAATGAAAAAAATACTTGACTGTGTACTATACTCCACTTGGTACAATTTTTGTAAAGAACATATATTGAGTGGAGTGAGGAAATGATAGTAAAAGCAAAGTTTGTAAAAGGATTTATCAGAGATGTACATCCTTATGGTTGCAGAAGGGAAGTACTAAATCAAATAGATTATTGTAAGAAGGCTATTGGGTTTAGGGGACCAAAGAAGGTTTTAATTGTTGGAGCCTCATCTGGGTTTGGTCTTGCTACTAGAATTTCAGTTGCATTTGGAGGTCCAGAAGCTCACACAATTGGAGTATCCTATGAAACAGGAGCTACAGATAGAAGAATAGGAACAGCGGGATGGTATAATAACATATTTTTTAAAGAATTTGCTAAAAAAAAAGGATTAGTTGCAAAAAACTTCATTGAGGATGCCTTTTCTAATGAAACCAAAGATAAAGTTATTAAGTATATAAAGGATGAATTTGGTAAAATAGATTTATTTGTTTATAGTTTAGCTGCGCCTAGGAGAAAGGACTATAAAACTGGAAATGTTTATACTTCAAGAATAAAAACAATTTTAGGAGATTTTGAGGGACCGACTATTGATGTTGAAAGAGACGAGATTACTTTAAAAAAGGTTAGTAGTGCTAGCATTGAAGAAATTGAAGAAACTAGAAAGGTAATGGGTGGAGAGGATTGGCAAGAGTGGTGTGAAGAGCTGCTTTATGAAGATTGTTTTTCGGATAAAGCAACTACCATAGCATACTCGTATATAGGATCCCCAAGAACCTACAAGATATATAGAGAAGGTACTATAGGAATAGCTAAAAAGGATCTTGAAGATAAGGCTAAGCTTATAAATGAAAAACTTAACAGAGTTATAGGTGGTAGAGCCTTTGTGTCTGTGAATAAAGCATTAGTTACAAAAGCAAGTGCATATATTCCAACTTTTCCTCTTTATGCAGCTATTTTATATAAGGTCATGAAAGAAAAAAATATTCATGAAAATTGTATTATGCAAATTGAGAGAATGTTTTCTGAAAAAATATATTCAAATGAAAAAATACAATTTGATGACAAGGGAAGATTAAGGATGGACGATTTAGAGCTTAGAAAAGACGTTCAAGACGAAGTTGATAGAATATGGAGTAATATTACTCCTGAAAATTTTAAGGAATTATCTGATTATAAGGGATACAAAAAAGAATTCATGAACTTAAACGGTTTTGATCTAGATGGGGTTGATTATAGTAAAGACCTGGATATAGAATTATTAAGAAAATTAGAACCTTAAAAAGGCTGCACAATAGAGTGCAGCTTTTTTAAGTTGAGCTTTGTATTTTTACATTAACTGTTTTTTCGCCAGAAGCGGTTTTAAGCTTTAAGCTTACAGTGTTATTGGCACCAATGGTATATATAGACTCTCTTAATTCGTTCATTGTGTTAATATTTTTTCCATTTACAGAAAGAATGATATCGCCTTTATTTATTCCAGCAGCAGCAGCTCCGCTATTAGGAGATATATTATAAACATAGATTCCTTTTTCAAAATTTAAATTAAGGTAGCCATTCATAGATTTATCAAGTCCTATAATTCCAATTACAGGAGTTTTAAATTGACCAGTTGTCTTTAAACTTTTAAGTACAGGTTTAACTATGTTTATAGGTACAGCAAAGCCTATACCTTCAGCACTAGTTATTTTCGCCGAGTTTACACCTATGACATTTCCATTTGCATCTATTAAAGGTCCACCGCTGTTGCCGGGATTTATAGAAGCGTCTGTTTGAATTAAATCTTCCATGAAAACTCCTTCGCCTGCTTCAACAGTTCTATTAACTGCACTTACTATTCCAGAGGTAACAGTTCTTTGAAAGTTTAATCCAAGTGGATTACCTATGGCTATTGCAGTTTCTCCTATATCAACTTTAGAGGAATCACCAAGGGTTACGGCTTGAAGATTGTTTTTATCTATTTTTATAATAGATAAATCTAAGCTTTCATTAGCCCATAATGGTTTTGCTCCAATAGAACTTCCATCGTAAAGTGAAACTTTTAAATCTTTGCTAGTCATTCCGGCTACGTGATTATTTGTTAGAATGTAGCCACTGCTGTCGATTATCATTCCAGAGCCTACACCTTCTTTTTTTGTATTATCTCTCTCAATATAGGTTGTAGTAACTCCAACAACTGAGGGAAGAACCTTCTTTGAAGCTTTTGTAATAGGAGATTCAACACTAGTAGAAGCATTTTGAGCATTTGCAGTATCCGGTGTTATCTTTTTTTTATTGCTAGCAAAAGTGCATCCAGTAAAGGAAGAGGTTAAAAGAACACTTGCTAGGACTATGGATAATAGTTTATGTGTTTTCATAATATCGCCACCAACGTTTTTTATAATATTTTGACACAAAATTGCATATATTATTCTTAATTGTTTACATGCAAAAATTAATGTTATAAAATGATTAAAAAGATACTGACAGGAGTTGATTATAATGCAAATAAATCAATTTAAAATTGAAATCTTTATTCCTAAAGAATATGTTGAAAAGCTAGGTGATAAGCTTAGTGAAGCTAATGTTGGAAAGATAGGCAATTATGATCACTGCATGGCTACTAATATTGTAGAAGGGTATTGGAGGCCACTTGAAGGATCAGAGCCTGTTGAGGGAGAGATAGGAAAGGTTTGTCATAGCGAAGAATGTAAGATAGAAATGAAATGTAAACGTGAATATGTAGAAAATGCTTTAAAGATTATAAGAAAGGTTCATCCTTATGAAGAACCAGTTATAAATGTCATACCTATTTTAAATCAATTATTTGAAAACAATAGATAATAGTTACCTTAGAGATATATAAGCTCTAGTAAAGCCGAAGAGATTAAAAGCTTTTAAATTGCGTTTCTATTGATGCATATAAAGGCTTTTTCTCTAAGGACACGGTGAAGAGTGTATACAGCAAATTTAAGTATAAGTATGCGTGAAATTATAATTTTGTTTCTTCGTTTAAATTAGTTATAAAATCATAAACCTTCTCATCTTCATATCTTGAAATTTTTATATTTCCAAAGCTGCCTCTTTCTGACTTAAAGCATAAGAAATTATTTAAAATATCAAAGCTCAGTTCTCTATTGATTTTTGAGCTGCTTATTATTATTTTTTGACAGCAAGGTTTGCTATTTGCATCGGATGGAAGAGATAACATAGCAATCCCCCCTATGTATTTGCTCTTATTCAAGCTTGGTTTAATCATAGTTATATAAGCATAGCCGTATTCTCTACTATAAAGATTAAAGAATACAAGATTATCTGAAATTTTATAGGTTCCTTTAAATTCTTTTATGACCTCACCTTTAATATATATTCTAAAAATGCAATTCTTTTTAGTTATTCTTAAGTTTGATTCGTGAATTCCAGACTTTTTTCCTGAGTTTGTAACAAAAAAATAGCAAAAGTAATCCTGTTTAAAAATATCCTCAAATCCGGTGTCATCGTAAAGCATATCTTCAAAATAAGAAGAAGTTAACGGTATATTTAAAAATTCATCTATTGTTATATTATATAGTTTGCAAATATATAGAATTGTTTCTATAGCAGGGAAGGCATCACCAGATTTATATTTAGATAATAAATCTTCGGATACTCCTATTTTTGATGCAAGTTTTTTTTGGGTTCCTTCAAGTTGTATTAATTTCTTTAAGTTATGAATGAAGATGCTAGAGGTTTCATCATAGATTTTATTTTTTAGTATTTTTATTTCAAGGTTGCTATCTTTCATTTTAAGCCTCCTTAAACTTGATTATTATTCAAGATTATATTCTAATATTATATACAATATACCATATTATTCAAGATTATGTTTAGATTTTATAGAACTATTGAGATTATATTTTATGTGAATTATATTTATAGATAAGTTTTGGGTTGGAGGTGTGGGAAAACCAAGATGTAATTAACAGAACATCTGGTGCGAATTTATGAATTTGAGAAAAGTTATATATGATATTAAGTCAAAACTGTGTGAATATGAATTTCAGCTTAAAATATATTTTCAGGATAAAATCTATGGAGTTTATATATACAAAAATAGTAATATTGAGGGCGATAAATATATTGAGTTTATGACAATTATAACAGATGAATTTACAGAAGGAGAAATTAATTTATTGAAAAAGATACATGATAAACTTAAGTTTAACAGCAAAGTAAAGGGTAGATATGTAAGCTTAGATGATGTAGGAAAAGTAGATCTACAGATGAAGCCTTATATCTACGTAGAAAATGGAAAGTTAAAAAAAGGATATATGAATATAGATTATTTTACTTGGTGGCTTGTTAAAAATAAAGCCGTGGGAATAAAGAGTCCATCTATAGATAGTCTAAAATTAGGTGAGTTTTAGATACACTTGATTAGAATTTAACTTCTAGAAGAAGGTGACGTTTTGAATATACAAATTTTATTGATTTTAATATTTAATTTTATAATTACATTTATAGGAACTCTAGCATATTCTACCAGATTAGTTGGAGTAAAAACAGGTAAGATAGCTATTTCTTTTACTGTATTCAATATATTGACGCTAGTATCAAGAACTGCGGTTACCTTCCAAGAACCCCTTCTAACTAACTATGCTGAGAAAAATCTTTACTCAAGTAATTTAATAGTTATTTTTAATAGTATAATCTTAGTTTCCGGTGCAGCATCGATTTTGGGAGCAGTATTAATACCAACCTTTCAAAGAATGTTTTCAAAAGGGGTTATGTTTTTTTCTTTAGAAAAATCAATCCCAAGACTTGTAGTACATAGTATGACGAGAAGGGGGATTTATTCAATGAAACAGTGCGTGGTGCTGCCATCTAGAAAAAGCGTTGAGAAATTTAATTATAGAAAACTTCCAAGAAGGATAATAGTATACAACTTTATATCCGTTGCAGCACTTACAGTTGGAGCTTTAGCTCCTATATATGCTTTTAAAATAGTTCCTAATTTAAGAGCCACTTGTGTAACCTTATCTTCTGTTGTGAATGGTATAGCGCAAATACTTATGACCATTTTTATTGATCCACAGATGTCTATTATGACAGAGGAGGTAATGGAGAAAAAATGCAGTGAGGAAGATTTTAAGAATTGTGTTCTAGCAATGGTAGGAAGTAAAGTTGCTGGTACCTTTGCAGCTATTTTTATTTTAATTCCTGCAAGTTTTGCAATTGTATTTGTCGCAAAAGGTGTGGACTTTATTTCAAGAATTTAAATGGGGGAAAACATGATTAAAGCTATTTTAATGGATTCTGGAAAAGTGTTGAATAAACCGGCTACAGGTGAATGGTTTATACCGCCTAAGTTTTTTTATTATGTGGATTGGGAGAGATTCAATACAATACCTCTTATAAAAAGAAAATCAGCCTTTGATAAGGCAAATAAGTATATAAAAGAACAAAAACTAATTACTACAGAAGAGGAGGAGTACAAATGCTTCCTAGAATATTATAAAATCTTATCAAAAGAGCTTTATCAGCTTAAGTTAAAAAACAATGATATTGAAGAGATTACAGAAGATTTGGTTTATAACTACAGAAAGTATGATTTTTATAAAGATGCTATTTATGAAATACCTAAATTAAGTAAGAAATATAAATTGGCTGTAATATCAGATGCATGGCCATCACTTGAAGGTGTTTTTAAAAAGGCAGGACTTAGAAAGTATTTTTCTTCTTTTGTAATATCCTCAGTAAAGGGAGTAACAAAGCCAAATGAAATGATGTATAAAACTGCTCTTTCAGAACTTAGGGTATTGCCAGAGGAAGCTGTATTTATTGATGATAACATTAGAAATTGTGAAGGTGCAGTAAAGCTAGGAATTAAAAGCTTTGTTTTAAGTAGAAAAAGTAGAATATATGCTTATAATAAGTTATTTAATAGAAGAATCAAGAGCATTAGAAACTTGAAGCAGTTAGAAGAGATTGTGTAAAACAGAGTGGTTAAAACACCCTGTTTTATTTTTGTCTGAATTTCAAAACACATTTTCCGTTCTATGATTAATGTGGCAGAAATAATAATTAAGGTTACTTCATATATATTATAGTGAAACTTAGTCATGTGCTATGTAAGTATTAGGTTTCAATAAACTATAAAGTAATTATATGGAGGAGAAAATTGATAAATTATATATGGTTTATATTTATATTTGTAGGTACCATTGTTGGCGTTTTATCTGGAAATGGAAGTACGCTTTCGTCATCCATAATAAATTCCACCGAGAGCTCAGTAAAATTAATGATTTCGCTTTTGGGGATAATGTGCCTTTGGTGTGGAGTAATGAGAATTGCAGAGAAAAGTGGACTTACAGACAAGTTGTCCATAGTTTTAAGACCTATATTGAAGATAGTATTTAAGGATATAAGTAAAAACAACAATGTAATGGGACCAATGATTATGAACATAACTTCAAATATGCTTGGACTAGGAAATGCTGCAACTCCATTTGGAATAAAAACTATGGAGGAAATGCAGAAAATAAATAAAAAAAAAAGTACAGCAACTAACGATATGGCAAAATTTCTTGTTATAAACGCAGCTTGTATACAGCTTTTACCTACTACAATAATATCTATTAGGGCAGCCTGTGGGTCTTCAAACCCAGCTATTATAGTAATTCCAACAATAGTAACTTCAGTTACAGTAGCTATAATGGGATTAATTTATTGTAAGATTCTTCAAAGACATTTTTAGGAGGTGAGCTTGTGAATTATATTTCAAGTGCATTAATACCAATTATAATATTTTCTATAGTTTTATATGGAATGATAAAGAAAGTAAAGGTTTATGAATGTTTTGTAGAAGGAGCTAAGGATGGAATTAGAATATGTGTTAATATATTTCCGTATATTCTTGCAATGCTTCTTTCTGTTGCTATCTTTAGAGAATCTGGTGCAATGCAGTATTTAATAAATATTTTAAAGCCTGTATTTAAGATTATAGGTTTCCCATCAGAGCTTGTTCCGCTTATAATAGTCAAGCCGCTTTCAGGGAGTGGTGCTCTTGGAGTTTTTGCAGAAATACTTAAAAAATATGGAGCTGATACATATATAGGAATAATAGCATCAATAATAATGGGTTCTACAGAAACTATATTTTACACAATAACAGTTTATTATGGAGCTATAAAAATAAAAAATATAAGACATACTTTATGGGCAGCAATTATGGCAGATATGACGTCAATTATTGTGGCAATACTAGTTGTTAGGTTTATGGGGATTTAAGTGAATGAAAATGAAGCTGGATATGATTTTGGTTATGTAGATTAATAAAGCAGTCTTGAATATCATATTGAATTTGTAAGATAGCTGTGGCATTAGCATAAAAATATGTTAACGTGACAGCTGTTTTTATTTATATTAATTTAATATTATCTGCACCAATAGCTATTAGGTAACTTAAAATGAATTAATGTTATGGTTTACCACATTTCTGTAAAATGAAATTGTATTAACAAAATATAAAATAAAAGTTATAATAAAAATATAATTTTGAAAATTCAAATCTATAACGTTTAAGCGAGGTATGTATTTTGGAAAAGGAAACTTTAGAAAATCCAGTATTAGAGGAACTAGTTAAAAAGATTGAAGAGAAGACAGAAGAATTTGCATTAGGTGTTGAAAAATTGACAGAAGAATTTGAAAGCAAGGTAAAATACGACAAGCACAAGGACGAGATAATAGATAATCTTCATGAGGAACTTCAGAGTTATAGAAATGACATAATAGGGAAAATGATCAAGCCACTTATTACAGATATAATTTATACCATCGATAATAACAATAAGACATGTGAAGCACTTAAGGACAAAGATGGCACTGAGTTTACAAAAGAAAAAGTACTTCAAATAGTAGGCGGTTTATCAGAAGATTTAGAGGACATGCTGTATAGACAGGGTGTAGAGGATTTCACATTTAGTTTTCCTGAATTTGATCCTAAGAAGCAGAAGGTAGTTAAAACAGTTGAGACTGATGATAAGAATAAGGATAGAACTGTTTCAAAGAGCATAAAAAAAGGATACATTTGGGATGGCAAGGTTATACGCCATGAACTTGTAGAGGTATATGTTTATAACAGTAATGTAAGTAAGGAGCAGGAGGAATAGCAATGAATGAAATTTTTGGAATAGATTTGGGCACTACCTATTCATGTATATCTTATGTTGATGAATATGGAAGACCAGTGGTTGTTCCCAACGCTGAGAATGAAAGAATAACTCCATCAGTAGTGTTTTTTGATGGTGACAACGTTATAGTTGGAGATGTTGCAAAAGAAAACTCTAAAATGTATCCAGAAGATGTAGTATCATTTGTAAAAAGATCAATGGGAGACGAAAATTTCTATTTTGAGCATGGAGGAAAGAACTATCATGCTGAGGAAATTTCTAGCTTTATACTTAGGAAACTTATAAGTGATGCGGAAAATAATTTAGGACAAAAAATAAATGATGTAGTAATAACATGTCCAGCATATTTCGGAATAAATGAGAGAGAGGCTACAAAGCTTGCAGGAGAGATAGCAGGGTTAAATGTAAAGGCGATAATAAATGAACCTACAGCAGCGGCTGTTGCTTATGGTGTTGATTATGATAAAGATAAGGTAGTTTTGGTATATGACCTTGGAGGCGGAACTTTCGACGTAACAATGATTGATGTGAAAAAGGATTCTATAAAGGTTATATGCACTGGAGGAGATCACAATCTAGGAGGAAAGGATTGGGATGATGCTCTTATAGCATACATGGCAGAGCAGTACAAGGAGATAACAGGAAATGATAAGGATATACTAGAAGATCCTGAAACCTGTCAAGAGCTTCAACTTTTAGCAGAAAGAGTGAAGAAGACTTTATCACAAAGAGAAAAGGCACCTATATCAATTAATTACGAGGGAGAAAGGGCAAAAATAGAAATAACTAGGCAAAAATTTAATGAGTTAACTTATGATTTACTTCAGAGAACAGTAAATCTTATGGATGATATGCTTAAAGAAGCTGCAAAGAAAAATTATACAAGCTTTGATGAGATACTTCTTGTAGGAGGCTCATCTCGCATGCCTCAAGTTGAAGAGATAATAAAGAATAAATATAATATAGAGCCTAAGGTATTTGATCCAGATGAAGCTGTTTCAAAAGGTGCAGCACTATATGGCTGGAAGCTGTCTGTAAATGATGAGCTGGTAAGAAGAATATCGGAGGAGACAGGAAAAGATATTGAGGATATAAAAAAGAGTATAGATGAAAAGAGTATAGATGAAAATGTGGTTGAGGCAGCAGCAAAGAGGGTAGCAGATGATACAGGTTATACTCTATCAGCAGTTAAAGCTTCAAATGTTAAGGTAGTCAATGTTGTGAGTAAAAGTTTTGGAGTTGTAACGTATAATAATGAAGAAAAAGAAGTTGTTTATAATCTAATAATTAAAAACTCTGAGGTTCCATATGAATTTACAGAAAGATTTGGGACTAGAGAAGAAAATCAAGAAAATGTAATGATAAAAATAGTTGAGGATGAGCTTTCAGATAAAATTGTAGATATAGCTTATGGAAATGAAATAGGAGAGGCTGAATTAGTACTTCCAGAAAATCTTCCTAAAAATTCTCCAGTTGATATAACTTTTAAGCTTAATGAAGAAGGAAGGCTTGAAATTAAAGCTATTGAAGCTGTGGAAAAAAGAGAAATAAGTACATCCATAGAAACAAGTTCAGTAATTAAAGGAAAAGACCTTGAAGAAGCTAAAGAGAGAAATAAAAATATTGAAGTATCGTAAGGATTGATGTATAGATGAAATATAGTTTAGGTATAGATTTAGGAACTACATTTTCTGTAGTTTCTATTATTGATGAAAATGGAGCTCCTAAGGTTTTAAAGAACAAAGAAGGAAATACGTTAACACCATCAGTTATATATTTTAGTGGAGAAGAAATTATTGTAGGCGATGATGCAAAAGAAATGCAGGCAATGGGAGATAATAACATAGCCTGCTTTTTTAAAAGAAATATGGGAGATGAAAACTTTGTTCTTGAATTTCAAAACAAGTACTACAATGCAGAGGATTTATCAGTAATAGTGCTTAAGAAATTAAAGAAGGATGCAGAAGATTTTCTTAAGGCAGAGGTTAAGGATGCAGTTATAACCGTTCCAGCTTACTTTAATAATATACAAAGGCAATCAACAATAAACGCAGGTAAAAGAGCTGAATTTAATGTCTTGAGTATATTAAATGAGCCTACAGCTGCGGCAATGGCGTATGGAATGAAAGCTTCAGGAGAAAATAAAAATATACTTGTATACGATCTTGGTGGGGGAACCTTTGATGTCACTTTAGTTCATATAGGAGAGGAACTTATCAAGGTACTAAGCACTGATGGTGATCATGAGCTTGGGGGTAAGGACTGGGATGATAGAATAGCCATGTATATTGGAGAAAAGTTCTTTGAAAAGTTTGGCGTAAATCCAATGGATGATATTGAGTACTATAATGATATTCTTGTAAAATGTGAAAATGTGAAGAAGCATCTCTCTAAAAGAGAAAGCACTGATATTAGTATTTATTATTGCGATTTAAGTGAAAAGTTCACCATAACGAAGGAAATATTTTTAGGCCTTACAGGTGATTTGCTTCAGAGAACAAAAAGCTTAAGTGACGATGTTATAAAAAGTGCAGGGCTCACTTGGGAGGATATAGACGGAGTGCTTCCGGTAGGTGGATCTACAAGAATGCCTATGGTACTTGATTTTATAAAAGAAGTGAGTAAAAAAGAGCCTATTGTTGGAATAAATGTTGATGAAGCGGTTTCAATAGGTGCGGCAATAAAGGCATCTATGGAGAATGCAACTAATACCCCTACCTTGAGAAGAGAAGAAAAAGCACTTTTTACACTTGGTGGCTATAAAAAAACAGAGGATGTAATGAGTCACAGTCTTGGTATGATAGCATTAAATAGTACAGGTGAAAGATATATAAACAGTATAATAATAGAGAAAAATAAAAAAATACCATGTACAGAAAAAAGACCTTATGAGATTAGAACCGGTAGGAATAGAAACAATGTTCTTGAAGTATATATGCTCCAAGGTGAAAGTGAAGAAATATCAGATTGCACTATTCTTGGAAAATATGTTTTTTATGATATAGAATATGTAGGAAGAAAACCTTCAATTATAGATATAGAGTATTCTTATAATAAAAATGGAGTTGTGGATGTTTTTGCAACACAAAGGGAGACAGCTAAAAAACTTCCTTTAAAGATAGAAAAATTGTCGGAGGATTTTATATTTGAAGAGGAACTTAACGAAAAAGAGGAGGCTGTTCATAAAAATATAGTTATAGCAATAGATTTATCGGGGAGTATGAGAGGGAAACCTCTTGAAGAGGCAATAGAGGCTTCAAAAACCTTTGTGGATTCAATTGATGAAGGTAGTTTTTCCCTAGCGTTAATAGGCTTTGCAGATAAAGTGAAAACTTTGATTAATCTAACAGAAGATAGAGAAGAAATATTTAGAGCCATAGATGGTTTGAAAAAGGCAGATGTGGGAACTTCAACTATGTCCGAGCCTTTTAGTGAAGCTTATAATATCCTAAAGGATGCATATGGAGATTGTTTTGTTGTAGTATTAACTGATGGTCAATGGTATGGAAAGAAAGATATTATGGCAGAGGTTAATAAATGCAAAGAATATGAAATAGAAATTGCAGCTATTGGATTTGGAAATGCAAAAAAAGATTTTCTAGATAAAATAGCAACCTGTGAGGAAAACTCTATTTTTACGGAAGTATCCAATTTAAAACAGTCATTTTCAAGAATTGCAAAGGTTATATCGAGATCAGATGGGAGCATAAAGATATTTCAAAAAAGTAATTCCATAAAACTTAGATAAAAATCATATTTAGCAGCGGAGATAAAATTGGTTACCGCTGCTAAAATGCTAATAAACGTACATAAAATCTTCCTATTAGTATGAGGTGAATGAAATGCAAAAAAGAGAGAATTTTTATACTCTTTTGGAACTACCAATAGAGCCTAAGGAGCAGGATGAAGAAGTAATAAAAAATGCCATAAACAAAAAAAGAAGCGAGTGGTCAAAGCTTAGAAACCATCCTACAAAGGCGGTTAAGGCAAAGTTATATTTAGGAATGATAAAAGAGATAGAAAATGTAATGCTTAAAAGTGAGTACTCAAGAAATGAAGAATGGAAGCGTGCAATAAAAGAAAAAAGACAAAAGGAAAAAATTAAATATAATATTTTAGATGAGGCTATAAAGCTTCTATGCTCAAAGGGATATATTTTTGATATTGAAAAAGAGACGCTTAAGAAAAAGTTTATGGAGTTTAATGAAGCTGAAATAAATAGTAGGATTAAAGTTCCAGTAAAAATATACGAAAAAAGTAAAAAAGGGAAAAATAATGACGAAAATGTTTTAGATACCACTAGAATAAATAAAATTCAATCAAATCTTGAAATTGTAGACAAGAAATCCTTGTATGATTTTCTTGGAGTTCCCATGTCATCTGGTTTAGCTATTTTGAGACTTGCATCTAAAAGAAAGTATGAGGAAATAAAAAAATCTTCATCTAAAAATGCTTTTATAACAGCAAGCTCAATACTTCAGGGAATGTGCGATGATGTTTTTAAAGATGAAGAAAATAAGAGAAAATATGATGAAGCATTAAAAAAAGTTAATACAGAAAGTTTAGCGGAAGTAATAGAGGTATCCTTATCAAAAGGATATATAGCTTATGAAGAATTTGACTGTATGGTAAGGTTGCTTGTAGAAAATGGAATGGGTACAGAAGAAGCAAAGGAATATGTCAAAGATTTTTGTATTAAAAGAAAGGTTTCAATTGAAATACCTAAGCAACTATCTGTAGAAACAATGGAAAGGTGCAGTATATGTGGATGTCTAAACCACAAAATTTCTAGGTTTTGTTATAAATGTGGATTCCCTTTAAAGATTACGTGTCCTAAGTGCCATAGAGTAATTAGTGCAGCACATAGTGTATGTACTAATTGTGGATTTCATGTAGAGGATATGAGTGTGGCAGCTGCTTTAGTAAGAGATGCTGAAAACAAGCTTCAGTGTGATAATACAGAAGAAGCGTACTTTTTATTGAAAAAAGCAAAGGAGTTATGGCAGGACAATAGTAACATAGATGAGATGCTTAAAAAAATACAGAATAAAATAAATATAATTGTTGATAGGCAAAATAAAATTCTTGAATTTGTTGAAAAAAAAGCTTATTATAGTGGAATGAAGGAAATTATATCATTAAAAAAATTGAACACCTCAGCATTTATAGATACCTATGAAAAAATAATAAGTATTAAGATAGCTGAGGCTGAAAAGCTTATGCAACAAGCTAATGATATAACTAATGAGAGTGTAAGTATAGAATTATGCACTAAGGCTCTAAACATTTGCAGTGATTGCACAGATGCTTTGACATGGCTTTCAAAATATCCACCTAAACCTCCCTACAATTTAAGATATGAAGTACTAAATGATAGTGTGGTTTTAAAATGGGATAGCAGAGAGGCGGATAATGTAAAATATAGAGTTCTAAGAAAATTAAGAAGTGAACCTAATTCTATTGATGATGGAAAATTGATAGGACAAACTGAGGAAAATGAAATTACAGACTTTAGTGTAGAAGCTGGACAGACTTACTATTATGCAGTATTTTCTTACAGGGCAAGCATTCATTCAAAAGCATTTTCATATATAGGACCTATTATGCCTGTGTCTGAAGTTGATAATATTGAAGTAGAAAACAGCGGCACAGAAATAATACTCTCTTGGAGTACACCTGTTAAGGCCAAAGCTGTAGAGGTTTGGAGAAAAGAGGGAGTTGCACCGTTAAGGAGAGGTGATGGAACAAAGCTTGAAAATGTATCTTTGTTTGGTGTTGAAGACACGGAACTTACAAGTGGTAAAAACTATGGATATTTGATAGTTACAAAATATAGAGATTCCAGTGGCAAGGAGATATTAACAAAGGGAATAACTTGTTTTGGAAAAACTATTAATCCTCCGGAATTGATTAGTGATATAAAGCTGTCAATTACTAAGGAAAAGGATATAAAGGTTGTTTGGAAGCGAAAAGGGTATAAGGGAAAAGTTTATATATTTTACTCGACAAATCCTTTTAAATTTGAAGAGGGACAGATTATATCCAAGAATAAGCTTAGCAGTTTTGAGAACAGAGCACTTATAAAGAAAAGTGGAGAATGTGAAATAAAGAATGTAGATGCAGGAACTATTTTTGTACTTCCTGTTGTATCAGAAGGTAACTCAGCTTGTGTAGGAAAACAACAGCATATATCGATTCTAAATGAAGTTGAAAAAATTACAGGATATATATTTGACAAAAAGCTTTATCTTCAATGGAGATGGCCAGAGGGAATAGGGAAGGTTTTAGTTGGACTAAAATTTGATGGATATTGTTCTGGTATAAATGATAGTAAAGCAGTTTATAGAGAGATTTCTAGAGATGAGTACAATAAGAAGGCTGCATTCATAATAGAAAATCCAGAATACAAAGAGTATTTTTTTACTGTATTTGCAATTTATGAAACGTTATATACAAAGAAATATTCTTATGGTACAAGGTGTAAACTAGGTAATTTAGGTGTTGCAGAACTTCACTATGAAATAAAGAGGTCGAAGGGTATATTTGGACTAAATAGAGGAATTAATTTTTCAATAAAAAATCCTGATGAATCAGGAATACCAACTTATGTTTTAGTGGTAAATGAAAAGAAAGAACCTGTAGGCAAGGAAGATGGAAGAATAGTTTATGAGGGCAGCGAGGATAGGGTTTTTATTGATATTGAAAATGTTGACGCTTTTTTAAGGCCTTTTTTTACTGTCAGTAGTGATAGATATAAATTTATAAGAATTTAGTAATATATTTTAAGAAGGAAGTGCCTACTAATGAAGATAGTTTTTCTTAAAGATCTTAAAGCCGATGAAGTAATAGCAAAGGATATATACAATGAAGAGGGTAAGCTTCTGATTACTGCCGGTACAAAGGTTGGTAGAGGAAGTATAAGTTTTTTAAAAAGAAATAATGTTTTTTTAGTTCATATTGAAGATGAAAAATTAAGTGATATAAAAGTAGATAAGAAATTAGAAAAACTGAAAACAAAAACACTTACGAAAATGCCGCTCATATTTAATAACATACTTACAGGTGAATATAAAAATACTATGGAAGCTATGGAAACTGTTGATGAGCTTGTAGACTATATAGTTGATAAGGGAACTGTAAATACTAATCTTTATGAGGTTAAGCTTTATGACGACTATACTTACATACACTGCCTAGATACAGGTATAATGGCAGCTTTTTTAGGATTATCCATGGGATTAAATACAGCAAGAATAAAAGATTTAAGTATTGCAGCTATGCTTCACGATATTGGGAAAACTAAAATTCCTAGTGAAATCATAAATAAAAAAGAAAAGCTTACTGATCAAGAGTATGCAATTATAAAAAATCATCCTGCCTATGGAAGAGATATATTAAACTCCATTGGAATGTTGAGTGAAGAAGTTATAGATGGGGTTTTTAATCATCATGAAAGATATGATGGAAGTGGTTATCCTAGAGGATTAAAAGGAAATGAAATATCTCAATTTGGTAGAATAATAAGTATATGCGATGTGTTTACTGCTGTAAGTGCAAATAGGTCTTATAGATTGAGGTTTAAGCCTAATGAAGCATATGAACTAATATTGTCGGGTTCGGGAAGTATGTTTGATCCTGATTTTGTGGATGAGTTTAGAAATACATTTTTTATTTATCCTCTTGGTTCGTGTGTAAGACTTTCTAATGGGGTTGAGGGATATGTTGTAAAGCAAAACAAAAGTTTTCCAGATAGACCAGTTATCAGAGTTATATATGAAAAAGATAAAGCAAATTCAATTTCTCCATATGAAATAGATTTATTGCAACATAATGATATAATTATAGAAGAGGTTATTTAATAATTATAGAAAGAGAGTGATTTTATGGAGGAAGTAATAGAAAGATTTTTAAAGTACGTAAAATTTGATACTCAATCTGATGAAAATTCAAACACTGTTCCTAGTACGGATAAACAATTAAAGCTGGGAAAAAATCTTGTAGAAGAATTGAAAGAAATAGGACTTTCAGGAGTATCTATTGATGATAATGGATATGTTATGGCATATTTGCCAGCTAATATAGAGAAAAATGTACCAGCTTTGGGATTCATATCACATATGGATACTAGTCCGGATATGAGTGGAGAAAATGTTAATCCTCAATTTGTTAAAAATTATGATGGCAATGATATTGTTCTAAATAAGGATAAGAATATAGTTCTTTCTCCAAAGGATTTTCCAGAAATATTGAAATATAAAGGCAAAACTTTAATAACAACAGATGGAAACACTCTTTTGGGAGCAGACGATAAAGCTGGTATTGCAGAAATAATTACAGCTATAAGCTATATTTCAAAGCATCCAGAAATAAAGCACGGAAAAATTTGCATAGGATTTACTCCAGATGAGGAAGTAGGAAGAGGCGCTGATTACTTTGATGTTAAAAAGTTTGGAGCAGATGTTGCCTATACTGTAGATGGCGGAGATTTTGGTGAGCTTGAATATGAAAACTTTAATGCTGCTAGCGCTAAAATAACAGTACATGGTAGAAATGTTCATCCAGGTTCTGCTAAGGATAAGATGATAAATTCTATTTCTGTTGCAGAGGAGTTTATGAGGCTTATGCCAAAAGAACAGGCTCCGGAGTATACTGAAGGTTATGAAGGTTTCTATCACATAGTTGACTTTCAAGGTAGTGTAGAGGAAACTAAACTTCAATATATAATAAGAGATTTCTCTAAGAATAAATTTGAAGATAAGAAGAAGCTAATGCTTGATGCTGCTAAATTTATAAATGAGAAATATGGAAGAAATTTAGTTGAAATAGAAGTTAAAGATCAGTACTATAATATGAAAGAAAAAATTGACGAAGTAAAATATGTTGTTGATATAGCATATAAGGCAATGGAAGAAGTTGAGGTTAAGCCATTAGTAAGACCTATAAGAGGAGGAACGGATGGAGCAAGATTATCTTTTATGGGACTTCCAACACCTAATTTATTTACTGGTGGAGTAAACTTTCATGGTAAATTTGAATATATTCCTACTTTTGCTATGGAAAAAGCAGTAGAGGTAATAGTTAAGATAGTTGAGCTATATGCTGAAAAATAATAAAAGGGTTTCTGGGTTTGTTTTAAACCTAGAAGCCCTATTACATTTAACTATAGCTTAATAAATGGACTATTTTTAAATGATAATATTAAAAAATAAAAGCTGGCTCAGTTTATAAAGTTGCACGCTAGTTTTATATAAAAGACAAATAATATATTTCGGAGGGATAAGCGTAATATGAAAGCTAAAGCGAAGCATCTAATAGTAATATCTATAGATGCCCTAAATGCAAAGGATTTTGATTTTATAAAGGAGCTTCCTAACTTTTCAAACATAATAAATAATGGTTCATATGTTAGGGAGGTTACAGGAGTGTACCCATCTGTTACATACCCATCACATACATCAATAATAACTGGAACCTATCCAGAGAAGCATGGAATATTTAATAATGAAAAAATGCAGATAGGAGTAAAAACCCAAGAATGGTATTGGCAAAAGAAGTATATTAAGGTACCAACTTTAGTAGATATTGCACTTGAACATGGTATGAAGGTTGGAAATGTTTTTTGGCCAGTTATGGGTGGAGCTAAAATTCATTATAATTGTCCTGAGGTTTGGAGTGTAAAACCATACACAAACCAAGTTATAGCATCACTTGTAAACGGAACACCATTATTTCTTCTTAAATTAATATTGAAGTTTGGAACTACATTAAAGGGGGCAGAGCAGCCTAATTTGGATGACTTCTTATGTAAGTCAGTATGTTATATGGTAGAAAATAAAAAACCTAATTTAACATTATTGCACTTGAACGAAATAGATCATGCAAGACATAAATTTGGTTTTGCTTCTGAGGATGTTTATGAGGGTTTAAAAAGAGAGGATAGGAGATTAGGAGAAATAATAGAGGCTTCAAAAAGAGCTGGAATATATGATGAAACTGCCTTTATTGTTTTAGGTGATCACGGATTTTCTGATGTAGACTATAAGATTTGTATTAATACTGCTTTTGTGAAAAAAGGACTCATACACTTAGATAGAAAGGGAAAGATAGTAAACTGTAAGGTATATGCAAATTATTGCGACGGATCTAACCAAATAAAAGTGATGGATCCTCAAAATATTGACGAGGTATCAAAGCTTCTTTTCGATATGAAGGATAGTGGAAGGTACGGTATAAAAGAAATATATACTAAGGAAGAAGCGGCTAAGAAGAATATCAGAGGAGACTTTGATTTCATGCTCGAAGCTGAAGATGGATATTATTTTGACAACGGCTGGAATGAAAAAGATGTGATTGTGAAAATAAAAAAGTCAAGAAGTAGGGCACATGAAGAAGGGTACTTTGCAGCAACTCACGGATATGATCCTCTTAAAGAAGGTTATAGAACGTTTTTTGCAGCATTTGGCTGTGGTATAAAAAAGGGAGTTACAATAGAAAATGCTAATCTTGTAGATGAGGGACCTACTATGGCAGCTATACTTGGACTTGAAATGAAAAATGTAGATGGTATTGTACTAAATGATATTTTGATGTAATATACTAAATATTTTTGCTATATTCATAGTAAGAATTTTGTATTATAATTAAATCGTATATTATAAAAGGAGGCTATTTTATGAAAGCGATTATTACAGTTATAGGAAAAGACAAGGTTGGTATCATTGCTGGGGTAAGTTCTATTCTTGCTGAAATGAAAATTAATATTCTTGACATAAGTCAAACTATAATGCAGGAATACTTTACTATGATAATGCTTACAGATTTGTCCTGTTCGGTTGTTTCTTTTGATAAGGTTAAGACTGAACTTGATGAAAAAGGTAAAAAACTTGGGGTTTCAATCAAGATACAGGATGAAGGCATATTCAACTCAATGAACAGGGTGTAAAGGAGATTAAAAATCGATGAATACTAACGAGATCATGAGTACAATAAAAATGATTGAAGAACAAAAACTTGATATACGTACAATAACCATGGGTATATCTTTAAGAGACTGTTGCAGTTTTAATGGAGAAGAATCCAGAAAGAGGATTTACGATAAAATAACCAGATATGCACAGGATTTGGTAAGAGTTGGAGAAGAGATAGAAAGAGATTATGGTATTCCTATAATCAATAAAAGAATTTCAGTAACTCCAATTTCAATGATTGCAGAGTCATCTGATGATAAAGACTATGTTGAGTATGCTAAAACTTTAGATAGAGCAGCTAAAGCAGTTGGAGTTAATCTCATAGGAGGATTTTCAGCACTTGTCCATAAAGGATGCACTAAGGGGGATAAGATCTTATTACAGTCTATCCCAGAAGCGTTACATACTACAGATATTGTTTGCTCATCTGTGAATGTTGGAAGTAGCAAAACAGGAATAAATATGAATGCAGTTAAGCAAATGGGACATATAATAAAGGATGTTGCAAATTTAAGTGCCTCAACTAACGGAATGGAATGCATGAAGCTTGTTGTATTTGCCAATGCTATTGAGGATAATCCTTTTATGGCAGGAGCATTTCATGGGGTAGGAGAAGCTGAATGCGTAATAAACGTTGGGATAAGTGGTCCTGGTGTTGTTAAGGCTTCACTTGAAAAGGTAAAGGGCGAACCATTTGATGTGGTTGCTGAAACAATAAAGAAGACAGCTTTTAGAATCACTAGAGCTGGCCAACTTGTTGCTAGAGAAGCGTCTAAAAAATTAGATGTTCCATTTGGAATAATAGATTTATCACTTGCACCAACTCCAGCAGTTGGAGATAGTGTTGCAAGAATAATAGAAGAAATAGGAGTTGAAGCGTGTGGTGCTCCAGGAACAACGGCAGCACTTGCATTATTAAATGATGCCGTTAAAAAGGGCGGAATAATGGCTGCTTCACATGTTGGAGGACTTAGTGGTGCTTTCATACCTGTAAGTGAAGATGAGGGTATGATAGCTGCAGTTAAGAGCGGTGCACTTAATTTAGAAAAGCTTGAAGCTATGACTTGTGTATGTTCAGTAGGACTCGATATGATAGCAGTGCCTGGAGATACACCAGCTGAAACAATTTCTGGAATAATTGCTGATGAAGCTGCAATAGGAGTTATAAATAATAAAACTACAGCAGTGCGTATAATTCCAGCAATAGGAATGGGTGTAGGTGACAGCGTAGAATTCGGAGGACTTTTTGGAACGGCACCTGTAATGCCTGTAAGCAAATTTTCTTCGGCTGATTTTATTAATAGAGGTGGAAGAATACCTTCACCAATACACAGTTTTAAAAACTAATAAATTTTGCGTTATGAAAATGAGTTGTATTTTCATAACGCTTTTTTAATATATATTTATCTATTATGGTTTTTAATATGGTAAATATGCAATTATAGTGATATTAACTTACATATGCTTAATAATACTAATGATATTTTTAAATTAAGATGGTATATACGCCTTTATAATTAATATCAACTAGTTTTCCATATCTTCCACTGAATAGAAGAGTGGTTAAAATGATAAATATTCTTTCAATTTAGGTTTACATTAAGTTATGGAAGTCATACCAAAGCATCAATCATGATTTCAAAAATATCAAATACAGTATGGCGGAGAAAAACATAAGAAATAAAGTCCATAGTGACTAAAAATTGAATTACAATGCAATATGTATATTTTAGATTTTGATATAAAAAAAGTACTAATGTATAATATCAAAGTACAAGATATAGTGTATTGGAGGGCATTTGTATGCTAAATGTAGTAAAAAGAGATGGTAGACAGGTAGTATTCGATTCTAATAAAATATTTAATGCCATAAAAGGAGCGGCCGATGAGATTGGCTATGACATTAAGCAAAGTGATATACTTGAATTAACTCAAAAAGTTATAGGAAGAGTTGAGGATTTAAAGATAAGAGAAATTTCAGTTGAGGAAGTGCAAAACTTAGTTGAGGAAGTGCTTCTTGAAAACGGAAATAAGGAAATAGGTATGGCCTATTGTACATATAGAAAAGAGAGAACAAAGGTAAGAGAGATAAAATCTGATCTTATGAAGGTTATAGAGAAAATCGGAATAGAAACTGATAGAGATAATGCTAATGTTGGAAACAACTATAGTTCAAAGCTTTTAAGAATAGCTAGTGAATCTAACAAATGGCACAATCTTTCTGCTATGCCTAAAAAAATATCTAGAGCTCATGAAAATGGAGATATATATCTACATGATTTAGATAGTTATAATTTGAGTATAAACTGTCTTCATATTCCAACAAAGGAAGTTCTACAAAGTGGATTTAATACAGGTTATGGATATATAAGACCACCAAAGAGAATAGAGTCAGCTGCGGAGCTTTCATGTATACTTCTACAATCAACACAAAATGATATGTTTGGAGGTCAGTCACATCCTGATTTTGATAACGATATGGCTGAATTTATTGAGGAAACTAGAAGACAAATAAGACATGAATATGAAGAAATAGGTGTTGAAGCGGATAAGCTAGATGAATATGTTGAAAAAAAATTAGTGAGAATCGTTGGGCAGTCAATGCAGGGTATAGTTTATAATTTAAACACAATGCATAGTAGGGCCGGTTCGCAGGTCCCTTTTTCATCTATAAATATTGGAATACCTCAATCTAAGGATGCAGCACTTGTGTGCGAAATATTTTTAAAAGAATACGAAAAAGGACTTGGAAATGGTGAACAACCAATTTTCCCTAATATAATTTTTAGAGTTAAAAGTGGTGTGAATAGAAACGAAAATGATCCATACTACTATTTATTTAAACTAGCTTGTAGAGTTGCAGCTAAAAGAATGAACCCTACGTTTATGAATATAGATGCTGATTTTAATAAAGAGTATTATGATAAGGGATATATTCCAGCAACAATGGGATGTAGAACTTATTTAATGTCAAATATAAATGGAGAACCAGGAGTAAAGGGAAGAGGAAATATAGCACCTACAACCGTTAACTTACCAAGAATAGGTATACTTGCAAAAGGTGATGTAGATAAATTCTTTGAACTTTTACATTCAAGACTTGAAATCGCAAAAGAAAGCTTGCTTCACAGATATAGTGTGCTTAAAAAGTTAAAGGTTAAAGATTTACCGTTTGTTGTAGGACAAAACCTTATGAAGGGTTCTGAAAATTTAAAACCGGATGATTCCATAGAACCAGTTCTTAAACAAGGTACATGGGGAGTTGGTTTTATAGGACTGGCTGAAACACTTGTAGCCCTTACAGGACATCATCACGGAGAAACAGAAGAAGCAAAAGAGCTTGGAATTAAAATAGTTTCATATATAAGAGATTATCTTGATGATTTAAAGAAGCATATAAAGCTTAATTGGAGTTGTTACGCTACACCAGCTGAAGGCTTATCTGGAAAATTTATTGCTAAGGATAAAGTTATTTTTGGAGAAATACCAGGGGTTACAGATAAGGATTACTATACTAATAGTTATCATGTACCAGTTGGTTTTGATATATCTATAAAGGAAAAAATAAATATAGAGGCACCTTATCATAAATTATGTAATGGTGGACATATATCCTATATAGAGCTTGATGATTATGGCGATGAAGAGACAATAATGAACATAATTAAATATGCATATGAAAATACAAACATAAATTATATAGGAATAAACTTCCACATAAGATATTGCAAGGATTGTGGAGAGTATTTGGATGCATCAGATATGAAGTGCAAGAAGTGCGGAAGCCACGATATTCAGGGAATATCAAGAGTTACAGGATATTTAAGCCTAGATGAGAGATTTGGTGTTGGAAAGGCAGCAGAAAGAGCTGATAGAATATCACAAGGAACTGCAAAACACTGTTATAAATAATAAAAAAGCTTCTTCATTTTACTACAAGGTATTACAGTGAAATGAAGAAGATTATTTTTACATAGGTGGGGGATTTTATGGAACTTAGAGTTGCGGGTTTTTTAGATAATTCAATGGTGAATGGAGAGGGACTTAGATCTGTATTATTTTTATCAGGCTGTAGGAGAAGATGCCCGGGATGCCAGAATACGGATATGCAGGATTTTAAATACGGCGAAAGTGTTTCTGCGGAGGAAATATTTAATAGAATTAAGAGCAATGTTCCTATAATAAAAGGGGTGACTTTTTCAGGTGGAGATCCTTTAGAACAAGCTGAAGGGTTAATTAATATATCAAAGGAAATAAAGAAGCTAGGTCTTAATATATGGTGTTATACAGGATATACATATGAAGAGATTTTAAAAGAAAAAGATTCCAATAAGCTTGAACTACTGAAATACATAGATGTTTTGGTTGATGGAGAATTCAAAGCTGAGTTAACAGAAAATGCACCTAAGTACGCAGGTTCAAGCAATCAGAGAATTATCAGGTTAAAATAACTACTTAATGGAGAAAATTTTAACCTGATTTTTTTCATTTGTTTTCGTGTCTAAGGTTAGTACATTGCTTTGGAGTCTTTCTGCATTTTTCATACTCATTATAAATTTCTCGGCGCCTTCAAGAGGTAAAATAGTGAAGGTGGTTTTATAATGCATAGGAAGTATGATATTACTATTGATTTTTTTACATAGTTGACCAGCCTCTGCGCCATCTATTGTAAAATTACCACCTACAGGAATCATGAGTACATCTACATTTCCAAGACTTTTCACTTCCAAATCAGATAAAACGTAACCTATATCCCCAAGATGGCATACATTAAAACCGTCTATGTTAAACAAAAAAATAGTGTTTTCGCCTCTAGCGGCACCATGTACATTGTCATGAAAGGAAGGTATACCCTTTATGGTTATGTCATCGATTTTATAATCTCCAGGTTTATCAATTACTTTTGGCGAATTAGTAACACAGTCGATAAAGTCATGATCAAAGTGATGATGGCTTACAGTTATTATGTCAGCCTCACCCTTAAAGGTAGGGTATCCTATGGAATTGTTGAACGGATCTAGTAATATTTTTTTATTTCTGCTGGTTTCAATAAGAAAACACGATTGACCATACCAAGTAAATTTCAATTTTATCACCAACTTTCTTATGTATTATAGTATTAATGTATAAAACTTTCAATATACATAGAATATGTTATTTAAAAAAAATACATTAATGGTATAATTATAGATATATTTTACTCATGTACAGCTATTTTACATAGGCTCAATTTCTTTAAGAAATACTATAAATGAGGAGGAAATAAATTGAAAAGAATAACAAAGGCTAATATATTTTTTCTTGCCTTAATAGTGCTTCAGATAATTGGGGGCACAATTATACAACAGTTTAATACAAAGCTTAGACCTAATTTTGCTATTGCGCTTATAGTTACTCAAATTGTGCTTTTAATTATTCCTAATTTAGTTTATATCTTAGTTACTAGACAGTCATTTAAAAAAGTTTTAAGGTTTAATCCCATTAATTTTAAAAGTGCATTTATTATTATATTGGTAGCTTTATTTTTTATACCTATTGCAAGCTTCTTAGCAAACTTTACGGGATTATTTTTTCGTAACAATGTAGAAACTGTAATAAGGAATATGAAGGGTACACCTCTTTTAGAAATGATCTTTGTACTGGGCATAGTACCAGCATTCTGCGAAGAACTTTTAGTAAGAGGTTCTATTTTGTCGGCATATAAGGGAATATCAATCAAAAAGGCAGCTTTAATAAATGGATTTTTGTTCGGAGTTTTGCATCTTAATCCGCCTCAATTTTTGTATACCTTTGCACTTGGTACAATTCTTTCTTATCTTGTATATTCATGTGATTCTATATTTGCATCTATGATTGCTCATTTTATATTTAATAGTTTTAGTGCTGTAGTGTCTTGGTTTGCAATGAGGCAAAATGCAAAACCAACAGGAAATGCAATTAGAAATCTTCCTGCAAATCAGAAGATTGCAACTTTACTATTTGGAGCAGTATTAGCGGCTGTAGCGCTTGGTGTTATTATTATACTCATAAGAGAACTTATGGATATGAATAAAGATAAGATAGAAAGTCAAAAACAGGATGAAGCTGTTAGAGAAGAGTACAATATATCAGATAAAGTTATTGCAAGTGTTCCGGTTTTGTTTTCTGTAATATTGTTTTTAGATTATATATATGCTAATCTATATAAGATATTATAAAAATATGAAGTAATAATTACAAAAGTTAAAATGTAATATTTTAATAATAGTGGATTAGAAAGGTAGGATAATATCTATGGGTAGAATGTTTGGAACTGATGGAGTAAGAGGAATAGCCAATAAAGAACTTACAGCAGAGCTTGCATATAGACTTGGAAGAGCAGGAGCGTATGTTTTAACAAATGAAACTCATAAACCTAAAATATTGGTTGGTATGGATACTAGAATTTCAGGCGATATGCTTGAAGCTGCGCTTGTTTCAGGTATACTTTCTGTTGGAGCTGAAGCTGTATGTGTTGGTATAGTGCCTACTCCTGCGGTTGCTTATTTGACTAGAAAATACAAAGCAGATGCTGGTGTAGTAATATCTGCATCCCATAATCCGGTAGAATACAATGGAATAAAGTTTTTTGATGCAAAAGGTTACAAGCTATCAGATAATCTTGAGGACGAAATTCAGAAAATTATAGAAAGTGACTTTGAGGGAGTACCGCTTCCTACTGGTGAAAGTGTTGGAAGAAAGGTTGTAGAGGAATCTGCAGAAGAAGATTATATTAAGTTTGCCAAAAGCACTATAGGAACAGATTTAAAGGGAATGAAAATAGCTCTTGACTGTGCAAATGGAGCTGCGTATAAAACTGCGGTAAAAACCTTTAGAGAACTTGGTGCCCAGGTAACTGTTATAAACAATGATCCAGATGGAATAAATATAAACTGTAACTGTGGTTCTACACATCCTGAGGAATTGATGGATTATGTTGTTAAGAAAAATTGTGATTTAGGTCTTGCTTTTGATGGTGATGCTGATAGATGTCTTGCTGTTGATGAAAAGGGAAACCTGATAGATGGTGACTTTATAATGGCTATCTGTGGTAAGTACTTAAAGGATAAAGGTGAATTACATAAGGATGTAGTTGTTGTTACTGTTATGAGTAATATGGGATTATTTTTAGCATTAGATAAAGCAAATATTAAAACAGTAAAAACTAAGGTTGGAGACAGATACGTTCTTGAAGAGATGTTAAAAGAAGGATACAAGCTTGGTGGAGAACAATCTGGTCATATAATATTCTTAGACTATAATACAACAGGAGACGGACTTGTAACGGCTCTTAAGATATGTTCAATAGTAAAAGAGAGTAGAAAAACACTGTCAAAGCTTGCATCTATAATGCATAAGCTTCCACAGGTACTTGCAAATGCAAAGGTGCCTAATAATAAAAAGGATATATACCTTGAAGATAAGGAGATATCTGATGAAATTAAGAAGATTGAGGAAGAACTGCATGGTAAAGGTAGAGTATTAATAAGGCCTTCTGGTACTGAGCCTTTAGTTAGAGTTATGCTTGAGGGAGAAGATCAAGATAGACTTAATACTTTAGCTCATGGTTTAGCAGAGTTAATTGAAAAGAAAGCAAACTAGTGAATTTTTAGAGATTATGTAAAATTGTAAAGTGGTTTTACATAATCTCTTTTTGTTTATTTGTTGATACTGTGAATATTATGCTTGGAAATGTTAATAAAAAAATAAGAAATGTGGATATAATATATAATGAAATTTATATAGGGAAGGGAAGTATATTATGTCTGCAAAATTGTTAAGGATAAAAAACTACGTTTCTGTATTTATAAAAAGGCTTATTGATGATGGAATAATTGCTTTATCCTCTCAACTTGCATATAGTCTTATATTTGCTTTTTTTCCATTCTTAATATTTCTTATGACACTTGTGGGATTCAGTAGTATTAAAAGTAGTGATGTACTTGAGGCGATGAGAAAAGTTGTACCATATCAAGTATATGGGTTAGTTAAAAATATCGTAAAGGAAGTTGTAGATACTAAAAATGGTAAGCTTCTTTCTGTAAGTTTAATAACTAGTATTTGGTCTTGTGTTTCAGGATTTAATGCTGTAATAAGAGGTTTAAACAATTCCTATAAAGATAATGAAAGAAGAAGCTTTTTAAAAGTACAGCTTATATCAATAATTTTTACATTTGGATTAATAATAACTATATTTTTTGCAATGCTTTTAATTGTATTTGGTGATATAAATGAGGAATTAATCATAAAGAAATTTGGAATTAACGAGTTTTTTGGATATGGAGTTTGGGATTTGATAAAATATGGGATTTTAACAATAGGAATGATTTTTTCATTTGCAGCATTATATAGATACACTCCAGCTAATAAACACAAGTGGAAAATGGTATTTCCAGGAGCTGTAATAAGTGCACTTGGGTGGGTAATATCATCTATATGCTTTACATACTATGTAAACAATTTTGGAAATTATTCGAAAGTATATGGAAGTATAGGGGCAGTTATAGTTCTGATGACTTGGCTTTTTATAATATCTTTTATAATAATTTGTGGAGGCGAAATAAATGCAGTTTATTTTGAAATAAAAAATCCCAATAAATTAACAAAATCATAAGATTATATGTATTTACATAGGGAGTGTTTTAGTGTAAAATTTAGAATTGCAGAAGGTAATAATAATTTTAGAATAGAGGTAAAGTGGTGAAAGGCTTTTGGTTTAAAATAGTTTTAATTTTTGTTGTATTTTTAGGTGTTTTTATGTTATTTGGATGTAATAATAAGGATAAAAATCAAAATAGTAAAAGAAAAGTTGGTAAGGAAAATTCCATTAAACCAGAAGAAAAGAAATTTATTAATGAGTATTATAGTGATGAGGTTAGTGGTGATTCAAAAGGCTTGAGTAAATTCTATAGCAATCCTGAAAGCTCAAATACTTTGGCAATAAAGAAAAAACTTGAGAATTTTGGAATAACAAAAATAAATCTTATTGGAATATACAATGTTAATTCCAAAAATAGATTGAAGATAATGGTGTCAGCTTTTAATGCTTATTTTAAAGGAATTAGCAAACCGAGACCAGATATAGAAATAGTAACGCTTATTAATAAAGATAATTCTTGGTATTTTTTAAATGACGAATCTATTCTTAATGATAATGAACAGCAGTGGTTAGAAGATGAGAAAGAAAAGCAAAGAAAGTTTATAGTAAGTAATAAGAAAATACAAGATATATTAAAACTCAATAAGACATTTGATGATGAGAATCTAGGATACATGAGGGCTTGTCAACAGAAGTTTTTAAGTGATACAAAATAGCGAATAAAATTATAACTCATACGTATAAAAATATGTATGAGTTTTTATATACGGTTTTACAATAATTAAGCTTTCTTTGAAACAGCTGATTTTACGCTTACGCCAGGTATTCTACCAAGTTTACCAGTAAGGGAGCTTAATTCATCCATGGTACCGTCTACAATTATAGATATTACCGAAATTCCTTTTTCTCTATAAGGTATGCCCATCCTTCCGACAATTACTGAGCTGTGCATATGAAGAATTTTATTTACTTCTTGTGCCATGCTTATATCATCTAGAATTATACCGACTACGGCAATTCGCTTATCCAATATACAAACATCTCCTTATGTAAAAATTCATAACATAATTATATCATTAAAGTATCAGGAATTATGAAATAGTTATATTAAAAAAATTTGTGTATTAAATGAAATATTGCGACATGATTTTGCAATATTTACTTGAAATAAATAGTGATAAGTATACGCTTAAAAGTTTAATCCAATTATTGCTGTAAAAAAAATGAAGAAAAATAGTAATAATGGATTAATCATTCTAATAATGTGTCGGAATTTAAAGTATGAAAAATTTTTGAGTGTTTCATATAGTGACATAATATTTCTGAAAATTATGATAACATGTTTATATAAGGTTGATTGGAGGTTTTGTTATGCAAGTAGTTGAAATTTTGAAGAAAAAAGTTGAAATGGTGGATAGGGTTTATGAATACGAGTACAGACTTATAAAAGGGGAATTAACAATATGTCATAAATATGACAATACAAAAATACAATCTTACGGTATAGAAGTTGAGAGAAAAGATTTTGTGGACAATAAAATAGTTAATATTGAGAGGGACGATATTAAAAATATAAGCGTGGAAAAAGAAAAAGTACATAATCTTATGGAGATTCTATATAAAAATGTGGTTTCGCCAATACATTTTATAGAAGTTATAGGATCCTATGTAGATAATTATACAGCTGACTTTGATTTTGATTTTGTAGGTTAAGCTGTGGACAAGTCGGATTCATAAATTATATATTAGATGAAAAATAAGTGGGTGAAAAATCAGAGTTTTATAATTTAAATTATAACTCTGCTCTTTCACTATTTTTATGCAATCAATTCTAAAATAGTCAGTAAAACATTTAAATTTAAGCAATAGCTAGTAGTAATGCAGAAGTTTGTTCTTTATAGTATAATAAATTTCGCAATCTATTTTAAAATTAAGAGGTGTAGTTATGATTAAAGGAGTTGGCGTTGATATTATTGAAATAAATAGAGTAAAGAACGCTATTGATAGAAATTATAAATTTATTGAAAAATTGTTTAGCAGAAGAGAAATAGCATATATAAAAGCTGAAAAGACAAAGGCACAATACATAGCAGGAAGATTTTCTGCTAAAGAAGCTGTTTCAAAAGCACTTGGAACTGGTTTTAGAGGCTTTAGTTTTAAAAATATAGAAATTCATAAGGATGATTTAGGAAAACCAATAGTAGTTTTAAATGGAGGTGCAAGAGCTATTGCTGAAGGTTATGGAAAATACCAAGTTCAATTAAGTATTTCTCATGATAGAGAAAAGGCTATAGCTTATGCTGTTTTGGAGGTGTTTTAAGGTGAAAGTTGGTACCTCAAAAATTATGAATAAGATAGATCAATTTTGTACTACAAGTTTAGGAATACCAGGAAATATTCTTATGGAAAACGCGGCTCTAAAAGTAGTAAAAAACATAGGAGAAGAATTTAAGGATATAGTTTTAGTATGTGGTGTTGGAAATAATGGCGGAGATGGAATGGCATGTGCAAGACACCTAAATGCAATAGGAAGAAATCTAAAGATATTTTGTGTAGGAAATATAGAAAAGATGAGTAGCGACTGTAAATTTAATTACGATATACTGAGCAATATTGGGATACAAGTGATAAATTTAGCGAATGAAGATGATTTAGAAGAATTTAAAACGGCTGTTCAATCAGCTGACCTGATTTTAGACTGCATATTTGGTACAGGACTTAGTAGAGAAGTTAAAGGCATATATAGAGATGTAATCTCCATAATAAATGATGAAGGAAATTATATTATGGCAGTTGATACACCTTCAGGTTTAAGCAGTGATACTGGAATTGAAATGGGGATAGCCATAAAAGCACATAAGACAATATCATTTGTTATGTACAAAAGAGGTTTTTTTAGATACAGAAGCGAAGATTACACAGGAGAGATAGTAATAGAAAACATAGGAGTACCTAAATTTGTAATAGATAAATTTCATGAGAATGAGTACATAGTAGACGAAGAAATGGCATCGAATAGTATTATAAAAAGAGATAAGTATGCACATAAAGGTAACTTTGGAAGAGTGGCAATTTTTGCTGGAGCAAAGGGGTATTCTGGAGCAGCATATATATCCACAGAAGCTGCTGTTAGATCAGGTTCTGGTTTAATTACCTTATGCACAAAAGAGGAATTACAAAATTTACTAAGTAGCAAACTTGTAGAGGCTATGACTGCTAGTTTTAACGATAAAGAAAAAATTGAAAAAATTATTACTTCAAGTGATGCAATAGCTGTAGGGCCAGGAATGGGAAATACTGAAGAAACTTTTTATAAAGTGAAGGAAATTTTATCTACAGCATGTTGCCCTATTGTGATTGATGCAGATGGAATAAACGTTCTTAAGGGGAGGCTCGATACATTAAAAAATAGTAAAAATAAAGTAATACTCACGCCTCACCCAGGTGAGATGTCAAGAATATCAGGTGTATCTATTGAAAAGCTTGAAAAGAACAGAATAGATATTGCTAAAAATTTTGCAGCTAAATATGATGTAATAATAGTTTTAAAAGGGTATAAGACAGTAATAACAGATGGTAAAGAGGTTTTTGTAAATACAACTGGCAGCAGTTATATGGCATCAGGTGGAATGGGCGACTGCTTAACAGGAATTATAGTGTCGTTAGTTGGACAAGGATATTCGCCTATTATGGCAGCGGCTATTGGAACTTTTATTCATGGATATTGTGGTGATGTGTTAGCAAATAAGATGGCTAATATAACAGCCTCTGACATATTGAAGGAAATTCCATATTCAATAAAAAAAATTAGTTATAATAAAATGAGATAGTTGTGAATATTAATTAAGTAATAGAAATTTTAAGGGGAATTGCATGGAGAAAGGTAAAAAAGTATTCATACCTATAGTTACAGCTGTTTTCTTAATATTAGTTTTAGCAATTTTTATGATTTACTATTTTATAAATAGAGAACATGAAAAAGATATTGTTGAATACTTAAAGGACTTAAAAAGCTATAGTTGTAGTATAAATATTGAAGTAAAAAATGGGAAGCAGCATATTGAATATAATGGAAAACAAATGTATAGACTCGGTTCGGGATATAGACTGGAGTTGAACGATAAAAAAAGAGTTATGATATATAAGGAAAACAAAGTTTACGTTCAAGATGTAGAAAATAATAAATCATATACACTGCCACTCAAAGTTGATGATGTATATAATATGACATTTATAGGTAAATACATTGGCATGTTGTACACTGCTGAAAATATAAAATATTCTATCAAAAGTATAGAGGGAATTCAGTATGCCCTAATTAAAATAACAATACCATGTCAGAACAAAAATATGAGTTACGGTGTACTTTATGTGGATTTAAAAGATAAGTGTCCAACTGAACTTAAAATATATGATGTAAAAAATGAGGAAAGATTAAGAGTACAATATAAAGAGTTTCAGCCCGATCCTAGTTTAGAAGATAACTTATTTGAGCCAGTTAATATGTAATTATGTTTGCAGGTGGTTCTTGATATAAGAATAGTTTTTATGTATCATTTGTAGAAGCAGAGTTTTTTAATTTTGTAGTTTGAATATTATAGTATTTGTTTTAGTTATAATAATAAGGATGGTGGGCGAATGTTCAGACATATAAGACCTGTATGGGCTGAGATAGATTTAGATAATATTGCATATAATATGCAGCAAATTAGAAGGTGTTCAAAAAGTGATGAAATAATAGGGGTAGTTAAGGCTGATGCATATGGTCATGGAGCTGTTGATGTAGCACCAGTACTTTTGGAGAATGGTGCAAATCGTCTTGCGGTTGCTGTGATAAGCGAAGCTGTAGAACTGAGAAAGTCAGGAATTCAATGTCCGATAATGATTTTAGGTTATACACCCTTAAGTTTGGTGGATAGTATTATAAAATACAGTATAGAACAAACTGTTTTTTCATATGATTATGCAGAAAAGCTATCTGAGGCAGCAAGGCAAAAGAATATAACGCTTAGAATCCATATAGCATTAGATACAGGGATGGGGAGAATAGGATTTTTGCCAACAGAGGAAAGTGTATGGGAAGTTTATAAAATAAGTAAACTTTCAAACATAATAATAGAAGGAATATTTTCACACTTTTCAACATCTGATGAGACAAATAAAGAATATACGTATGCACAATTAAAGAAGTTTGAATGGTTTTATAATGAATTAAGAAAGAAAAATATTAAAATAAATATAAGACATATAGGCAACAGTGCTGCCATAATGGAATTGCCAGAAACTCATTTTGAGGCTACAAGACCTGGCATTATACTATATGGATACTATCCATCAAATGAGGTTGACAAGAATAAGTTAAACTTAAAACCCATTATGACACTTAAAACCAATGTGGTTCATATAAAAAAAATGATGCCTGGTGAATATGTTAGCTATGGCAGAAAGTTTAAATGTGAAAGAGAGAGTATTATAGCTACACTTCCTGTTGGATATGCAGATGGATATACCAGGATGCTTTCAGGCAAGGCAAAAGTAATAATTAATGGTAACTATGCGCCTGTTATCGGGAGGATTTGTATGGATCAATGTATGATAGATATTACTGATCTTCCAAGCGTTCAAGTTGGAGACGAAGTTGTAATTATGGGTGAAAGTGATGATAAAAAATTTACAGCAGACGATATGGCTGAAATCATAGGAACAATAAATTACGAAGTTATTTGTATGATAAGCAAGCGTGTACCACGCGTTTATATAAAGAATGGGGAAGTTGTAAAAATAAGGAATTACGTGTAGCGAATTTTATAGAAAAACCTTAAGTTTTAGCAAATCCTTTGACATATTGACACTTGATGAATTATAATCAGTATATACATATATTCGTTATAGTTGATAGGAGGTATTAATTTTTGTATGTCAAGTTCAAAGAGATTAGTAGTTAACCTCTCAGAAACACTTTATGACGAGTTTAACAAAGCACTTAAGGAAGATTGTAAAAAAAGAAGTGAATTTATTAGGGAAGCTATAATATTATATATAGAGGAGAGAAAAAAACTTCAACAGATAGAACTCGTAAAAAAAGGATATAGTGAAATGGCTAAATTAAATATAGAAATTTGTGAATGTGGTTTTTCCTCTGATTTAGAAGATTTGAATCAATATGAAGTTATGCTATCGGAGAGTGATTTGCTTGATGACAATAGTGGTAAAACGAGGAGATATATTCTATGCTGATTTGAGTCCAGTAGTAGGCTCTGAACAAGGAGGAATACGACCTGTCATAATTATTCAAAATGACATGGGTAATAAGTACAGTCCTACGGTGATTGTTGCGGCAATAACATCGCAGATAAATAAAGCAAAGCTTCCAACGCATGTGGAAATTTCTTCAGAAGATTATGGTTTAAACAAAGATTCTGTTGTTTTGCTTGAACAGATAAGAACTTTAGATAAAAGAAGGCTTAAAGAAAAAATAGGTCATATGACAGATATGGATATGAAAAAAGTGGATGAGGCGCTTTTAATTAGTATAGGTCTTCAAAATATGTTTGAGAGTGTATAGGACGAAAGTTATACTAAATTTAAATTAATAAGCACTATTCTTATCGAATGGTGCTTATTTTTGTGAGGTTAGGAGGAGTTTTTGTGAAAAATGTTGACTATAAATTATATCTTGTTACAGATAGAAAAGTTTTGAAGGAAAGAGATTTATACAAATCAATAGAAGAGGCTATAAAAGGTGGGGTTACCCTAGTTCAATTAAGGGAGAAAGAGATGTCTACCTTGGACTTTTATGAGTCTGCACTTAAGCTTAAAAAAATAACAGAGACATATAAAATACCTCTTATAATAAATGATAGAATTGATATAGCACTGGCAATAAATGCTGATGGTGTACATATTGGACAAAGCGACATGCCGCTGATTAAGGCACGTGAATTATTAGGGAAAGATAAAATAATAGGTGTTTCAGCTCATAGCATTGAGGAAGCTTTAGAAGCGGAAAGAAATGGAGCAACGTATCTTGGAGTAGGTGCTATTTATAATACTTCAACCAAGGGTGATGCTCAAGCTGTAAGCCTCGAAGAACTTAAGAATATAAAAAATAGCGTTAAAATACCAGTGGTAGGAATAGGGGGAATAAATGAGGAGAATGCTAACAAGGTAATTGAAACTGGTGTTGATGGAATAAGTGTCATATCTGGAATACTTTCAGCACAAAAAATTAAAGATAAGGCTAGAGTTATGTTTGATATAGTTAAAAAAAATTCAACTAAATAAGTCGTATACACCAAAACTTTGTTGAGGTCTTAGATATTTTGCATATATAGCCTGATTTTGCCTTGAGTTCAATGTAGAGTGTGAACAAAAAGTAAATTTTAAACTAAAATCAGAAAAAATGCACAAACTAACTACTGGGTGAGGAGGATAGATATGAAAAAGTTTAAAGAGTATTTATATATAACATTAGGTTTTCTAATAGTAGCCGCTTCAGTTAAGTTCTTTTTTGAACCAAATAATATAGCTGGAGGTGGGGTAACGGGATTTGCAATAATTATAAATGAATTTTTTAAAACCCTTTCAGTAGGTTTAATTACATTTGTGTTAAATGCAGTGTTATTTGCAGTAGCAATGATATTTATAGATGGAAACTTTGGAATTAAAACCTTGTATTCCAGTTTTGGACTTTCAGTTTCATTATGGATTATGGATAAATACATAGTATGTCCACCGTTAACTAAAAATTTACTACTGGCGACTTTGTTTGGAACTCTAATATCAGGTATAGGAATGGGAATTTGTTTTAATCAAAATGCGTCCACAGGTGGAACGGATATACTTGCTAAAATGATGAATAAGTTTTTTCATATGGATATAGGGAAAGCACTTCTTTTGGTGGATTTTGTTATAACACTTTTTGCAGGATTTACACTTGGGGCAGATCTTGGAATGTATTCTTTACTTTCAGTTATAATAGGAGGCTTTGTTATAGATAATGTTATAGAAGGATTGAATATATGCAAGAAGATAATGGTTATAAGTGATAAAAATGACGCAATAAGTGAATTTATAATAAAAGAACTAGAAAGAGGATGTACAATTATAGATGGAAAAGGTGGTTATACTGGCAAGGATACTTACATATTATATACTGTACTCAATAGAAAAGAATTTATAAGGCTTAGAATATTTATAAAAGAAACTGATCCAAATGCTTTTATAACAATAAGTGATGCAAAGGAAGTTCTTGGAGAAGGTTTTAAAGAAATTTAGAAAACTTAATACTATGTTAATAAATGGCGTTTTGTATATTTAGCATAGTATGTTATAATAAGAGTAGTTTTGTTGATTTGTGATAACAGTTTTGTAGAAAAAAAAGATAAGTGGGAGAGATATATGATAGAATTTAAAAATGTTAATAAAACATACGGAAATGATGTAAAAGCTCTTTCTGATATAAATATCTCAATCGATAGGGGAGAGTTTGTATTTGTAGTTGGTCCAAGCGGAGCAGGTAAATCAACTTTTATAAAATTGCTTATGAAAGAAATTGAACCTACTTCAGGAACTATAATAGTAAATGATGTAGAAATATGTAATTTGAAAAAGAAGCAAATACCGTACTATAGAAGAAAGATAGGTATGGTGTTTCAAGATTTTAGGCTTATACCTACTCTAAATGTTTATGAAAATGTAGCATTTGCAATGAGAATTGTTCAAGCAGGTCATAAAGAAATAAGGAAAAGAGTTCCTATGGTTCTAGCGCTTGTTGGGCTTTCAAGTAAGGCAAATGACTTTCCAAGTCAACTTTCCGGAGGAGAGCAGCAAAGAGTTTCACTTGCAAGAGCGATAGTAAATAATCCTGCAGTCTTGATTGCAGACGAGCCTACAGGAAATCTTGACCCAGATACAGCAAACGAGATTGTTAATATAATGAATGATATAAACAAAGCAGGAACAACAGTAATAATGGCAACCCATGCTAAAGAAATAGTAAATGACATGAAAAAAAGAGTTATAGCAATAGAAGATGGTATGGTTGCTAGAGATGAACGAAGGGGAAGATACGATTATGAGAGTTAGTACATTAAAGTTATTTTTTATAGATGCTCTTAAAAGTTTAAAAAGAAATAAGACTATAAGTACTGCAGCAGCAGCAACAGTAGCGGCAACTCTTTTTATACTAGGAGTATGTTTATTGGTGCTTCTTAACGTAAAAACAGGAATAAGCGATGTAAGATCCAAAGTTCAGGTACAGGTTTACTTTAAAGATGATATAACAATAGATGAACAAAAAATTGTTTTAAATAAGTTGGCGGACGTACCAGGCATAACAGGAATAAAATTCGAAAGTAAAAGTGATGCTTTAGCTAAATTTAAACAACAACTAGGAAATGATAATAAAACATTAGTTGAAGGTATGGATACTAGAAATCCTATGCCTAATTCATATGTTGTAAGTGTTTCGGATTCTGATTATGCATCAGGTGTGGTTAAAGCTCTTAAAGATAAGAATGGATCTACTTTAGATGGAATAGAGAAGATACAGGATGGAAGAGAATTAGTAAATAAGATAACCACTATAACAAATACAGTTCAATGGGTTGGAATTGCTATATTTATTATATTGGCGGGTGTGTCATTGTTCTTAATTGGAAATACTATAAAACTTACAGTATATTCAAGACGTAGAGAAATAGGGATAATGAAATATATAGGTGCGACAGATTGGTTTATAAGACTTCCTTTTGTAATAGAGGGAATGATTATAGGTATAGCAGGAGCGCTTGTAACAATTTTGGTTGTATATAACTTGTATAGAGTTCTCTTTAATAAGATAAGAAGTAGTTTCTTAACAATGAATATAATACAGCCTTCATATGTATTGACTTTTATGTCCTGGGAATTTATTTTAGCAGGAATGTTTATTGGAGCATTAGGAAGTATTGTAGTTATAAGAAAGTTTCTTGATGTGTAGCCTAAATTTATGTTGATCTTTTGATATAAGGATTAAATTAAGACCACTCCAACCTCCTAATATAATTTAGAGTTAATCTTATTTCTAAATTATATTTTGGTATGGAGTGGTTTTGTTATATGTTTTTATTTATAAATAGTGAATAGATATAAAGATTTTGCCAAACATTATTTAATAGTGCTATAATAAATAATATTTGGTATATATGAAAACACTATGATTATTATAAATTAACAATATTATTGAAATTTCTAAGTGTATTTCATAAAAATTTGTGGGACGGTGAAAGCTTTGGATAATAAGAAGAAAAAGTGGATTGTCATTACGGTGGCTATTGTTGTTGTTACTAATATAGCTTCATTATTTTTGGGCGGAAGATTTTTAGTATTTGCGGGAAATAGTAGAGTTGCAGTAGATAAGGATACATATGACACTGTTCAAAAATTCTCTAAATTGTTTTCTGTAAGGGATCAACTTTATAAATACTACGATGGTAAAATCAGTGATAGTGTGCTTTTGGATGGAGCTTTGAAAGGAATGACTTCATCTTTAAAAGACCCATATACAGTATATATGGATAAAAGTGAAACAAAATCTTTCAATTCTGAAATTCAAGGACAACAATATGTAGGACTTGGAATGGAGGTTCAAGCGAAAGACAATAAAGTAATAGTATCTACTGTATTTGATAATTCTCCAGCGGAAAAGGCAGGGATGAAATCTGGAGATGTTATTGTAAAAGTAAATGGAACGGATGCAGTAAGCACTGATCTTGAGAAAACAGTTTCGATGATAAAGGGAAAAGAAGGAACAAGTGTTACACTTACATTATACAGATCCACCAAGGGAAACTTTGATATCACAGCAAAAAGACAAAAAGTTGCTATTGATACTGTAAGTGGAGAAATGTTAAGTAACGAAATAGGATATATGCAAGTTAGTATGTTCGATGAAAATACTGGGAATAACTTTAATAAGAAAATTGATGAATTAAAGCAACAGGGAATGAAGGGACTTATTCTCGATTTAAGGTCAAATCCAGGAGGACTTCTCAGTGCATGTATACAAGTGACTTCAAACTTTGTTACAAAAGATAAAGTTATAGTTTCAACAATTGACAAATATAATTCTAAGGAAGAATATAAATCAAAGGGTGGAAATTATATAGGTCTTCCTCTTGTAGTTTTAGTAGATGGAAATACAGCAAGTGCTTCAGAAATTTTTTCAGGTGCTATAAGAGATTATAAATTGGGCACCCTAATTGGTGAAAAGACATTTGGTAAGGGTGTTGTTCAGGCTCCATTTGATTTAAATGATGGTACACAACTTAAGATAACTATATCTAAGTACTACACACCAAATGGTGAAAATATACACCACAAAGGTATAAAACCTGATATAGAAGTTAAGTATCCTGATACACTTAAAGATAAACCTTATGATAGAAATTCGGACCCACAATTTCAGAAAGCTTTGGAACAAATAAAATCTAAAATGAAATAGATTTTTATGATTAATATATCGAAATTTACTTAAACTATTAACCTATACATGAGTCAGAGTATTCATCAAGGCTCTTGTATAAGGTTATTTTAGTGATTTCAATGTAGCTGACATTAAATTATAGCTATTATAAAGGAGAGGAGAATCTTTTTTACATGAATATTGCGGTTCAGACACTACGAGCTCTGGCTGAGACGATAGTTACTCCTTCTTATCTTTTAACAATCATTGTTATAATGATAATGTTTTATATGAAGAACAGAAGAATTTCGTTTATGCAGAGAATGATAATAGGTCAGAATATAGAGTCGCCTTTCGAGCTTACATTGTCACAAATAACTCTAAGTATAATTGCTGGAGCATTAGGTAGTGTTATTCTTTCTTATCTTGGAGTTGTTTTTAAAGATAACAGCGCAATAGTCTTGTTATTTTTAATTTCTGTAATTCTTATGTTTGCAGGAAGTAGGTTTCTATGTTTCTCTTATTCAGGGTCCATACTTGGAATTATAAGTATAGTGATTCAATTTCTTTCAGTGAACAAAATAGCGGATGTAAGCTCTATAAAGTTTCTTGAAATTGATGTTGTAATGATTATGTCACTGGTAGGAGTACTTCATATTGTAGAAGGAATAATAGTGATGATTGACGGAAAATCTGGAGCTATTCCTGTATTTACAAATAGAGAGGATAAAATAATTGGAGGCTTTGCTTTCAAAAGGTATTGGGTTTTACCAATAACACTATTGTTTCTTTTAAATAATGCAGATTTAAATGGAACTGTTAATGTAGCGACTCCGGACTCGTGGCCTATAATTAGAACTGCGTTTACAGTTATCGGTAAAAGTGCTGTTATATCATTTATGATGTTTTATGGCATCATAGGATATAAGAGTGTTACATTTACAAAAAGCAAACGTAAAAAAACATTTATGTCAGGAATGGCTATAGCACTTTATGGAGCTGTTTTATTGGGCTTATCTCAGGTGCTTAAGCATAACCTTGAACAGCAGATTATATTATGCTTGTTGGCACCTTTGTTGCACGAAACAATGCTTAGATTAGAAGCGTATTCTGAAGTGAAGGGGAAACCTAAGTTTGTGAGCGGCGAGGATGGAGTAATGGTGTTAGATGTAGCACCGAATTCTCAAGCCTATGAGATGGGTATAAAGAGCGGAGATTTACTTTTAGAAATAAATGATACAAAAATATTTTCAGAGGAAGATATTACAAGGTCGATTCAGAATATGAGTAAATATATGTGGTTTAAAATAAAAGATGTACAAGGTAAACTGAATGAGATAAGCTACGATAAATTTGATAGGAATAAGAAACTTGGAGCAATCTTTGTACCAAAGGGAATGCCAAAGGAAAGTAAGATAGTAAAATTTGAACATAAATCTTTTGATGATATTTTGGATAATGTTAATAAAGAGGATGAAAATAAAAAGGATCAAAAATAAAAGATGTTATAGTAAATAAAATGGACCCTATATAGGGTCCATTTTAAAGCTATAACATCTTTTATTTTTATACTATAAGAAAATACACTAGAACAGCACATCCTAGAATGATTCTGTACCACCCAAAAGCTTTGAAATCATGCCTTTTAATATATATCATGAGGAACTTTATAGCCAATATTGAAACAATAAAGGCAGATAGCATTCCTATGAATAATATGGTTATTTCAGTTGAAGTGAAGTGAAGACCAAATTTGAATAGTTTTAATAAGCTTGCCCCAAACATAACTGGAATTGCAAGAAAAAAGGTGTATTCAGCAGCTACAGTCCTTGATACTCCAATTAAAAGTGCACCTACAATTGTGGCGCCAGAACGTGATGTCCCGGGAAATACAGCAGCTATAAGTTGAAATATTCCAATTAGCACAGCGGTTGTGTAAGTTATCTCGGAAATAGATGTAATTCTAGGATGTTTACCTTTATTATGATTTTCAATCATTATGAATAGAATACCAAATGAAATTAGAGTAATAGAAACTGTTTGGTAATTATAAAAAAGAGCGTCTATTTTATCATCAAAAGGAATGCCTACGATAGTGGCAGGAATACATGAAATAATTATTTTTATCCACATGGATACAACGTCTTTTTTTAAATAAAAACCTCCATTTAGAGAAAATGGTATGAGTTTATTAAAATAAAGTAGCACAACAGATAAAATTGCGCCTAATTGTATGACAACTAAAAATACCTGTTTAAAAGCTTCTGTTACATTTAATCGTATAAACTCATTAACTAGTATCATATGTCCTGTGCTGCTTATTGGCAGCCATTCTGTAATTCCTTCGACAATTCCAAGGAAAATTGCTTTTAATATTTCGATATGTTCCATAATATCCTCCCGTATTTATGTTTTTAATATGCAAACAGTTTTACAATTGACATAAAGATTGCCATGGCAGAAAGTACTATGCCAATTTCTATGTGCTATTAGTGCAAGTTATGCTTACTTGTGGTATATTTATATTTTTAATTGACAATAGATATAACTAATATTAAAATTATATATTATAATACGAACAAATGTTTGATGGAGATGGTGTAATGGGCACATTTAAAATAAATTCAGCGTTTAAGCCTACTGGTGACCAACCACAGGCTATAGCAAGCATAGTTAATGGAATAAAAAATAATAATAAGTGGCAAACACTTTTAGGAGTTACTGGATCAGGAAAGACTTTTACTATGGCAAATATAATAGAAAAGGTTCAAAAGCCAACACTAGTAATTGCACATAATAAAACTTTAGCAGCTCAGTTATGTTCAGAATTTAGAGATTTTTTTCCGGATAGTTCTGTTGAATATTTCGTATCTTACTATGATTATTATCAACCAGAAGCATATGTTGCACAAACAGATACTTATATAGAAAAAGATGCTTCTATAAATGATGAAATAGATAAATTAAGGCATTCTGCTACCTCAGCTCTTTTTGAGAGAAGAGATGTAATTGTTGTAGCATCGGTTTCTTGTATATATGGATTAGGTAATCCAGAGGAATACAAAAAACTTTCTATATCACTTAGGACAGGAATGAATAAAGATAGAGATGAGATTCTAGAAAAGCTGGTTGAAATGCAATATGAAAGAAATGAAATAAATTTTGTTAGAGGTACCTTTAAAGTCAAAGGTGACACCATAGATATATTTCCAGCAGGATCAACAAGCAGTGCTATAAGGGTAGAGCTATTTGGTGATGAAATAGATAAAATAAAAGAATTTGACGTTCTTACAGGAAATACAATAAAAACATTAAAGCATACAGTTATTTTTCCAGCATCTCACTTTGCAACTTCAAGTGATAAAATTGAAGAAGCGATAAAGCAAATTGAGATTGAACTAGAGGAAAGACTTAGAGAGCTTAATTCGGAGGATAAACTTCTTGAAGCTCAAAGGTTAAAGCAAAGGACTAACTTTGATATTGAAATGATGAGAGAAGTTGGATATTGTACTGGAATAGAAAACTATTCTAGGATAATGGATGGAAGGCAAAAAGGAGAACCACCTAAAACCCTTATTGATTACTTCCCAGATGATTTTCTTATGTTTATAGATGAAAGCCATGTAACTCTTCCGCAGGTAAAAGCAATGTATGGAGGAGATAGATCTCGAAAAAATTCTTTAGTTGATTATGGTTTTAGATTGCCAAGTGCTTATGACAACAGACCTCTTAAATTTGATGAATTTGAAGAAAAAATAAATCAGATTGTATTTGTAAGTGCTACCCCTTCAAACTATGAACTGGATCATTCAGAAAATATAGCAGAGCAGGTTATAAGACCAACGGGACTCCTTGATCCAGAAATAGAGGTAAGGCCTACTAAGGGTCAAATTGATGATCTTTATTCAGAAATAAAGAACACAATTCAAAATGGTTTTAGAATTTTGGTTACTACTCTTACAAAGAAAATGGCAGAGGATTTAACAGATTATCTTAAGGATTTAGGAATAAAAACTACCTATATGCATTCTGACATAGATACATTGGAGAGAATGAAGATAATAAAAGACGTAAGAACAGGAGAATTTGATGTTTTAGTTGGAATAAATCTTTTAAGAGAGGGACTTGATATTCCTGAAGTTGCACTAGTGGCAATACTTGATGCAGATAAAGAAGGATTCTTAAGGTCAGAAAGATCTCTTATTCAAACAATTGGAAGGGCGGCTAGAAATTCCGAAAGCAGAGTAATAATGTATGGAGATAAAATAACCGATGCTATGGGAAAGGCAATAAGTGAAACAAAAAGAAGAAGAAAAATACAGATAGAATACAATGAAAAGAATGGAATAAAGCCTACTACAATTAAAAAAGCAGTAAGAGATGTTATAGGTATAAGTGAAGTAGCAGAGGGAAAAACAGAATATAAGAGTATGGATGAGGCAGTAAAAGCTGATAATAAGAATATAGATAAATTAATAAAAGAATTTGAAAAGGAAATGAAAGAGGCTGCTAAAGAACTTCAATTTGAGAAAGCAGCGTACTTTAGAGATAAAGTAAATGAGCTTAAGAAAAAATTAAATGAAAACGAAGAGGTAATAAAATAATGAAAGATAAGATAGTAATAAAAGGCGCAAAGGTTCATAACCTAAAGAATGTAGATTTAACGGTGCCAAGAAATGAGTTTGTAGTTTTTACAGGACTTTCAGGTTCTGGTAAGTCTTCTCTTGCCTTTGATACATTGTATGCAGAAGGACAAAGAAGATATATGGAATCCTTATCTTCCTATGCAAGGCAGTTTTTAGGTCAAATGGATAAGCCTAATGTAGAATACATAGAAGGTTTGTCACCAGCAATTTCTATAGATCAAAAGACTACTGGGAGAAATCCAAGATCTACAGTTGGAACTGTAACAGAGATATACGACTATTTAAGACTTTTATATGCTAAAATAGGAGTTCCACATTGTCCTAATTGTGGAAAAGAAATTTCTCAGCAGACTGTAGATCAAATAGTGGATAGTGTTATGAAACTTGAAGAAAGAACAAAAATTCAAGTGCTTGCTCCCGTTGTTAGAGGAAGAAAAGGAGAGCATACAAAATTAATTGCACATATAAAGAAAAGTGGATTTGTTAGAGTTAGAATTGATGGAGAAGTATATGAAATAGATGAAGATGAAATAAAGCTTGATAAAAATAAAAAGCATCACATTGAAGCTCTAGTAGACAGAATAGTAATAAAGCAAGGTGTTGAAGGAAGACTTACAGATTCAGTAGAAACAGCACTTAAGCTAGCAGAAGGACTTGTTGTAATAAATGTAATGGGAAAAGAAGATATGCTTTTTAGCGAAAATTTTGCATGTCCGGATTGCGGAATAAGTATAGGAGAAATTTCGCCTAGTATGTTCTCGTTTAATGCACCATTTGGAAAATGCGATGTTTGTGATGGAATAGGAACTTTACTTGAAATTGATGAGGATTTAGTTATCCCTGATAAATCAAAAAGCATAATGGAAGGTGCAATAGCGCCTTGGGGAGAAGGAAGGTTAAAGGAAGAGTCATGGACTTTTGGTGTTCTTAAGGCGCTTTCAAAGAAGTATAAACTTGATATAAATAAACCAATTGAGGATTATGATGAGAAAACTTTGAATATACTTTTATATGGCGCACCAGATGTGCTTAAGGTTAACTATGTTAAGGATTCTCAGGAAATGGTATTTAATCACCATTATGAAGGCATAATTAATCAAATGAAGAGAAGATATATGGAGAGTAATTCTGATTACATAAAATCTGAAATAGAAAATTATATGAGTAACAATCCATGTCCAAAGTGCAAAGGAGCAAGACTAAAAAAAGAAGTGCTTGCAATTACAGTTGGAAACAAAAACATATTTGAATTTTGTTCTATGCCAATAAGAGAAGAAGTATCTTTTATTGATACTTTAGAACTTTCAAATAAGCATAAAATTATAAGTGCTCAGATAGTTAAGGAGATTAAAAGCAGACTTGAATTTTTAATAAATGTTGGTTTGGATTACTTAAATCTTGCTAGAGAAGCTAGAACACTATCTGGTGGTGAGTCTCAAAGGATAAGACTTGCAACTCAAATAGGTTCAAGTTTAGTTGGAGTTCTTTATATATTGGATGAACCTAGTATAGGACTTCATCAAAGAGATAATGATAGACTTATAGCAACAATGAAAAATCTTAAAGATATAGGGAACACACTTATTGTAGTTGAACATGATGAGGATACAATAAAGGCTGCTGATTTTATTGTTGATATAGGTCCTGGAGCTGGAGAACATGGAGGAGAAATAATTGCGGCAGGAAGCTTAGAGGATATAAAAAACTGTAAGGAGTCTATAACTGGTCAATATTTAACGGGAGTTAAAAAGATAGAAGTTCCTAAGGAGAGAAGAGAAGCAGGCAAAAACTTTATAGAAATTGTTGGAGCAAAGGAAAACAATCTTAAGAATGTAAATGTTAAATTTCCAGTAGGATTATTTACTTGTGTTACAGGTGTGTCTGGTTCGGGAAAGAGTACACTTGTAAATGAAATACTATATAAAGCCTTAAATAAAAAAATAAACCGTTCAAAGCTTAATCCAGGAAAATATAAGAGCATTAACGGTATAGAAAACATTGATAAGATTATAGATATAAACCAAAGTCCTATTGGAAGAACACCGAGATCTAATCCAGCAACTTACACAGGAGTGTTTGACATAATAAGAGAGCTTTATGCATCTACTAAGGAGGCAAAGTTAAGAGGTTACAAGGCTGGTAGATTTAGTTTTAACGTAAAAGGTGGAAGATGTGAGGCTTGTAAGGGTGATGGAATAGTAAGAATTGAAATGCAGTTCTTATCTGATGTTTATGTACCTTGTGATGTTTGTAAAGGCAAGAGATATAATAGGGAAACATTAGAAATAAAGTATAAAGATAAAAATATAGATGACTTATTAAATATGACTGTAGAGGACGCATTGAAGTTTTTCGAGAACCTTCCTAGAATAAAGAATAAACTTCAAACTTTAGCAGATGTAGGGCTTGGATATGTGAGACTTGGTCAACCTTCTACTCAGCTCTCAGGTGGAGAAGCTCAAAGAATAAAGTTGGCTTATGAATTATCAAAGAGAAGTACAGGAAAAACACTATATATACTTGATGAGCCTACAACAGGACTTCATACAGACGATGTTAAGAAGCTTATAAGTATACTTCAAAGACTTACTGATATGGGAAATACAGTTGTGGTTATAGAGCATAATTTAGATGTTATAAAATGTGCAGATTATATAGTTGACTTAGGACCTGAAGGAGGGGAAAAAGGAGGTACTATACTTTGCAGTGGAACACCTGAACAGGTAGCTCAAAATAGTTCCTCATATACGGGACAATATCTAAAAAAGATGTTATAATTATAGGGTATATTATATTAGAATGCACGCATTATGCTTGAAATTATAACGTAAGAAGGTGTTAAATATTGGTTTCTGTATACAACATTAGTTCTTTGGCAGTGATTGGTGCAAGCCTAAGCAATATGAGTACAATTTTTAAGTTTGTTATAATAGCAATTGTATATCTTATAATCTTCACTGCCTTTAAGATAATGTATAAGGATATGAAAAATGGCGACAAAAGGCCTGCCGCAAGTAGAAAAAGAACATTTGGACTTGAAGTTTTGGAACCTGGAATGAATAAAACCATAAGAAGAGGATCAGTTGTTCCTGTAAGTAGAGAAATAACAATTGGAAGAAAAGACGATAATTCCATTATGCTTAATGAAGGTTATGTTTCTGGTCATCATGCTAGAGTTTATCTCAGAAATAATCAATATATTCTCGAGGATTTAAATAGTACTAATGGTACAGTACTTAATGGACAAAAAATAAAGAGCAAAGCATACATAAAAAGCGGTGATGAGATAAAAATTGGAAGCAGCCTTTTTAAGGTAATAGGATAGGTGATAATTAAATGGATAGTTTAAAGGATGAGAAAAAACTCTTAAGGTATACTTATTTTTTTTGTTTGATATGTTTCGCGAATATATCACTACTGAAAGATCCATTTGATGTGGGAGCTTTAGTGATGTTTGCTGTAATATGCTTTTTGATGGGATATTCTCATTTTATACTTAGAAAGTTTTTCCCTGATGGAGATAAATACTTGTTAGTATTTGCATGTATTCTTTCTTCCATAGGGATTGTTATACTGTATAGAATAAATCCATCATACGCAGTTAGACAGATAGTGTGGTTTATTGGCGGTATTGCTGTTTTTATATTAATTGTGGTGCTTTTGCCAGAGCTTAAAAAATATGATAGATATAAATATGTATATATGGTGATATGTCTATTATTTATGGCTATGGCAACCTTTAAAGGAACAGAAAAAAATGGTTCTAGAAACTGGGTTTATATAGGTTCCCTTGGTTTTCAGCCATCTGAATTTGGTAAGATATTTTTAGTTGCATATCTTGCAGCGGCGCTTAAAGAATATGAAAACTTTAAACAGCTTATCGAACCAGCCTTCGTAGTAATGGTATCATTAGGATTCATGGTACTTCAAAAGGATTTAGGATCGGCACTATTGTTTTTTGCAATATCTGTAACTATGTTGTACATAGCTACAGCTAAAAAGAAGTATGTATTGGTATGTTTTATCCTGTTTGCAGTAGGAGCTTTTATAAGTTATAAAATGTTTGGGCATGTTAGGCTTAGAGTTATGATATGGGAAAATCCATGGCCTTATAAAAGCAATCAAAGTTATCAAATAGTACAATCCTTGTATGCTATAGCTTGGGGAGGATTATTTGGTACAGGATTGGGACTTGGATATCCGCAATTTGTACCAGTATCTGAATCGGATTTTATTTTTTCTACTATATGTGAAGAAATGGGAGCCCTTATGGGGTATGCTATAATGATTTTGTATTTCTTGCTTTTCTATAGATGTATGAGGGCAGCAGTTCGTGCAGAAGATAATTTCTCTAGACTTCTTGCGGTTGGCTACAGCGCCATGATAGGTGCGGAAGTAATAATCATAGTTGGAGGAGTTACAGGAATGATTCCGCTTACAGGAATTACTCTCCCACTTATAAGTGCTGGAGGAAGTTCAATGATAATGATATTTGTTGCACTTGGTATTTTGCAAAAGATATCGGAGGGTGGAAGATAACGTGAATAATATTTCTAGTAATATAAAAAAAGTGCTTTTCATTTTTCTTGTTATATTTTTTGTTACTATATCTTATATAACTTATTTTGAGCTTATAGTTTCGCCTAAGATAGTTAATAACACTGATAATAAGAGATTATGGGCAAAAAGAAATGAAGTTTTAAGAGGAACTATTTATGATAGAAACAAAAAGGCTTTAACAAAGAGCGAAAGAGTAAACACGCTAACTCAGAAAAGAGAATATACTGGAGGAGCAATGTTTTCCCATGTACTTGGATATGTTAATCCACAGTATGGTTTAACTGGACTTGAAGCTAAATATGATCAGTATTTGATGGGTGCTGATGATCAACCAATTAATCAGTATCTCATGGAGCTTATAAAGAACAAAGGAAAAGTTTCGCCTGAAGATAAAAGAGGTGAAGATGTTGTTACAACTCTTGACTACAATATTCAGCAGCAGGCTTATAATCTATTAGGAGATAACAAGGGTTCGGTTGTAGTACTTAATCCTAAGACTGGTGAAATACTGGCAATGGTTTCAAAGCCATCCTATGATCCTAATGATGATGCTCTTAAAGCAAGCTGGGCAGCACTCAATAGTAATCCAGATAGGCCTCTTTTAAATAGAGCGGTATCAGGGCTTTATCCACCAGGATCTACATTTAAGACAGTAACAGCAATTAGTGCACTAGAAAATATATCGGGAATTCAGAATGAAACCTTTAATGATCCAGGGCAATTAGTATTTAACTCAACGGAATCCTTAAGAGATTTTGGTGGTGAGTCTTTTGGAGATATAGGCTTTAAGCATGCCTATGTTGTATCAAGTAATGTAGTTTTTGGTAAGATTGGACTTCAACTTGGAAATAATAACTTAAGGCAGACAGCGGAATCATTTTATTTCAATAAAAATATTCCGTGTGATGGAATTGTAATTGATAAAAGCAAATTTCCAACTTTGAAAAGTTATGAGAAGGGGAATATGGCTCAAAGTGCTATAGGTCAAGCGAGTGTTTTAGCAACACCTATACAGATGGCACTCGTAGCTAGTACTGTTGCAAATGATGGAGTTATGATGAAACCACATGTTGTAAATGAGATTTTATCTCCAAATGGTGACAAAATAAAATCTATCGAACCGGAGAGTATAGGAAATATAGTGTCTAAAGAGAATGCGGCTACAATGAAGGATTTTATGAGAAATGTTGTAGAAGATGGTACAGGAGTAAATGCAGCGGTAGAAGGAATACAAGTTGCAGGAAAAACAGGTACAGCAGATCATAAGGTTAATGGAAAAGATGCTACACCTCACTCATGGTTCATTGGTTTTGCTCCTTACGATAATCCTCAAGTTGCTATAGCAGTAATTGTAGAGGATGGAGGACAGGGCGGAAAAGCAGCTGCTGGAATTGCATCTAAAGTAATCCAAACTGCTCTTCAAAAATAAAGGTGAATAATGACTGGTAAAACTCATGCTGGAATTGGTGCGGCGGTTGGAATAGCATTAGCGGGTAAATTACCCGGAGGATTTAATGCGGTGGGAATGGGGCTGATAATTGCAGCCTCAATACTCCCTGATATAGATCATCCTAAGGGTATGTTGAACCAATACATATTACCTATAAAAAGTAAATTTATAAAAACTCTCTTTTATGGTTCTTTTGGAGCTCTTGTCGTATTTGGAAACTATTACAGGTTTCACATATTTATGCTTTATATTCTTGGCGCTCTTCTTTTTTTAATTGCAATTTCCTCACACAGAAATGGTCTTATGCATAGTGCAGCTGGTATGATAGTATGCACTGTATTAGTCGGATATGTTGCCAATAGATACAATATACATGTTATTATATACTATTTTATGGCAGGTTATGGGCTGCACCTATTATGTGACATGAGTACATCAAGGGGAATACCTCTTTTATACCCGTTTAAAAAGAAAAATTATAAGTTTTCATATACCTTTAGAGTTGGTTCGGCTAAGGGTACATTTATAGAAAACTTTTTGATAATACTAAGCTTGTTATACATAATATATAGACTTCCAGTTGTCTTTAAAACCTAAGGGGGGTAACTCTATGTTTGATTTTGAATACCAATTAAAGAATCTTCCTGATAAACCAGGAGTTTACATAATGAAAAATTCTCTCGGAGAAGTAATATATGTTGGAAAGGCAAAGATACTTAAAAATAGAGTAAGGCAGTATTTTAGGAATTCCAAAAATCATTCAGAAAAAGTTAAGGCGATGGTAAAAAATATTTCCGAATTTGAGTATATAGTTACAGATTCTGAAATTGAAGCTTTAATTTTAGAATGTAATTTGATAAAGAAATATAAACCAAGATACAATATATTGCTAAAGGATGATAAACACTATCCTTTTATTAAAGTAACTATGAATGAAGATTTTCCTAGAATTATTGTTACTAGAAATATGGTTAAAGACGGCTCTAAGTATTTTGGACCTTATCCGGATGTTTCAGCAGTACATGAGACTGTAGACCTTATGAGAAGAATCTTTCCCATAAGAACATGCAAGAAATATATAAAAGAAAATGGAGAAAATATAAGACCATGTCTTAATTATCATATAAAGAGGTGTAATGCTCCTTGTGCTGGACTCATAAGTAAAGAAGAGTACGGAGAAATAATAAAAAAGGCTGTAGGACTTATATCTGGGAAAAATAATGATATAATAAGAGAGTTAAAAGAAGAAATGGAGAAAGCCTCCATGAATCTTGACTTTGAAAAAGCAGCAGATCTTAGAGATAAAATGCTAGCAGCACAAAAAGTTACAGAAAAGCAGAAGATAATAATTGGTAACTTTGAAAATGAGGATTATATAAGTTTATATAGCGATGAGAAGGATAGTTGTGTGCAAGTGTTCTTTTTGAGAGAAGGAAAAATCGTAGGAAGAGAGCATTTTATTGTTGAGAACACAGCTGGAGAAAATGAAGGTGACATAATAGGAGAATTCATAAAAGAATTTTATAGTGGAACTGCATATGTCCCTAAGAGTATATATGCTTCTGCTGGAGAGGATTTGAATCTTCTAGAGAATTGGCTTACAATGAAAAGAGGCTCAAAGGTAGAGATAAAGATTCCACAAAAGGGTGAAAAGAAGGACATAATTGAAATGGTCAAAAGAAATTCAAAAATAACCCTGGAGAAATTCAAAATAAAGCTTTTGAGTGATAAAAGATTAAATGAAAACATACTTATAGAAATGACGGAGGTTATTGGACTTGAAGAGGTTCCGCATAGGATAGAAGCCTATGATATTTCCAACATTCAAGGAGTTGATTCTGTAGGTTCTATGATTGTATTTGAAGAGGGGAAACCTAAGAATAGTGACTACAGGCGTTTTAAAATAAAGACTGTAAAAGGTGCAAATGATTATGATAGCATGAGAGAAATTTTGACTAGAAGATTTAAGCATGGATTAGAGGAAGTTAACTCAATAGTAAATAAAAATCTTTCACTTAGTGCAGGTAAGTTTTGCGTTTTTCCTGATCTTATACTTATGGATGGAGGAAAAGGGCAAGTTAATATAGCTCTTGAGGTTCTTAAAGAGTTTAATATTGATATACCAGTATGTGGTATGGTCAAGGATGATAGACATAATACTAGAGGTATAATATACAACAATAATGAAATAGATATAAAATCTAATAGAAAAATAATTAACTTTGTTACAAGAGTACAAGATGAAGTACATAGATTTGCAATAACCTATCATAGAAGTCTTAGGGATAAGAGGGTTCTTCATTCAGTACTGGATGATATTCCATACATTGGAGAAAAAAGAAGGAAAGCTTTATTAAAGCATTTTGGAAGTATAGAAAATATCAAGAAAGCGACCTACGAGGAACTTATGAAAACACCTTCTATCGACAAAAAAGCTGCAGAAAGTATTGTTAGTTATTTTAGAGGAAGAAAGGGAGAGTGAAAAATTGAAATACCTTATTGATTTACACACGCATACTATAGTAAGTGGTCATGCATATACCACTTTACTTGAAAATATAAAACAAGCATCTCAGATTGGGATAAAAATACTTGGAACTTCTGAACATGGTCCTAAAATGCCAGGAGCACCTCACATATGGTATTTTGGTAATATGAATAAAGTACCAAGAAAGATTTATGATGTTACTGTTTTAAGGGGATGTGAGGCAGATATATTGAATTCTAATGGTGATTTAGATATTCCAGAAAGAATACAAAATGAACTAGATTATATTATTGCGAGTTTGCATGATGTTTGTATAGAACCAGGTACTATTGAAGATAATACAAAAGCTCTTTTAAATGCCATGAATAATCCTAATATAGATATTTTAGGACATACAGGAAACCCCATGTATCCAATAGATATAGATGCTGTAGTTAGTAAGGCTAAGGAAAAAAATGTACTTATCGAGATAAATAATGGTTCACTAAGTGGCTCTAGAGAGGGTAGCTATGATAATTGTAAGAAAATAGCACAAGCTTGTAAGAAAAAAGGCGTAAAAGTAATTCTTGGAACAGATTCTCATATAAGTTTTACTATAGGAAACTTTGATAAAGTACAGAAATTGCTTGATAGCGTTGATATGCCAAAGGAACTTATCATGAATACGGATGAGAAAAAAATAGTTGAATATTTAAAAGCTAAAGGTAAACTTAAGAATTTTAATCTTGAATAAGCCTATATTTTAAATTATACTAACTTTATATTAATAATTTGAGGAGATGTACTATGGATTACTTTCAAGATTTTATAGCAGCATTAAGCAATTTTATAAAAAAGGATAATCTTAAGATTGACGTCCCAATGAAAAACCATACTTCTTTTAAGGTTGGTGGTCCGGTAGACGTTTTAGTGATGCCAGAAAAGTATGAAGAAATTAATAGAATAATAGAACTTTGTGAAAAATATGATGTTAATTACTATATAATTGGAAATGGTTCAAATTTGCTTGTTAGAGACGGTGGACTAAGGGGAGTAGCTATAAAATTATTAAAATTGAATAAACTTCAAATTGGCAATAATAAAATTATAGCTGGATGCGGAGTACCTCTTGGATATTTAAGCAGAAAAGCAAGAGATAAATCACTTACTGGTCTTGAATTTGCATGTGGCATTCCAGGAAGTGTTGGAGGAGCTGTTGCTATGAATGCAGGAGCTTATAATGGAGAAATTTCTAATGTAGTAGAAAGTGTTCTCGTAATAGACAATAAAGGTAAAATGAAAAGGCTTTATAGGGACGAACTTCAGTTTGGATATAGATCAAGTGCTATATTGAAACACAAATATATAGCATTAGAGGTAACATTTACTTTACAAAAAGGTGATAGGGAAAAAATAGCTAATAGAATTGATGACCTTATGAGAAGAAGGATTGAAAAACAGCCTTTAGAATACCCATCAGCTGGAAGCACCTTTAAGAGACCAGTTGGACATTTTGCTGCTAAGCTTATAGAAGATAGTGGGCTTAAGGGTAAAGGAATAGGTGGAGCTCAGGTATCTGATAAGCATTCTGGATTCATTATAAATAAAAATGATGCAACTGCAAAAGATATATTAGATTTAATAAAATTTGTACAAAACACTGTAAAATCAAAATTTAATGTTGAATTGGATACAGAAGTTAGAATTATAGGTGAGGACAAATAATAGAGTGAGGAATCACATTGATTATTTAGAAGTGACTGTGATTAGAATGGACATTTACAGTCACTTTTATGCTATAATTAATTAATAAATAAGTATTGAAATTAAAACTTAACTACAAACTATATAAATAGACAAATAAAGGAGGCAAGGTTTTATGAGATTTGTTATTGTTACAGGATTATCAGGTGCAGGAAAAACACAGGCAATAAGGAGCCTTGAGGATCTTGGATATTTCTGCATTGATAATTTACCTCCAGCATTAATACCAAAATTCGCACAGGTTTGCTATGAATCAGAAAGTAAAATTAATAAGATAGCTCTTGTTATAGATATAAGAGGTGGAGAATTCTTCGACAATCTTTTTGAAAGCTTAAAGTACCTTAAAGAAGCAGGGTATAAGTATGAGATATTATTTCTCGATGCAGATAATGAGGTACTTATAAAAAGATTTAAAGAATCTAGAAGAAAACACCCTTTAGCACCAAATGGTAGAATATTAAATGGAATACAGATGGAACGTAAAAAGCTTAAGACACTATATAATATGGCTAATAATGTAATAGATACGTCTAAGCTTGCTACAAGAGAGTTGAGAGAAAAGATAAATTCAATTTACCAGGAAGAAGGTCAAATTGAGAGTAAACTTATAGTAACTGTAGTTTCCTTTGGTTTTAAATATGGAATACCAGTAGATTCTGATTTGGTATTCGATGTTAGATTCCTTCCTAATCCATTTTATATACCGGAATTAAAACGTTTTTCAGGTATAGAGAAGCCTGTTAAAGATTATGTTATGTCATTTGATCAAACGAAGGAATTTGTAAATAAAATAGAACAATTGTTAAAATTTTTAATCCCAAATTATCTAAAGGAAGGTAAAAGGCAGCTCATAGTTTCTATAGGATGTACAGGTGGAAGACATCGCTCTGTTACCATTGCAAACGAGATCTATGAAAGGCTTAAAAATGATGGCGAAACTGTTAATATAGATCATAGGGATATAGAAGAGGATATTAATAAAGGTGGTAAAAAACTATGAAATTTATTGATTGGATAAAGCCTGGCATTAAGCTTAAAAGGTGGATTATGCTTGGGGGAATGGGAGTGTTATTTATTTCCTTTGCTCTAGCAGAATTAATCACTAAGGGAAGTTATTATAATGTATATTACAAGGCTTTCTATATATTCTTAATAGTAGTCGGAGCATTTATCCTCTATATTTCTCTAACGCAAGGAATGAAGTCCATAATATCACTAATAAATAAGGGGTACTTAAATGTATCTTTAGATTCAAGGAAACTAGGAAATCTTATATATGAAAAAAGACTTTTAGTTAAGGGACCTAAGATAGTTGCTATTGGTGGAGGAACTGGATTATCAACTATGCTTAGAGGTCTTAAGTATTATACTTCAAATATAACAGCAGTTGTTACTGTTGCAGATGATGGAGGAGGTTCAGGGGCATTAAGAGAGGATCTTGGAATACTGCCACCTGGAGATATAAGAAACTGTATTTTAGCTTTATCTGATACAGAACCATTAATGGAGGATTTACTTCAATATAGATTTAAAGATGGAAGACTTAAGAATCAAAGCTTTGGAAATCTATTTTTGGCTGCAATGGATGGTATATCAACTAACTTTGAGGAAGCAGTTCATAAAATGAGTTCTGTACTTGCAGTAACGGGTAAAGTTCTTCCTGTAACACTGGACAATGTTGTTTTAAAAGCAAAGCTAAAAAATGGAGTAGTTGTAGAGGGTGAATCTAATATACCAGAGCAGGCAATTTTATATGAAAGTCCTATAGAAAAGATATTCATAGAACCTGAAAATGCAAGAGCACTTCATGAAACTGTTCAGGCAATAAAGGAAGCAGATGCTGTAATACTTGGACCTGGAAGCTTGTTTACTAGTGTTATACCAAATCTTTTAGTTAAAGATATAGGGAATGCACTTTTAAAAACAAAAGCTCTTAAACTATATGTCTCAAATATAATGACACAGCCAGGAGAAACAGATAATTTTTCTGTATCGGATCACGTGAATGCAATAACGAAGCATGTGGGTGGCAAAGTTGTAGACTACACACTTGTTAATAATGGTACTGTAAGTGAGAAATTAAAGAAAAAGTATTTTGAAAAAACTTCTGAGCTTGTAAAAATCGATAAAAATGAACTTGATAAAATTGGCGTTGGAATAGTAGAAGGCAATTTTATCAAAATAAAAGATGGTTTTGTTAGACATGATTCAGATGAGATTGCAAAAATTTTAGTAGAAACAATAATGGATAAGAAATTATTCTATGATAGAAAGAAAATAATAGAATACTTCTATTTGTCACAAAGACTTAAAGAAAATAGAAAATTAGAAAAAGAAAACAGGGGTAATTAGAATGTCATTTTCATCTAAAGTTAAAAGCGAAGTTTGCAGATATGATGATTATAGTAAGGGTGAAGCTATTGCGGTTTTGTCGGCTGTGATGAAGGCCAGCGGAACATTGGCTCTAGAGGGAAATAGAAAGATAAGCTTTAAAATCATCACCGAAAATCCGGCTATAGCAAGGCTCATTTTTAAATTATTGAAGAAGTATTTTGATATACATACTGAAATAATGATGAAAAAAAGCAATTCTCTTAAGAAAAATAACGTATATGTTGTTTCCATAACAGAGGATATGGGGGTAAGAGAACTACTTAAAACTGTTGGAGTTATGAAAAATGAGGATGGTATAGTAACATTAAGCTATGATATTCCAGAGTTTGTAGTAAAAGATGATGAAAGCAGAAAAATGTACATAAGGGGAGCTTTTCTTGGAGGCGGTAGCGTAAGTAATCCCGAGAAAATGTATCATCTTGAATTTGTAACTCATAATGAAGATTATGCTTCTAATCTTAGGGATTTGATTAATACCTATGGATTGAATTCAAAGGTTATACAGAGAAAAAACAGCTATGTAGTTTATATAAAAGAGGGAGAGCAGGTAGTAGATTTACTTAATATAATAGGAGCGCACTCGAGCCTTTTAGAATTGGAAAATATAAGAATAATAAAAGAGATGAGAAACAATATTAATAGGCTTGTTAACTGTGAAACTGCCAATTTAAGTAAAACTGTAAATGCTTCTGTAAGGCAAATAGAGAGCATAAAGCTTATAGAAAAACAAATAGGACTTTCTAGATTGCCTGAAAACCTTAGAGAAGTGGCAAAACTTAGATTGAACTATCCAGATGAATCCTTAAAGGAGCTCGGTAAGATGCTGGAACCTCCAGTTGGAAAATCAGGCGTGAATCATAGACTAAGAAAAATAGAAAAGATAGCAGAAGAGCTCAGAAAAGAGGGGAGATAGTAAATGTCTAAGCACGAAGAGATAATAAATTATATTATGTCTTTAAAAGCTGGTACTAAAATATCTGTAAGGGGAATAGCAAGTGATTTAAATGTAAGTGAAGGAACAGCATATAGAGCTATAAAGGAATGTGATAACTTAGGATTGGTAACTACAATACCAAGAGTTGGAACGGTAAGAATAAAAAAGGTCGAGAAAAAAAACATCGAGGCTCTTACATATAGAGAAATTGTAGATATAATCGAAGGAACTGTAATAGGCGGAGAAAATGGTATAGATAAGGTTTTAAAAAAGTTTGTAATTGGTGCTATGACAACAGATGTTATAGGAAAATACATAGATCCAGGAAGCCTTATGATAGTTGGAAATAGAGAAGATGTTCAAAAACTTGCTATATTAAATAACATGGCAGTTCTAATAACGGGTGGCTTTGATTGTAGTAAGGAGATAAAGAAGCTTGCAAATGAAAAGTGTCTCCCAGTAATATCTTCCAATTACGACACTTTTACAATAGCTAGTATAATAAATAAGGCTATATCTGAGAATCTGGTTAAGAAGGATATAATTCTTGTAGAGGATATAATGGACGAAACACCTAGCTATCTTAAAAATTCTGATACCATAGATAAGCTTAGAAATTACTCTGAAGAGTTAAATATAAATGTTTATCCTGTAATAGATAGAAGCAAGAAGCTAGTCGGAATAGTATCGGTAAAAGATGTTAGCGATGCCGATGACAGCGAAACCATAGAAAAATATATAAATAAGCATCCATTAACGGTTAACTATAAGACTACTGTGGCATATGTTGCACATGTAATGGGATGGGAAAGTATATCTATGTGTCCAGTTATAGATAATAATAATAGGCTTTTGGGAATCGTTACAAGGAGTGAAGTCATAAAAGCACTTCAATATATATTAAGACAGCCGCAGATAGGAGAAAAATTAGAGGATCTTATACTTAAAAATTTTGATTACTCCTATGTAGAAAACGGAATGAGTTTTTTAGGCAAAATAGTGCCAGAAATGCTTGAACCAATAGGTACAGTATCTTGGAATTCTTTAAATATGCTCCTGTCTACTGCAGGTGTTATGACACTTAAACAGCAAAACAATACAAACATTTCCATAGATAGTATTTCTACATACTTTTTAAAACCTGTTCAAATGGATAATACAATAAGCATAAATACAAGAGTTTTAGGAATGGGAAGATATTTTGCCAATGTAGAAGTTGATATGTTAAATGATGATATGGAAAGCATAGCTAAAGCCATACTTTCCGCGAAGTTATTAAAGGTATAATGGGAGGGAAAACTTATGTTAACACACATTGTATTTTTTAAATTACATGACAAAAAAGACGTAGGCAAAGTAAAACAAATTTTAGAATCAATTGAGGGAAATGTAGAGTTTGCAAGAAAAGTTAAGGTTGGTATAGATGTTGTTCATTCAAAAAGAGCCTATGATATAGCACTTATAGTGAAGTTTGACTCTTTAAAGGATATGGAAACATATCAAGTACATCCATATCATGTGGATGTAGTTATTAAAAATACAAAAGATTTAATACAGAGTTCTGTTTCAGTAGATTTTGAAGATTAGAGAAGGGATGATTACATTGGAGGCTGAATTTAAAGATTTTGTTCATCTTCATGTCCATACCGAATACAGTCTCCTTGATGGTTCTGGTAAGGTCAAGAAATTAGTTGAACGAGCTAAAGAGCTTGGCATGAAGAGTATTGCAATAACAGATCACGGTGCAATGTATGGATGTGTAGAGTTTTATAAGGCAGCAAAGGAAGTTGGTATAAAACCTATAATCGGATGTGAAATCTATGTAGCAGGAAAATCTATGCATATAAAACATCCTGATGCTGAAAATGAAACATATCATCTAGTTTTACTAGTGAAAAATGAGATTGGATATAAGAACTTAATGGAAATAGTTTCAACAGCTTCAATAGAGGGCTTTTACTATAAGCCTAGAGTTGATCATGAATATCTAATGAGTCATAGTGAAGGACTTATAGCTTCAAGCGCATGTTTTGGAGGAGAGGTTCAATCTTATATATTAAAAGATAATCTTGAGAAGGCAAAGAAAGCTGCACTTTTTTATAAAGAAACCTTTAAGGATGGCTTTTATTTAGAGTTGCAATATCATGCACTTAAGGATGATATGAAGGTTAATGATACCTTGGTAAATATGTCTAAAGAACTTGATATACCGCTTATAGCGACTAACGATGTTCATTACATAAATAAAGAGGACTCTATTGCACATGATATACTTCTTTGTATACAGACAGGTAAGACTATCGATGAAGAAAATAGAATGAGGTATGCTCCTGAGCAATTTTATCTTAAAAGTCAAGAAGAAATGTATGAACAGTTTTCTTATGTTAAGGAAGCTTTATTAAATACATCTAAAATAGCCGATGAATGTAATTTTGAATATAAGTTTCATGAGTCAAAGCTCCCTAATTTTCCTCTTCCAGAGGGTGAGGACCACTACGAATACTTAAAAAAGTTATGCTATGAAGGTTTAAATGAAAGATATAACCCAATTACAGATACCATTAAGGAAAGACTTGAGTATGAACTTGGAATAATAAAAGAAATGGGGTATGTAGACTATTTTTTGATAGTTTGGGATTTTATTAAGTTTGCAAGAGAAAATGGTGTGCCAACAGGACCAGGCAGGGGGTCAGCGGCAGGATCAATTGTAGCATATACACTTGGAATAACCAAAATTGACCCAATTAAGTACAGTCTGATTTTTGAAAGATTTCTAAACCCAGATAGAGTTTCCATGCCTGATATAGATAGTGATTTTTGTTATGAAAATCGTCAAAAGGTAATAGATTATGTTGTGGAGAAGTATGGAAAGGATTGTGTGTCCCAAATTGTAACCTTTGGAACTATGGCAGCAAGATTGTGTATAAGAGACGTTGGAAGAGCTATGAATTATTCCTACGGTGAGGTTGATAAAATAGCTAAGATGATTCCAAATGTTCTTAACATAAATATAGATAAGGCACTTGAAATGAATCCAGAACTCAAGGCTATTTATGATGACGATGATAGAATAAAGGATTTAATAGATATATCAAGAAAGCTTGAAGGACTTCCGAGACATACGTCTACTCATGCAGCTGGAGTTGTTATATCCTCTCAGCCTCTTGTAAATTATGTACCGCTTTTAAAAAATGAAGAATCCATAGTAGCTCAATTTACTATGGGAATTCTTGAAGAGCTTGGACTTCTTAAGATGGACTTTTTAGGACTAAGAACCTTAACGGTTATAAATGACACTATAAAAATGGTAAAACAAAATAGAAATATTGATATAGATATTGATGATATAGACTTTGATGATTATGGTGTTTACAAGATGATAGGTGAAGGGAAAACAGTAGGAGTATTTCAGCTAGAATCTGCTGGTATGACTAGTTTTATGAAGGAGTTAAAACCAGATAGTTTAGAGGATATAATAGCAGGAATAAGTCTCTACAGACCAGGTCCTATGAATGAAATACCAAGATATATAAGAAATAAAAATAATCCAGAAGAAATAAAATACGTTACTCCAGAACTTAAACATATTTTAGATGTCACCTATGGCTGTATAATATATCAAGAGCAGGTAATGCAAATAGTAAGAGATTTAGCAGGATATTCAATGGGAAGAAGTGACCTTGTAAGACGTGCTATGTCTAAGAAAAAGCATCATGTTATGGAAGAAGAAAGACATAATTTTATACATGGAGTTGTTGATGAAAATGGCAATGTTGAAGTGCCAGGATGTATAAAAAATGGAATTTCTGAAAAAATAGCTAATGAGATATTTGATTCAATGATGGATTTTGCAAGTTATGCTTTTAATAAATCACATGCGGCAGCCTATGCTGTTGTGGCATATGAAACTGCATACTTAATTCATTATTATCCAGCAGAATATCTTGCAGCTATGCTTAATAGTGTTATGGGTAATAGTGAAAAGGTAGCTTTTTATATAAGGTGTGCAGAAGAGCTTAAAATTCAAGTTTTACCTCCTGATATAAATGGAAGCTATTCAAGGTTTACCGTAAAGGAAGACACTATAAGATTCGGTCTTGCTGCTATTAAAAATGTAGGTTTTAATGTAATAGAGAGTATAGTAAGGGCTAGAAACGAAAAGGGAAATTTTATTTCTTTCACGGATTTTTGTAATAAAATTGATACCTCTGAGGTAAACAAAAGAGCAGTTGAGAGTATAATAAAATCAGGAGGATTTGATACTCTTGGAGTTTATAGGTCAAAGCTTCTTGCAGTTTTTGAAAAGATAATGGACGGAATTTCAGGGCAGAGAAAGAAAAATATAAAAGGTCAAATGAATTTATTTACTGACTTTGTACAAGACGATTACGAAGAAGTTGAAATTCAATATCCAGATATAAAGGAATTTGATAAAAAATACTTACTTGCCATGGAAAAAGAAATGACAGGGCTATATCTATCAGGTCATCCACTTGAAGATTATGAAGAAACTTTAAAAAATATGACTAGTATAAAAATATCAGATATAGTAGCACCTCAGTCTCTAGAAGATAATGATGGTGTAAAGCTTGATGAAAATACAGATGTTCAAGATGGTACTAGAGTTATTATAGGCGGAATTGTGACTTCTGTAACTAAAAAGGTTACAAGAAGCAATACAATGATGGCTTTTATAAAGTTAGAAGACATGTATGCAGCTATAGAAGTTGTTATATTCCCTAAAATCCTAGAAAAAAATGCCTCTTACATAAATGAAGATGAGATGGTGATAATAAAGGGTAGGATAAATAAAAGGGAAGACGAACAGCCTAAGGTAATATGTGAAGAGATATCACCTATTATAAAAAATACAGAGAAGATATATGTGCTTGTTGAAGATGATACTGCTGTTAAAACTTCATTAAAAGAAATAAGAAAAATGCTGCTTTTATATAATGGAGACACTCCAATATATATGTGCACGAAGAAGGATAGAAAGAAATTTCTTATTGATAAAGCTTTATGGGTTCAAAAGGAAGTTGAGGTAATTAAATTTTTAACGGATAAATTTGGCGAAAATAATGTAAAAGTGATATAATTAAAAGTAGGTGTTTTGTACATAATAATATCAGAAGGTAAACACATAATTACTATGGATACAAAATACTTACTATTTCTTTATTTATATAATGGAAATATGCATATTTTTTATAAAACCATTGAATATTTTTACTTTTTCGATTAAAATTATATACGAAGAAATTTGGAAGTTGTTGTTTTAAGGTATCTATGAATAATTGTTTCTATAAACAATCTGGGACAAATTAAGTCCCTGCGGTCATGGGAGGTATAATATGAAAACAATAGCTGTTTTAACGAGTGGTGGAGATGCACCAGGTATGAATGCTGCTATAAGAGCGGTAGTAAGAACTGCCATTGAAAAGGGTATTAATGTTAAGGGCATACAAAGAGGGTACAGTGGCCTTATAAATGGCGAAATATTTGATATGAATAGACACAGCGTATCAGATATAATACAACGAGGAGGCACTATTTTAAGAACAGCACGTTGTCCAGAATTTCTTAAAGAAGAAGTTAGACAAAAGGCAGCAAATGTTTTAAGGGTTTTTGGTATAGATGGTCTCGTTGTAATAGGTGGAAATGGTTCTTTTATGGGAGCACAAAAGCTTTCTAAGCTTGGAGTAAAGACGGTTGGACTTCCGGGAACAATCGATAATGATCTTCCATATACAGATTACACCATAGGTTTTGATACTACACTTAATACTGTATTAGACGCAATTAATAAACTTAGAGATACTTCTACTTCTCATGAAAGAGTAAGTATAATCGAGGTTATGGGAAGAGATTGCGGTGATATAGCTCTGTTTTCTGGAATAGCTGGAGGAGCAGAAAGTGTAATAATACCTGAAATTGGTTATGATTTTAATGAGCTTTGTAAAAACATCTTAGAAGGAAAATTAAGAGGAAAAATGCATAATCTTATAATACTTGCAGAAGGTGTTGGAGGAGCAGCTGAGCTTGCAAAAAAAGTTGAAGAAGTTACTGGTATAGAAACCAGATCCACAATACTTGGTCATATTCAAAGAGGAGGAAGTCCATCAGCCTTTGATAGAATGCTTGCATCTAGAATGGGAGTAAAGGCTGTAGAAGTCTTAATGGAAGGAAAAACCTCTAGAGTTATAGGTATTAAAGAAGGAAAAATAATGGATCAAGATATTGATGAGGCTTTAGCAGTTCCAAGAAGTTTTAATAAAGAGTTATATGATATAGCAAATATGCTTTCAAAATAGACAGTAATTAGTCAAATGATTAATTCACATATATAAAATGATTTTTTTTCAAATCACAATTTATATAAAAGATGAGGAGAGAATATACAATGCAAAAAACTAAAATGATTTTTACAGTTGGACCAGCAAGTGAGACAGAGGAGATTGTAACAGCTTTCATAAAAGCTGGAATGAATGCTTCAAGACATAACTTTTCACACGGTGATCATGCAGAGCACGGTGGAAGAATAGCTTTAGTAAAAAAGGTTAGAGCAAAGCTTAATAAGCCTGTAGCTATATGCCTTGATACTAAAGGACCAGAAATAAGAACTGGAGATTTCAATCCTTCAAAGCTTGAACTTCAAAAAGGTTCAAAATTTACTATCGTTTGTGGCGAAGAAATAGTTGGAGATGCTACAAAATGTTCAATATCATATAAAGATTTATACAAAGATGTAAAACCAGGAAACACTATATTAATAGATGATGGTTTAGTTGGACTTACAGTAGAAGCTATAGAAGGAACAAATGTAATTTGTACTGTAGCAAATACAGGATTAGTTGGAAGCCATAAAGGAGTAAATGTTCCAAACGTTTCAATACAACTTCCTGCAATGACAGAAAAAGATAAGAGCGATTTAATATTCGGATGTAAAGAAGAAATAGATATGGTAAGTGCATCATTCATAAGAAAACCTGAAGATGTACTTGCAATAAGAAAAGTATTAAATGAGAATGGCGGAGAAAACATTCAAATATTCTCTAAAATTGAAAATCAAGAAGGCGTGGACAACATAGATGCTATTATAGAAGTTTCTGACGGAATAATGGTAGCTAGAGGAGATATGGGAGTTGAAATTCCTATACAAAGAGTTCCATTAATCCAAAAAATGATAATCAAAAAATGTAATGCAGTAGGAAAACCTGTTATAACAGCAACTCAAATGCTTGATTCAATGATGAGAAATCCAAGACCTACAAGAGCAGAAGCTTCAGATATAGCAAATGCTATATTTGATGGAACAGATGCTATAATGTTAAGTGGAGAAAGCGCTAATGGATCATATCCAATAGAAGCTGTAACTACAATGGCAAAAATAGCACAAGAGGCAGAAAATGAAATCAATTATGATAAATTCCTAGCAGAAAGAAAAGGAAATGAAAAGAAAAATACTTCTGATGTAATAAGTCTTGGAACTTGCACAGCAGCAGCAGACTTAGAAGCTTCAGCAATAATAACTGCAACTCAAACAGGAAGCACAGCAAGAACAGTTTCAAAATATAGACCAAAAGCACCTGTAATAGCAGTTACTCCATCTGAAAAAGTAGCAAGAAAACTTGCAATGAGCTGGGGAGTACACCCTATAATATCTGATAAATTTGGTTCAACTGATGAACTTATCTCTACTTCAGTAGATAAAGCCCTTGAAGCAGGATATGTACAAAAAGGAGATCTTGTAGTTGTAGCTGCAGGTGTACCAACAAATGTATCAGGTACTACAAACATGCTTAAAGTTCAAGTTGTTGAGTAATATTAATAATTTAAGATAATATAATAATTTATATTATAAATTAACTAAAACCCAATAAAAAGAAGGGATTGTTTGACATAGGGGCTTGCAATCTCTTTTTTTATACATCAAAATATAAAAATGTGTGTAAAAAGCTTTTATTATGGTTATAATAGTAAGATAGTAAAATATAAGAAATATAAATAAAATGGCAACTAATTTTTGTTTTTGCACCTTCGGGTGCTTTTTTGTATAATAAATTATAGTAATTCCTTAAATTAAAAATATTAATGGAAGAGGTTTTTTATGATAATTATAAAAAATGGGTACGTAATTGATCCTTTAACAAAACGTGAAGGCAAATTTGATATTTTAATAGATGGAGAAAATGTAGTTAGAATATCACAGGATATAGGAATTGATGATGATATAGAAGTTATTGATGCCGAGGATTGTATAGTTTCACCAGGCTTTATTGACATTCATAGCCACTTTAGAGATCCTGGTTTTACTGAAAAAGAAGATATAATTACAGGGGCAAGGGCAGCAGCTAGAGGTGGATATACAACGGTAATTTGTATGGCTAATACTAATCCGGTTGTTGATAATGTGGAAACTTTAAGATACATAGTGGATAAAGCAAAGACTGCAAAAATAGAAGTACTTCAGGTAGGAACTATAACAAAGGGAATGCAGGGAGTTGAGCTAGTAGATATGGAAGCTCTAAAGGAAGCCGGAGCTGTTGGATTTTCTGATGATGGAAAACCTATAATGGATTCAAGACTTGTACTTGAGGCAATGCAAAAAGCCAGGGAATTAGATGTTCCATTAAGTTTTCATGAAGAAGACCCTAAATTAGTATATGAAAGTGGAATAAATGGTGGAAAAGTAGCAGAAAAACTTAATATGATGGGAGCATTAGAAGAAGCTGAGACAGTTCTAACTGCTAGGGATGCTGCGCTTGCTGTATCAAGTGGTGCTAAAACTAATATACAACATATAAGTTCAAAAATATCATTAGGTATTATAAAGTTGGCAAAAGAAATGGGAGCTAACATAATAGCCGAAGCTACTCCTCAGCATTTTAGCATTACAGAAGAAGAGATACTAAATTGTGGTACTAATGCAAAAGTTAATCCACCACTTAGACGAGAAGATGATAGAAAGGCAATAGTAGCAGCTCTTAAAGACGATACTATACAGGTTATAGCAACGGATCATGCTCCTCATACTAAAGATGAAAAAGCAAGGGAATTTAAGGAGGCTCCAAGTGGAATGATAGGACTGGAAACGGCTCTTTCACTTGCGGTAACTAATCTTGTTAAAACAGGGGACTTAACTTATAGGGATATGATATCAAAGTTAACAATAAATCCCGCTAGGTTTTATAACTTAGATAGAGGATATATAAAAGAAGGTCACAGAGCGGATATTGTAATATTTGATCCCGATGAAAAGTACACTGTAAAGGAAGAGGAATTTCAATCTAAAGCATCAAATTCTCCTTTTATAGGTAAAGAGCTTTTTGGTAAGGTTAAGACCACTATATATAATGGAAAAATAGTATATGAAGATAAATAGAGGAGCCTATAGGCTTCTTTATTTAGTTAAATAATCTATTACATAATTATTAGTTATAGACAAATTAGAAGGAAATTCGTTAGTACGTTTTGACAAAATTGAGAAATAGCCTGTATCCTCAAAGTTATCTGAAATTTTGGTATTACTAAACCCTAGCCTTTTTATTAATTCAATGTAAAAAGACTTATAGTTCACTATATCCCTTGAAGTTAAATGAAAGATTCCTCTCAAATTATGATTTATTATATAATAAAGCTGTTTTGCTATTATTACATCTATAGTTGTATTAATAAAGAGTTTTGGATATAAAGTGATTTCTTCATTATTTTCTAAGGAATTTAATAGATTAGCCATTCGTTTTGAAGTTTTTCCCCAAACTTGAGGAATTCTCAATATACAACAATTGTCATCAAGTATCTTTATAAGTTTATTCTCACAAGCTATTTTATATTTGCCATAATTGGTTTGAGAAATTGGAATATCGTCTTCAAAATGTGGAGTATTTAAATTTCCATCAAATACATTTGTAGTGGAGAAAAAATACAACTTCCCGCCGTTGGTTCTTAAAAATTCTCCTGCCCTTATGTGAGTAAGTAGCTGTTTCTTAAAATCACCCCTTAAACATGAAATCACAATTTCAGGGTTGATTTTTTTTAATAGATGTTTCAGAGTGTTTAAATCGTCAATATTAAGTTTAAAATTGCCCTTTGTATTATATTTTATTTGGTTTGTAAAGTATGTTGCATATATATGAAAAGCAGTATCACCAGCAAACTGATTTATTATTGCAGAACCTACAAGCCCGCTTCCACCCAATATTAAAATTTTTTTTATAAAACTATCAACTCCTTATTTTATTATAGAACATAATATTTTAGTACAACAATATGATTTGCAAATACATTGAAGTAATTGTGAATAAAAGTTCCTTAAAGAGTAGAAAATACAATAAGTGATATATAGGGTTTATAAACTTGAACTTGTGATTTGGAGTATAAAAAATTTCTATATTTAATTAAGAATAGGAGGAGAAAATAATATGGCAACAAAATTGATGTGCAGCGCAGGTACATGTGTTAATAATATTAGTGGATTGTGTACAGCGAAAACTATTAATGTGCATGGTATAAAGGCTAGATCATCTATTGATACGGAATGTGAAACTTTTGCAGAAAAAGGAATTAAAAATGCTCTTTCAAATTTAGTTAATATGAATATTCCAGGAGAAATACGACAGGTATTTAGCAGAAATTCAATAGAAATGAGTCCTGAAATACAATGTCAGGCTATAAATTGCTCATATAATCATAATAAACTATGTGCAGCAAGGAATGTACAAATTTACGGACCAGGAGCTATTACAAGTGAAGGTACTGAATGCGAGACTTTCACATCAAAAAGCTAATGAAAAAATCAGAACTAGTGCATGTTTTAAGAGAAACCACTAGTTCTGATTTTTTATTTATGCACCTAGTTCGAGAACCTTATTTTTAATTACCTGTATTACACCTGATTCATCATTACTTTTTGCTATAAATCTTCCATGCTTTTTAACTCCATCAGGAGCATTTTCCATAACATAACTATGATATACACTTTGGAGCATTGAAACATCATTATAATAATCTCCAAAAGCCATAGTTTCGTTTTCATTTATGTTGAATTTATCTTGAAGGAACTTTATAGCAGTTCCTTTGTTTACATCATTTCTTCCAATGTCAAGCCATATATCCCCTGATACAGTGAGTTGAAATAATTTGCCCCACTTTGGAGAAAGAAGTACATTAGAATTATTTGCAGAACCTTTATAATCACATATTGCTATCTTAAAAAATTCATCGTCAATTTCATCTAGACTGTTAACAACAGCACTTTTATGATAATACTTCTCGACCTCTTCTATAAATGCAGAAGATTTGTCCAAAACATATGCGCTCTTTTTGCCGCATAAAACCAATTTACAGTCAGGAACTTTTTTTGCATCATCTACGACTTTAGATAACATATCTCTATCTAAAGTTTTTGCAAACAATTCCTTTCCATCTTTAACTATGAAGGCGCCGTTTTCTGCAATAAATGTAATTTTATCTTCAAAACCAGCCATATTATCTTTTAAGGTAAAATATTGTCGTCCACTCGCAACGCTAAACATTATGTTCTTATTCAATAAACTATCTAGTATAAGAGGAAATTCATTAGGGAATTCGCCGTTGCTCCTTAGAAGTGTTCCATCCATATCTGTGGCTATTAATTTTATCATATAGTTACCTCCAATATTTCTATAAATACTAACATTATTATAACATACTTGTATTAAGTTTAATGTATGAACTTTATGGATATGTTATAATATATAGAATGCTTAAAAATCAATTAAATTGAAGTTTGAAAGGTGAGTTTATGGAGAAAGTTATTCCAGTTAAAAAAAATAATGATTATGAAATTTACATAGATGATTTTGGAAATATGGGAGAAGGAATTGGCAAAATAGATAATTTCACTGTATTTGTAAAGGATGCAGTGAAGGGAGAAAAGGTAAGGGCAAAAATAATAAAGGTAAATAAAAGTTTTGCTATAGGAAAGTTGATAGACATAATTGAAAAATCACAAGATAGAACTGAGCCAGTGTGTTCTATTTATAAAAAATGTGGTGGATGTCAGCTTCAGCATTTAAAATATACAGAACAGCTTGAGTTTAAAAAAAATAAAGTAGTAGAATGTCTTAAAAGAATAGGAAAATTAGATTTAAGTTCTGTAAGAATAAATGAAACAATAGGTATGGAAGATCCTTATTTTTATAGGAATAAGGTTCAACTTCCAGTGGGAGAAACAGCTGGAGAAGCGAAAATAGGTTTTTATAGAGAGAGAAGTCATGAAATAATAGAGGTTGATAAATGTTTTATACAAGACGATTCTGCAAATGAAATAATACTCTTGATAAAAAGGTGGATTAAAGAGTTTAATATAGAAGGATACAATGAGTATTCGGGAAAAGGGACTTTAAGGCATATAATGATAAGAAAAGCTTTTAAAACGGGACAAATAATGCTGGTTTTAGTTACAAATACTGAAAATGTTCCACATAAAAAAGAACTTATCCACATGATAACTACTGAAATTCAGGGTATAAAGGGGATAATTCAAAATATTAATAATAAGAAAACTAATGTAATACTAGGTCAAAGAGAAATAACTCTTTGGGGTGAAAGTACTATTGAAGATTATATCGGTGAGTTTAAATTTAATATTTCCTCTAAATCGTTTTTTCAAGTGAATCCAATTCAAACTGAAAAGCTTTATTCTGCAGCGCTTAAATATGCGGGGCTGACAGGTAAAGAAGTGGTATTTGATGCTTATTGTGGTACGGGAACAATTTCTCTATTTCTATCTCAAAATGCAAAGAAGGTATATGGAGTAGAAATAATACCAGAAGCAATAGAAAATGCAAAAATAAATGCAAAACAAAACGGCATAGAAAATACTGAATTTATTGTTGGAAAATCTGAAGAGGAGATACCAAAGCTTATAGAAAAGGGCATAGCACCAGAAGTTGTAGTTGTAGATCCACCAAGGAAAGGCTGTGAAAAGTCACTTTTACATTCAATTGCAGAGGCATCGCCTAAAACAATAGTTTATGTTTCCTGTGATCCAGCAACCTTATCAAGGGATTTAGGAATCTTAAGTGAGCTTGGTTATGAAGTTAATGAAGTTCAACCAGTCGATATGTTCCCAATGACGGGGCATGTGGAGACTATTGTGTTGATAAAACGAGTAGATAAATAGAAAACAATTATTTTAGGCATTTTTTCAAACATATCTTTTCTCTTAATTTAGATGTTCAGAAATGAGCGTCTTTTTTCTTGCAATAAAATCAAAAGTAAAGTGATATTTATGACATGAATTACTTCAGTTTGTATATTTCCATCAAAAGAAATATAATAAAATTATGGAGGTGTTTGTTAAGCGTAGATTATATAACGACAAAAAAACCAGCTAAGATTGGGAAATAACAGACAAAGTGGTAGCATATTATTGCTCTTTTGGGCGGATTAGGGTAGCTAATAAAATGGGAAATACATGGCTTGTTCCGGTTGACGCCGAAAAACCAACTGATGGACGATACAGGAACAGTAAAGTAGGAGATGGTGAAAATAAATGAAACATATATTTTTGGTTGAGGACGATAAGGCGATAGCTAAAAATCTTACACTTTTGCTGCGCTCAGAAGGATTTACAGTAAACCATGCCTCTACGAGGAGTGACGCCATTGGCGCTCTTGATGGTAATAAATTTGACTTAGCGCTTATAGATATTTCTTTGCCTGACGGAAATGGTTTTACGGTTTGCACGGAAATCAAAGAAAAGCAAGATGTTCCAGTTATCTTTCTTACGGCTTCCGGAGATGAATCAAGTGTCGTAACTGGGCTTAATATGGGGGCAGACGACTATATAACAAAGCCCTTTCGTCCGCGTGAATTGATTGCACGAATTAGAACCGCACTGCGAAAAAGTGGGAGTTCTCCTTCTTCTTTTGAAATATGTGGGCTTCATGTCGATACGGCGAGCGGAATTGTAAAAAAGGAAGGCAGAGAGATTTTTCTTTCAGCCCTAGAGTACCGTTTACTATTGGTATTTATTAATAATAACAAAAGCATTATCACAAGAAGTAGACTGCTTGACGAATTATGGGATGCAGCTGGAGAGTTTGTAAATGACAATACATTGACTGTATACATTAAACGACTGCGAGAGAAGATAGAGAACAACCCTGCAAGTCCGGAAATTATTTTGACTGTTCGAGGAACGGGATATAGATTGGGGAACGGTTATGCTTCGGAATAGAGAGTTTAAGAAGTTTGCCATTTTAATCTCTTTAATAGCTACAGCAACTGTGACGATTGGATTTGTGATCAATATGTCAGCTGGAATACTTACGATTACTTCCTCTGCTGCCTTTGGAACAGTGTTTTTTGTGTTTACTAAGGCTCGATATAAAAGTATTGCTCAGATTTCAGATCAAATTGATCTTGTACTTCATAACGCTGATCATTTGTATATTGCTGAATTGGAGGAGGGCGAACTTTCCATTCTGCAAAGCGAGATAACAAAAATGACGCTGCGCATTAGAGAGCAAAATGATGCACTGAAAAAAGAAAAAGAGCATCTTGCCGATTCTATGGCTGACATAGCCCACCAACTCCGCACTCCTCTTACATCTGTGAACCTTATTTTGTCGTTGTTAGAGAATAAAACTGACCCAAATGATAGGAAAGCATTGATGAGGGAAATAGAGGAATTGTTTGTACAGATGGATTGGCTGCTTACTTCTCTCTTGAAATTATCTCGTCTGGATGCGGGCATTGTGGTGTTCCAAAGCGAGCAGATAGATGTAAATAAATTGATATGCAACGCAATTCGACCATTCTTAATACCAATAGAACTGCACGATATTAATTTGAAAATAAATGCACCGAAAGGGATGGTTATTCAAGGCGATTCAGGTTGGCTTTCGGAAGCAATTCAAAATATCATTAAAAATTGCATGGAAAGCTCAGGCGATAACGGAAAGATTGAGATTGTTTGTGGTGACAACCCACTGTTTACCGAGATTATCATCCACGATAGTGGCGAAGGTTTTCAAAAAGAAGATTTATTTCACTTGTTTGACAGGTTTTATCGCGGGAAAAATGCAGGTGCCACAGGATATGGTATTGGATTAGCTCTCTGCAAGATGATTATAATACGGCAGGGAGGTACGATTACTGCCAAAAATCATCCAAAGGGAGGCGCGATATTTTCCATTCGTTTTCCAAAGTGACGAATCTCTCACCTAAAAGTCACAGAGATGTAAGTTGAATGTTCTATTATATGGGTAAAACATAAGAAAGGAGACTCACATAATGGAGTTCTTAAAAGTTGAAAATTTATGCAAGGTCTACGGCAAGGGCGAAAATAAGGTTACTGCACTTGACAATATTTCACTTACAATTGAAAAAGGAGGATTTACTTCAATTATTGGTTCCTCTGGCTCCGGAAAATCTACTCTACTGCATGCTATAGCTGGTGTGGATGTGCCGACAAGCGGAAAGGTGTATCTGGAGGGGCAGGATGTATATGCCCAAAGCAATGAAAAACTCGCTATTTTTCGCAGGCGCCAGGTTGGACTGATTTACCAGTTTCATAACCTCATTCCAACTCTGAATGTAGTGGAAAACATCACCTTACCTATATTAATGGACAAGCGAAAGGTTAACAAAGAACGACTGAATGAATTACTGGAATTGCTTGGGTTAAAGGGACGAGAAAAACATTTACCTAATCAGCTTTCAGGTGGTCAGCAGCAGCGTGTTTCCATAGGACGTGCTTTGATGAATGCCCCAGCAGTCATGCTTGGTGATGAGCCAACGGGCAGTTTGGATAGCAAAAATGGACATGAAATTATAAAGCTACTTAAAGAAAGCAATAAAAAATACAATCAGACTCTTATTGTCGTAACGCATGACGAAAATATTGCCCTGCAAGCAGATCGTATTATTGGTATATCAGACGGTAAAGTAGTACGAGATGAGAGGGTGAGAGCATGAACGTTTTCAACAAAGTTGCTTTGCAAGGCATGAAAAAAAGCCGTACACGAACAATTGTAACAGTGATTGGAGTTATTCTATCCGTCACACTGATTACGGGAGTTACCACATTTGGTATTTCATTGATGAATTATTTGGCAAAAGGTGAAGCTCAGAAATACGGCGGCTGGCACGTTAAATTTGAAAATGTGAATTCTTCTTTCGCATCGAAACAGGCAAGTAACGACAAAGTTGCAAGCGTTGCAACATTTAAAAATATCGGCTATGCAAAACTTAAAGGCGTAAAAACCACCAATAAGCCGTATCTTTTTATAGCTGGATACAGCAAGAAAAACTTTAATGCTTTGCCGCCTATCCTAATGGTTATGGGCAGGATGCCCCAAAATAGCAGAGAGATTGTTGTCCCTGGAAAAGTTATGACGAAAGGTGGAGTTAAGGTTCAGTTGGGCGACAAGTTTACCATTGATGTTGGAAGCCGCATGAAGGTCAACAAAAGCCTTGGTCAACACGACCCTTACATTTCGGGAAAAGAAACTCTTGTGCCAAAAGTAAAGAGGACTTACACGGTGGTTGGTATCTCTCAAATGCCAACATTTGATGAAGATTCTGCGCCAGGATATACCGCAATCACAACCGCGGATGCAGCAGACACGATGGATGATCTCAGCTTATTTGTTACGTTGAAAAATCCGCGTGAAGTTCATACTTATGCAAAAAGCACAGCTGAAGGTCATGCTTATACCTTGAATAATGAAGTGCTGCGCTTCATGGCTCTTTCTAATGATCCGGGTGATAAGGTTTTTAATGCATTTTTATACTCAGTTGGTGGCATTGTAGTTGTGATTATCATGATTGGTTCGATTTTTCTGATTTACAATTCATTTAATATATCCTTGAATGAGCGCACACACCAGTTCGGGATTCTCTCGTCAGTGGGCGCTACCGCAAAACAACTGCGCCGTTCGGTGCTGTTTGAAGGTATTTGTATCGGCGCCATTGGCATTCCGATTGGAGTTTTAGTGGGCATAGCCAGCACCAAACTTGTGATGGTAGTTGTTGCCAAGCAATTTTCAAACATTTTCTTTGTCGGTGTACCTTTCACTGTTATGGTGTCTGTTCCTGCAATTCTGGCAGCGGTGGTAATTAGCATGATTACAATCCTTATTTCAGCCGATATTCCAGCTCGTAAAGCTGCCAATATGCCTGTGATGGAATGTATTCGTCAGACTAACGAGGTCAAATTGGAAGCTAAAGAAGTTAAAACCTCAAAATTGGCACAGCGCATTTACGGGTTTGAAGGTGTGCTTGCTCTTAAAAACTTCAAAAGGAACAAAAAACGTTACCGCAGCATTGTGTTGTCACTTGTTTTAAGTGTAGTGCTGTTTATATCGACCAGTGCAATGGTAGCAGATTTGAAACAGACGACAGCGGGTGCAAAGGAGATTAATGGTTATGATATTGGTTTTGGTTCAGATGATATGAAGGACAGTGAAATGCTGCAGCTTTATAACAAATTAAAAACCACCAATGGTGTTTATGAAAGCTCGTATCAAGTTGTTATGAATTATTCCTGTGCTGTCAAAGGCAGCGACTTTTCAGATGCATACAAGAAATCTGTGAGTTCACATTCGCTGGACAAAACAGTGAATCTGTCAACGATAATCCAGTTTTTGGATGACAGTACTTATTTAAATATTGTCAAACGCTTGGGCTTGCCAAAGAAGGAATATATAGGACCAAATGCCAAATTGATAAGTGTCGCCAAAGTGGATAGTGATCACGACAATCAGAAGAACGTTCACCAGCTTCCTGATATGTTCAAGAGTTCTTCCATGAATTTTACAATCGCTCCTGAAATAAATGGCAAGCCGGAGATTAGGCAGGGACGTAATGTAAGTATTACATTTGTTAGCACCATGGTGATGCCTGATATTCCTCCGAGTGTAAGAGTATCACTTAAAAAGCCAAGTAAGCTTAGTTTGATTGCACCATATTCACTCAAGGAAAAGTTTAATACCTCTAATATTTCTGCGGATATTAACGCTAAGGGCATGACTTTTTTGTCAAAGAATCCCTCGCAGTCAGCGGCTAAAATGGAAGAGGCAATTAAAGGTGCGAAAATTAAAGATATATACACCCTTATAAATAGTAAGAAAATATTTGAGGAAAACAAAAATGAAATTTTTATTGTCGACGTATTTTCTTATACTTTTATAATTATGATTTCGCTGATTGCAGTTGCCAATGTATTTAACACTATTTCTACGAATATCAAGCTGCGCAGGCGTGAACTTGCCATGCTTCGCTCTGTGGGAATGTCTGACCGCGATTTCAAAAAGATGATGAATTTCGAGTGCGTCTTTTATGGAATGAAGGCTCTGCTCCTCGGGCTTCCTCTGTCAATCATATTCTCATGGCTTGTGCACAAAGTAATGAGTGGCGACAGTACCCATTTTGTATTGCCGTGGAGTAGTATTGGAATCAGCGTGTTCGGTGTGCTATTTATCGTGTTCATTACTATGATGTATTCCATTAGCAAGATAAAAAAAGAAAATATCATTGACGCTCTTCGGGATGACATGGATTAATTTAAAACAAATTTTCTTGATTAACTCCTCATTGACTTTTTTGATGGGGAATAGTATAATGGTAAAAAATTTGAAATTTGAGGTGAAAAAATGATTAAATTTTCTTGCTGATTTTTAAAAGTACATTTAATACAAAGATAATAGGTGTGTTCTGTTTTTTTGTTGTACTTATGCAGGAAAGTTATTCTTTTTTCTTCTAATATATACTTGTGTTATGCTATAATAATTAGCTTAACTGTGTATATCTAAGGGCTGTAAGGATAATAAATTCTTGCAGCTCTTACTTTTTTATAAATAATTAGAATAAGGAGGATAAATAATATTATGATAGATAAAGATACTTTGCTAACACATGATAATCTCCATATAGACTCGGATACTGCAGGTGATATTTATATGGAGTAATAACAAGATCACCTATTGTTCCGAATTTGTTTTTTATATTATTAAATACAGAGGAGGACAAAAATATGTCTTTAATTAATGTTACAAATTTAACCTTTGCTTATGAAGGTAGTTATGATAATATTTTTGAAAATGTAAGTTTTCAAATTGATACTGATTGGAAATTGGGGTTTACTGGAAGAAACGGTAGAGGAAAGACTACGTTTCTAAATCTTTTGCTTGGAAAATACGAATATAATGGAAGCATCTCGACTGATGTGAATTTTGAATACTTTCCTTATGAAGTGCAGGAGAAAGGCAAATTTGTCATAGATGTCATAAAGGAGATTAGTCCAAATTCAATGGATTGGGAAATAGTAAAAGAATTATCTTTGTTAGATATAGACTATGAAGCTTTATATAGACAGTTCTATACTCTCTCTAAAGGAGAGCAGACCAAATCATTGTTGGCTGCTATGTTTTTGAAAGAGAATTCTTTTTTGCTTATTGATGAGCCTACAAATCATTTGGATGCTGAAGGGAGAAAGAAACTAAGTAATTACTTGAAAAAGAAGAAAGGATTTATTCTAATTTCACATGATAGATCTTTTTTGGATAATTGTGTTGACCATATTTTGTCTATTAATAGAACTAATATTGAAATACAAAAAGGGAATTTTTCTTCATGGTGGAGAAACAAGGAATTAAAAGATGGGTTTGAACTAGCAGAAAATGAAAAATTGAAAAAGGATATTAATAGACTTTCTAGCTCGGCAAAACGTACATCTACGTGGTCAGATAGTGTTGAAAGTAGCAAGTATGGAACTACTAATTCTGGGAGCAAATTAGATAAAGGATATGTTGGACATAAATCTGAAAAAATGATGAAACGTGCTAAAAATATAGAAGCTAGACAACAAAATATGATTAAGGAAAAATCAAGACTTCTTAAAAATATTGAGAATAATGAAAATTTAAAAATAGTACCGCTTACTTTTCATGATAAAAAGCTTGTAGAAGTTATAGATGTTGCAATTAAATATGATGATAGAATTGTCTGTGAAGGAGTAAGATTTAATATAGAGAAAGGTGAAAGAATTGCTATTCAAGGAAAGAATGGCAGCGGAAAATCAAGTATATTGAAATTAATTTATGGAGAAGACATCCCACATAGCGGAATTGTAAGAAAGAATAATAAATTAATTATTTCATATGTTTCACAAGATACATCAGATTTATATGGTAATTTATCTGAGTATGCGGATAAATACTGCATTGATGAAACTTTATTTAAATCAATGCTTAGAAAGCTTGATTTTTCAAGAGAACAGTTCGAAAAGGATATCAAGGATTTTAGCGGAGGACAGAAGAAAAAGGTACTGCTTGCAAAAAGTCTGTGTGAACGGGCACATTTGTATATTTGGGATGAACCATTGAATTTTATTGATGTCATTTCTCGTATGCAGGTTGAGAAATTGTTAATTGAATATGAACCTACAATTTTGTTTGTTGAGCATGATATTTCGTTTTGCGAGAATGTTGCAACAAAAACAATAAAATTATAAAGGTTTAAATGGGCATTAATGTAAAGGTAACACACGGAATCAGATGTTTTGGTGATGACTGTATGGAGTATAGTATAGGTCTTTAATTATACTGGGTTTCCCTGATAACTATTGATAGTTATCAGGGAGCCTACATAAAGCAAATAGTATCAAATTGATACAAAAAGATAAAAAATAACATATTACTGGACGGTAAAAAATTGATTATCTAAAGGAAATATTTTCTTGTAATAGAATTAATAAGTGACTATACAGGAATAGCACCAGCAGTAAGCATTAAATTTATAAGGTTATTCATTTTTTAAAAACTAGAAATTATTATTGATAAAATATCTAACAGTATTAGTGCATAATATTATTAGCAAAATGAGGAGAAAACATGATTAAATTATTAAAGCGTTTGAGAGTTAGAGAGTTGATCCAAGCATTTATCAGTTTAGTTTTCATAGCAGCACAGGTCTGGTTAGATTTAAAACTTCCTGATTGTATGTCAGATATTACAAGACTTCTGCAAACACAGAGAAGTGAAATGTAAGATATATGTTAGCAGGTGGAAAGATGATGCTTTGTGCCTTATGTAGTTTTGCAGCTGCTGTAGTGGTAGAATTTTTTGTTGAAAGAATTGAGGCTTCCTTTTCGCAAAATTTTAGAAGCCTTTTGTTTTCCAAGGTAGATTCTTTTCAATGGAAGAAATAAACCGCTTTTCAACAGATAGTCTGATAACTCGATCAACAAATGATATTACTCAAGTACAGATGCTAGTTGCCATGGGTTTATAGACGCTAATCGAAGCACCAATCTTAGGAGTATGGTCAATTACAAAGATTGAGGGAAAAGGATTTGAGTGAACGGTTGCTACTGTAGTAATGCTAGGAATTATGGTTTTTGTGATATCCATGATTATGATTTTTGTTATTCCAAAGTTTAAAAAATGTAAGTCCTTACTGATAATCTAAACCGTGTAACAAGAGAAAATCTTACAGGATTACGGGTTGTAAGATCATATAATGCAGAAGACTATCAGGAAGAAAAATTTGAAAATACCAATAAAGAATTAATGACTACGCAGCTATGCACCAATCGTGGCATGGCTGTTATGATGCCTATGATGATTTTTATCCTGATTCCAAGAGCTTCTGATTATGTTCTGGAAAATATAAGCAATAGTGCTTTCAGCTTAAATATTACAAGTAAAAAACACTTTGCCATTAAGATAAAAAGAATATAGTTGACAATTAGTCTAATTAGACTATAATATTTAAGTATGGCTAGTCTAATTAGACTAATAATAATTTCAAGGTTTTTGATATTTAGAAAAACTTAATGAAGCAGTAAAGTAAATAGAAAGAAGGGCTTAAAGTGGTTAAATCGTTTTTGATGTTAGGGCAGTCAAATATGGCTGGGCGTGGTTTTATTAATGAAGTTCCCATGATTTATAATGAGAGAATACAAATGTTACGTAATGGTAGATGGCAAATGATGACTGAGCCAATCAATTATGATCGTCCTGTTTCGGGAATAAGTTTAGCGGGTTCATTTGCAGATGCATGGAGTCAAAAAAATCAAGAAGATATTATTGGATTGATTCCTTGTGCTGAAGGTGGAAGTTCAATTGATGAGTGGGCTTTAGATGGGGTGCTTTTTAGACATGCATTAACCGAAGCTAAATTCGCTATGGAAAGTAGTGAATTAACAGGAATTCTATGGCACCAAGGGGAGAGTGATAGCCTTAATGGTAACTACAAAGTATATTATAAAAAGTTACTTTTAATTATTGAAGCTCTTAGAAAGGAGCTCAATGTCCCAGATATTCCGATTATTATTGGTGGCTTAGGAGATTTTTTAGGAAAAGAAAGATTTGGAAAAGGCTGTACTGAATATAATTTCATTAATAAGGAGTTACAAAAATTTGCTTTTGAACAGGATAACTGTTACTTTGTTACAGCATCAGGTTTAACTTGTAATCCTGATGGCATTCATATTGATGCTATTTCTCAAAGAAAATTTGGTTTACGATATTTTGAAGCCTTTTTTAATAGGAAACATGTATTAGAGCCATTAATTAATGAAAATGAATTGCTAAATCTAAATTATGCTAGAACACATACTAAAGCAGAAAAGATATATATAAAAAGTATGGATTTTGCATTGGGAAAAATATCGTATGATGAATTTACATCTGAACTTATGAAAATCAACAATGATTAAATATTACAAGTATAAAGGAGCTATTAATATAAATTTAATGAAGAACATAAAGGAGATGTTTTTTTGATACCATTACTAATTTTAGGTTTATTAAAACAAAAACCAGGTTCTTACGGATACGAATTATTAGCGTTAATGGAAGAGAGACATTATAAGTACATAGTAAATTTCACCAAAGGATCATTTTATTATAATCTTCAACAATTGGAAGAAAAGCAATATATAAAAAAAGTTAACCAATTAGACAGCACTAGAGAGAAGCGTAATTATATCATAACAGAACTAGGAGATAAAGAATTTGAAAAATTGATGTATAAGTATGGTTCTAAGACAGATTATATAAACCTATCTTTTTATGCTGCTATGTTATTTGCTAATGAGTATAAAAGTAAGGAATTAACAAAACTAATAGAAAAGCAAATCGAACAAACAAAAAAGAAAATTTTTTTATTAGAGCAATCTCTTAATAATAATAAAGCTATACCTACTTATTTCAAAAAGATGTTAGAAAATTCGCGTTCTCATCATTTGGTAAATCTTCAATGGTTTGAAGGATTATTAAATGATATAAAAGATCAAAATTAATTATAAGAGATTATCTGTTATTTATGAGGCTATATACTGATATTTACAGGAAACTTTTAAGATGTTATAATCTAGTTAAAAATTAGTTTGAAAGATAGGAAGTAAACATGAGATTAGAAGAATTGGTTAATAATAATTACAATAAGCTCAATGAAAACGATCTCCACATATGGAAGTATATATGTTGTAATAAGCGTGAGTGTTGTACAATATCTATTGATGAATTAGCAAAAAAATGTAATATTTCAAGGACAACAATTTCTAGATTTACTCAAAAGCTATCTTTGGAGGGGTTTGGAGAGTTTAAAGTTAGGTTAAAACTAGAACTTGGCGTGAGTAATAATTTTAAAAGCAGCAGTGTTGAGGATGTTTATCAGGATTATTACAAAACAATAAAGGATATGAAGGAAAAGGATTTTTTAGAAATATGTCGTATGATTTATGGAGCAAAACATCTTTTTGTATATGGGACTGGGGCGGTACAAATTGCAGCAGCCAATGAACTTAAAAGGCATTTTATAAGTGTAAATAAGTTTTTTGTTACAGTACACGGAGAAGCTGAAATGAATATGGTTCTAGAGACAGCTACTGATGAAGATTTAATTGTAATTATATCATTATCTGGTGAAAAAAAATCTGCGGTTGAATATTTGAAAAAAGTAAAGGTCAAGAATATACCATCTATTTCTATTACAAAATTATCCGACAACTCAATAGCGAGGTTATGTGACGAGAATTTGTATATTATTACAAGAAATATAAAAATAGAAGGAGTGGTTACTTGTGAAAATGTAGGCCAATACTTCATTTTAATTGAGATATTATTTCTAAAATATATTACTTACTTAGGACAATTAAAAAAAGAGGATACAATATCATAGGATGTATATGTAAAAAAGTTAGCACAATATTTATGTGCTAACTTTTTGTTTTTTATATAAATATTGAAAAGATAGCCTGTGCGAATGCACAAATTATGTGCGAATAACTTAAAGATGTACATAAGAAGTAAATGGGTGAAAAGTATTGAAAAGGTTTTCTTTAGTTGATAATATAAACTCATACAAGATATCTTGGTAAGAAACATTAGATCACAGACATAACAATTTGGGCTAAATTATGAAACAAACAATTTGATACAAGTTATAAGGAAGGTAATACAGTACGATAATTGCTTTCTTAAAAATATCACAATAGTTATTGATAAAAGATTTGAGGGGGTCAAAAAATGATGCAAAAAATTCAGCGCTTTGGAGCTGCCATGTTTGTTCCGGTTTTATTCTTTGCTTTTTATGGTATGGTTGTTGGATTTTCTATTTTGTTTACAAATCAAGATATTATGGGTTCCATAGCAGCAAAAGGTACAGCATGGTATAGCTTTTGGTATGTAGTTCAGCAAGGTGGATGGACGGTGTTTAATCAACTACCCTTATTGTTTGTAGTTGGATTACCAATTGCCTTAGCTAAAAAAGCACAAGCCCGTGCCTGTCTAGAAGCTCTATTAATATATTTAACATTTAATTATTTTATTAATGCTATTCTTACTATTTCAGGTTCAAGTTTCGGAGTTAACTTTAATTTACAACCTGGAGTTAGCCATGGGGTATCAAGTGGGCTTGCATTGATTGCAGGCATAAAGACGCTTGATACTGGTATGATAGGTGCAATTTTAATTGCAGGTATAGCTGTGTATCTACATGGTAAGTTTTTCGAAAAGAGATTACCAGTTTACTTAGGTATTTTTCAAGGTTCAGTTTTCGTGGTGATGATAGGATTTTTCGTAATGCTACCAACTTCTTTGTTAATGTGTCTAGTTTGGCCTAAGGTCCAATGCGGCATAGGAGCGTTACAAGGGTTCTTAGCTTCATCTGGAGTTATAGGCGTATGGATATATACATTTTTAGAACGTATCTTGATTCCAACGGGCTTGCACCATTTTATCTATGGACCATTTGTTTATGGGCCAGCAGTAGTACCTGATGGTATTGCTTCATATTGGCCAAAGCATTTATCAGATTTTGCAACAAGTGCTCGTTCATTAAAAGATATGTTCCCAGCCGGCGGTTTTGCACTGCATGGATCTTCTAAGGTATTTGGATGTACTGGTATAGCATTGGCTATCTACAGCACTGCAAAGCCTGAAAAGAAAAAAATTGTAGCTGGTTTACTTATACCAGCAACAATAACAGCTATTGTAGCGGGCATTACTGAACCTCTTGAGTTTACGTTTTTATTTATAGCTCCAGCATTATTTGCAGTACATGCTGTGTTGGCTGCAACTTTAGCGGCAATAGAATATGCATTTGGTGTTGTAGGTAATTTTGGAGGGGGATTAATTGATTGGTTTGCACAAAACTGGCTGCCATTATTTAAGTATCATCCAGTTACTTATATAACTCAAATAATAATAGGATTATGTTTTACAGCAATATATTTCTTAGTATTCCGTTTCTTAATATTAAAGTTTAATTTTGCTACTCCTGGACGAGAGATAGATGATGAAGAAACAAAACTTTATACAAAAGCTGATTATAAGGCAAAACAAGGCGCAGCTGAGGAAGTTAAGAATGATGAAATAGATGGAAGTCAAGCTATGCAATTTTTACAAGCCTTAGGTGGAAGTGAAAATATTGCAGATGTTACTAATTGTGCAACTAGACTGCGTGTATCTGTAAAAGATGAAAGTAAGTTATTACCAGATAGTGTTTTCAAAAAAGCTGGAGCACATGGAGTGGTTAGAAATGGAAAAGCCATTCAAGTTATAGTTGGATTATCAGTTCCGCAGGTAAGAGAAGAGTTTGAGGGATTACTTATAAAGTCATAAATTAGTATTAAATAAATAATCAATTTGTTATCTAAAATTAATAAAAATAGATATTTATATTTAAGGAGGAAAAGATTATGAAAAAATTTTCAGTTGTAATAGCAGGTGGAGGAAGTACTTTTACACCAGGAATAGTATTAATGTTATTGGACAATATGGATAAATTCCCTATAAGAAAGCTTAAATTTTATGACAATGATAAAGAAAGACAAGCGATAGTAGCTGGAGCTTGTGAGATAATATTAAAAGAAAAGGCACCAGAAATAGAATTCCTTGCAACAACAAATCCAAAGGAAGCATTTACAGATGTTGATTTTGTTATGGCTCATATAAGAGTTGGTAAATATGCAATGCGTGAATTAGATGAAAAAATTCCATTAAAGTATGGAGTGGTTGGTCAAGAAACTTGTGGACCAGGAGGAATAGCTTATGGAATGAGATCTATAGGTGGAGTTATTGAAATTCTTGATTATATGGAGAAATATTCACCAAATGCATGGATGCTAAATTACTCCAATCCGGCAGCAATAGTTGCAGAGGCAACAAGAAAACTAAGACCTAATTCTAAAATATTAAACATCTGTGATATGCCTATAGGAATAGAAACAAGGATGGCAGAAATATTGGGATTAGAGTCAAGAAAAGAAATGACAGTTAAGTATTATGGACTTAACCACTTCGGGTGGTGGTCAGATATACGTGATAAAGATGGCAATGATTTAATGCCAAAGTTAAAGGAACACGTTAAAAAGTATGGTTATGTAGCTGAAAATGGGGATACTCAACACACTGATGCTAGTTGGAACGATACTTTTGCTAAAGCTAAAGATGTATATGCAGTAGATCCAAGTACATTGCCAAACACTTATTTAAAATATTATTTATTTCCAGATTATGTAGTTGAACATTCTAATAAAGAATATACAAGAGCAAATGAAGTGATGGATGGGCGTGAAAAATTTGTATTCGGTGAATGTAAAAAAGTTATAGAAAATCAGTCTACAAAAGGTTGTAAAATGGAGATAGATGAACATGCTTCTTATATAGTTGATTTAGCAAGAGCAATTTCATATAACACACATGAAAGAATGTTATTGATAGTACCTAATAATGGATCAATTGAAAACTTTGACTCTACAGGTATGGTAGAAATACCTTGTATAGTTGGAAGTAATGGACCAGAGCCATTAACAATGGGAAAAATCCCTCAATTTCAAAAGGGCTTGATGGAACAACAAGTTTCTGTAGAGAAATTAGTAGTTGAGGCATGGAAAGAAAAATCATATCAAAAGTTATGGCAGGCTATAACCCTTTCTAGGACCGTTCCTAGTGCAAAAGTTGCTAAACAAATACTAGATGAGTTAATAGAAGTAAATAAAGATTACTGGCCAGAATTAAATTAATAAAGCATATAGTGAGTGAAAACAATTAAAATTTTCAAGAAAAGTACTAATCGAATAGGTTGGTACTTTTTTTATACAGAAGTGGGTAAGATGAGTACTAACAGTTGATAAAATTAATCCCCCAACTTAATTATATCATATGGAATTTTTAAATAATAGGCTTATAATTTGTGCTTATTGTGTGTATTATAGGAACAGATATTATTGATAAATGGTTTACCTATACAGAGAAAAGAAGAAGGGGTATGTGTATGAATTCATATGTGCTTGGTTTTAAGGAAATTGATAAAACAAAGATTTCCATGGTTGGAGGTAAAGGCGCAAATCTAGGGGAACTATCTAGGGTTGCAGGAATTTTAATACCGGAAGGCTTTTGTGTTACTACAGAAGCATACAAGAAGATAATTGAAAAAAGTAAGGAATTTAATGAGTTGTTAGACGAATTATCATGTCTTAGACTGGAGGATGGGGAAAAAGTTTATGAAGTTAGCAAGAAAATTCGTATGGTCATTGAAAGAATATCCATTCCTAAAGATATAGTAGAAGAGATTGATGTGTATCTCACAAGGTTAGGTGAAAAAGATGCATATGCTGTACGTTCCAGTGCAACTGCAGAGGATTTGCCGACAGCATCCTTTGCCGGACAGCAGGATACATATTTAAATATTATTGGTAAAAAGTCAATTTTAGAACATATCAGTAAGTGCTGGGCATCTCTATTTACTGACAGGGCAGTAATTTATCGTCTTCAAAATGGCTTCGACCACCGAAAAGTCTATATATCTGTGGTTATTCAAAAGATGATATTTCCAAAGGCAGCAGGGATTTTGTTTACGGCTGATCCTGTGAATTCTAATAGGAAGGTGTTATCTATTGATGCAAGCTTTGGTCTTGGTGAAGCTTTAGTTTCTGGGTTGGTGAATGCTGATATGTATAAGGTGCTGAGTGGTAAGATTACCGATAAGAAGGTATCTAAAAAGAAACTAGCTATTTATGCTTCAAAAGATGGTGGTACAAAAGCACAAGAGCTTGAGATTGAAAAACAAAATAAGCAAGTGTTGACAGAAGAGCAGATTTTACAGTTGGAGCATATTGGCAGAAGCATTGAGGAACATTTTAGCTTTCCTCAGGATATAGAGTGGTGTTTAAATCAAGATACATTTTATATTCTTCAGAGTCGTCCAATTACTACTTTATATCCAATTCCTAAAGCAAATGATGAAGAAAATCATGTATATATATCTGTGGGTCATCAGCAAATGATGACAGATCCCCTGAAACCACTTGGAATGTCTTTATATGAGTTAACATCATTTGGGAACAGATTTAAAGCTGGTGGAAGGTTATTTTTTGATGTTACACAAATGTTGGCTTCAAAGGATAGCAGAAAAATGTTATTAAATAATATGGAACAACACGATCCTCTCATGAAAGATGCATTAGTTACCATAATAGAACGAGATTTTATAAAAGCTTTACCAAGTGATAATGGGAATCAAAGTAAAAGCAATAAAGGAGTATCAGCAGGAGAGTCAGAGAATCAAATTGAAAACAACCCGACAATTGTTTCTGATTTAATTAATAAGAATCAAGCATCTATAGAAGAGCTAAAAGAAAACATAAAAACAAAATCGGGATTAGAGTTAATTGATTTTATTCGAACAGATGTAGAGGAGTTAAAGAAAATTTTATCCGACCCACAAAGTTCAGCTGTATTTATGACTGCTATAAATGCTTCACATTGGATAAATGAAAAAATGAGGGATTGGTTGGGTGAAAAAAATGCAGCAGATATTCTTTCTCAATCTGTACCAAACAATATTACTTCAAAAATGGGTTTGGAGCTACTAGAGATTGCAGATGTGATTCGCCCTTATCCGGAAATAATAGACTATTTACAACATGTAAAGGATGATAACTTTTTGGAGGAAATAGTTAAATTTAATGGTGGTCATGAGGTTAAGAATGCAATTTTGTCTTATCTTAGCAAATACGGAATGAGATGCAGCGGAGAAATTGATATAACCAGAACACGTTTAAGTGAAAAACCAATTACACTTGTTCCTATGATTCTTAATAATATAAAAAACTTTGAGACTGGTGCAGCAAATATAAAATTTCAGCAAGGAAAACAGAAAGCTTTAGAAAAGGAACAAGAGTTATTGGAAAGGTTAAAACAATTACCGGATGGTGAACAAAAGGCAAAAGAGACAAAACGAATGATTAAGCTAATTCGAAATTTTATAGGTTATCGCGAATATCCTAAATACGGAATGGTTAATCGCTACTTCATTTATAAGCAGGCTTTGATGAAAGAAGCTGAAAAACTTGCAAATATAGGTGCTATTCATGAAAAAGAAGATATTTACTATCTTACATTTGAAGAACTTAGGGAAGTTATACGCACAAAAAAAGTGGATTACAGTATAATAAATAAACGAAAAAATGAGCACAAATTATATGAAAAACTAATACCACCACGTGTTATAACTTCTGATGGTGAAATTGTTGAAGGTGAATACAAAAGAGAAAATGTACCAGAGGGAGCTATTATAGGATTATCGGTTTCTTCTGGAGTTATAGAAGGGCGTGCGCGTGTCATTTTAAATATGGAAGATGCAAATCTAGAGGCAGGAGACATATTAGTAACTTCATTTACTGATCCAAGCTGGACACCTCTATTTGTATCCATAAAGGGTTTAGTAACTGAAGTTGGTGGATTGATGACACATGGAGCGGTTATTGCACGTGAGTATGGTTTACCAGCAGTTATAGGAGTGGAGAATGCCACAAAATTAATAAAAGATGGGCAGCAAATTCGTGTGAATGGAACAGAAGGATATGTAGAAATACTATAAATATTCTTTGATATTGATAAAAAAATTTTAAAAATATGTTATGAAGTCAGTCGGCAGGTTCATGCAGTTTTCAATGAATTGGTGTAAAATTTAATATATGTAAGTTTTTAATTGGAAAAGGAAGGCTATAAATATAATGTCTAGACATTTTATCTAACTGAAGGAGGAAAAAATGAAATTAAAAGTTTTAGTAGATAATAATACATATATTGACCAATATTATTTAGGTGAACCTGCTGTTTCATATTATATTGAAGACGAAAGTACTAAGCTATTATTAGATGTTGGATATTCTGATATATTTATTAAAAATGCCAGTGCGTTAGATGTAGATTTGAAAAATATAGATACTATTGTCATTTCACATGGTCATGATGATCATACAAGAGGGTTAAAATACTATTTTGAACAAAGTAGTGTAGGTGAGATCTCTATAATTGCTCATAAGGATGCATTTAAAGAAAAAATAAAGGATAAATTGAAAATATGTTCTCCTATTTTACAGGAGGAACTAAGAGAAAAATGTAATTTGATTTTATCGAAAGAACCTAAGAAAGTTAGTGAAAACTTAATATTTTTAGGGAAAATACCTAAGATAAATAATTTTGAAAATAGAAAATCCATAGGAAAACAAGTTGATGGTGGAAAATTAGTAGACGATTATGTAATGGATGATACAGCGCTGGCATATAAAAGTAAAAACGGTATTTATATTATTACAGGATGTTCTCACAGTGGTATTTGCAATATTGTAGAATATGCAAAGCAAGTTTGCAGGGATAACAGAGTTATAGGAATCATAGGTGGGTTTCATTTATTTGAAGTAAATGAGCAAGTGCAGAAAACCATAGATTATCTAGTACAAAATAATATAAAAGAGTTATATCCTTGTCATTGTACCTCGTTTTTAGTTAGAGCAGAAATACATAAAAAGTTGCCTGTAAAAGAAGTTGGAGTAGGACTAGAAATTAACTGGTAATAATATATATACTTTTTAAAGTATGAATTAGAAATTTCAATACTGGGGATATAAGTAAGAGTATATAATTGAAAGGGAGTTTTAGTATGAATTTAACTGGAAACACAATACTTATAACTGGTGGAGCTACAGGTATAGGATTAGAGCTGACAAAGCAATTTGTTGAATTGGGAAACGAAGTAATCATTTGTGGTAGACGTGAATCTAGATTAAAGGAAGCAAAAAAAGCTATACCTTCAATACATACTATAGTTTGCGATGTGGCATCATCACAAAGTAGAGAAGAATTAATGAACGAGATAAAGAAAAATTATTCTAATATAAATATTTTAATTAACAATGCTGGGATGCAGCAAGATGTAGATTTGACAAAGGGAATAGAAGACCTCGTTAAAGATAATTTAATAGAAGTTGATATAAATCTAAAAGCTCCAATATATTTGGCAGGTATGTTTGTGGAACATTTTAAGGAAAGAAAACTGAAAAGCACAATAATAAATGTATCTTCAGGGCTGGGTTTTGTGCCAATGGCTAGGGTGCCAATTTATTGTGCAACTAAGGCTGCAATGCATTCTTATACTTTGTCCTTAAGACATCAGCTTAAGGATTTAGGAATAGAAGTTATTGAAGTTGTACCGCCTGCAGTTGTATCTGAACTAAATAGCAGCGCAAGAGCAAAACTTGGTACAAATGATTTCTCAGTACCTACTAAAGATTTTGTGGCAGGTGTAATAGATGGTCTAAAAGAAAATAGAAAGGAAATAGGATATGGGACTTCTGAAAACTTTATTAAGGCGTCAAGAAACGACTTGGATATAGCATTTGAAAGAATGAATAATAGATAAGTTAAAAAATACTAAGGGCAGAGATGCTCTTTTTTATTTGATATAAGTTAAGAATGATTTTAGTTAGATATAAATAATATTTTTAAGCATATTACATTTATTACATAAAAATCCTGTGGTATAATGTGGATATAAAGTATAATAAGGGGGAATTTTAATGAGAAAAAAGTTTAGTTTTTTATTAATTATTTTTATGATGCTTCTAAACGTAAATTTTACAGTTAAAGCTGCTTCTTTTGGTTATGGTAGTTTGAAAACATCAGAAACTTCATCTAATGTTTTATTCATCGGTCGTTTTGATACAAGCGATCCTGCTGGTCCAAAGTTTGCATGGAGTAACAGTACCATAAAGGCAAATTTTAATGGTACAGGAATAAGTGTAAATTTAAAATCTTCAGGAGACAATTGGTTTAATGTTATAATTGATGGAATAGTAAAGATGCCAGTTAATGTAACTTCAAGTAACTCATCACCTATTGTATTAGCAGAGGGACTTACAAATGGAAAACATACAGTAGAATTGGTTAAGAGAACTGAAGCGTCAGTTGGAGAAGTTCAATTTTTAGGTTTTATTGTTGATGGTGGAGAATTAATTTCACCTCCGCAACCTTTACAAAAAAGAATAATGTTTATTGGGGATTCAATTACCTGTGGATATGGAAATGAAGGTAAAAGTCAATATCAATCCTTTACGACAAAAAATGAAAATGCATATCTTTCCTATGGTGCCATAACCTCTAGACTTTTAAGAGCTGAACCTATGACTATTTGTTGGTCAGGAAAAGGTTTAATTAGAAATTCTGGAGGAAACACAACTGATTTAATGCCTGATTTGTACCAAAGAATATTGCCGTATACATCAACACCTCTTTGGGATACGAACAGATGGGTACCTCAAGTGGTTGTAATTAATTTATGTACAAATGACTTTAGTATAGGTATTCCAGATAGGACAACTTTTGTTACAGCCTATTCAACATTTATAGATCGTATTCGCAGTCAATATCCTACTGCACATATATACTGTGCAGTAGGACCTATGTTAAATGGAGATAACCTAAAAAGTGCAAGGGATTATATTAATAGTGCTGTAGAGATGAAAAATTCTTCAGGAGATCAAAAGGTTCATTTTATTGAGTTTCCAGTGCAGGATTCTGCAAATGGATATGGTGAGGACTGGCATCCTACCGTAAAAACTCATGAATTGATGGCTGTTCAGCTTTATAAAGCAATTAAAGCTGATTTAGGTTGGTAAGGTTGTAAAAAATCAAAATTGAATAATTAATAATTGCCACTCATTTGTTTTGGGTGGCAATTATGTTTATATAAAATGATAAGAATTTAATTGTAAATTATTAAAAGGTTACTCATTAGTTTTAATACTATTAATAAAAATATAAAACAATATACATTATATGTTTATAAAATAATATATATGGGTTATTATACTTTTAAAGGAAATTAATAATAAATATGTAAAGAAAATTTAGAAATGAGGAGAAATAATGATATTGAACAAAAGAAAAAAATACTTTCAGCTATGTTAGTATCAGTACTTTTAGTGTCGCCAAAAATTAATAGTAAAGTGTATGCTTCTATACCATCAAGCTGTAAGGCAGGTGCTTTTCTTGGATGGGCTGAAAACCTTGAAACTAAGGATATTATGGGTGATCCAGCTTATAGTGGAAAAGTAAATATGGTAGCTTTTGATGTTGCCAATTGGTCAGATAACGATAGTGATGATAATCACAAAAACAATGATGCAACAGCTATTGGGGACGGTCCGGCAGGATGGCATAATGCAAATTATGAGACGAATTTTAAAAATGTTGCAGTGCTTGGTAAGGATACTATGGTATCTGCGGAAATTCCTAATCCAGAAGGCCAGAAATGTACAACACATATGAGTTCAGATGACTTTTCAAAAGTAGCAAACGCTAAGATAACAGATAGTTCAGATTCTAAAGTTGTTACAAATTACCAAAGTATGGTTAAAAAATTAGGGGATATACTGGCTGATTATTACTCAAATCTAAATCAGAAAAACCAGGCTGCTAATGTGTATTTACGCCTTTTTCATGAGATGAATTCAAGTTACCTTTGGTGGGGATTTCAAGATAAAGAGCAATTTAAAAAGCTTTGGATAAATCTTCATGATTACTTAGTATATGATAGAAAATTTACTTGGTTAAAATTTTGCTACGCTGTCAATAAAGGTGATGAAAATATAGGAGATGAGTACAAATACACTAAAGATGCAACGTTATATTATCCAGGAGATAATTATGTAGATACAGTTGCCTTATACGGCTATAGTGATGATCTTTCAAATGATCCTGACATACAAAAACCTTATGCAGAACTTACTGGAGGGACATACAATGGTGTTACATATAAAGGCTATAATAAACCATTTGGATTTGCTGAGCTTGGAGCAAAAGTTGGTGGAAGCTATATTGATAAAGACAATAATCAAATAAAACCTTTTGATTATCAAATATGGAGTAATGCTATTCAAAGTGAATATTCAAAGGCTTCATACTCAATAGTGTTTGATAAAGCATATGATCCACGTAATAATATTCATGGAACTTCTATTTTTAATGATTATAAAGATGCAAATACAAGCATCAGTTATAAAGCACATGTTTCCAATATTGGGTGGCAAGATTATGTAAAAGATGCTGAAACAGCAGGGACAACAGGACAAACATTGTCTATGGAAGCTATTCAAATGAACTATCCTAATAATATTGAATTACATTTGCAATATCAAGCACATGTTTCTAATATAGGATGGATGTCACCAGTATCCGATGGTCAAATAGCAGGAACAACGGGTCAGCATCTATCTATAGAAGCTATAAATATTTCATTAAAGGATGCTCAAGGAAAAGATTCATCTGATTACTCGATATATTATAGAACACATCTTAGATATATGGGATGGACCTCATGGACTAAAAATGGAAGTACATCTGGAACAATTGGGCAATCTAGGCCAGTAGAAGCAATTCAAGTATGTGTTGTTAAAAATGGTACAGAAAGAGCGCAATTAATGGAAGGATTAGTGCAAGGTACTAAATAACTAATATATATAATTACTTATTAAATCATTGAGGATTTACTTGGTTAAAATTCTGCTATCTTGTTAATAGATATGATTAAAAAACAATAAAAACGGATAATTATATGGAAGTTATTCAAATATGCATAGTTAAAAATGGTACAGCGGCACCAAGATAATAAACTTAGCATGAAATTTTATAAGCATAGTGTATTAAAAATTAAATAAATATGAATGCCACTTATTTGTTAGAGTTTCACAGTAGGTGGCAGTTATATTTGTACGCCAATTAAAAGTAGAAACAAAAATTCCAATAAGTATAGAATTAGCACAAAAATTTAAAAAGATATACGTTTACATATACATTACATAAAAATAATGGAAGTTTACAATGGCAATATTATAGTGTAATATAATATACTAGCAAAAAGTTATAAAAACTTTATAAAAAAACCATAATTTTTGTGTAAATAGTAAAAAGGAGTAAAATTATGACATTTAACAAAAGAAAAAGGACTATAATAAGTCTTCTAGCGACGACACTTATACTCTCGCCATTAGTTACTAACAAAGTTTATGCGGTCCCAACAACATGTACTTCAGGAGCATTTCTTGGATGGGGAAACAATCTGGATAATCCGTCCATTATGAATGATGCTGCATATACAGGGAAAGTAAATATTGTTTCTTTTGATCTTGCTACTTTTAATAATGCAAACTATGAAGGCTCTATCAGTGGAGATAGTGCTGCTAAGGTTGCGCCACTTGGAAAGGATACTATTATATCAGCAGAAATGCCTAACCCAGCTGGGGGAGATACACATTCAGATATATCTGACCAAGATTTTGCAACTGTAGCTAATACAAAAATTCAAGATATTAATACATCGAGTTCTTTGCTTCTTCAAAACTATAAAACAATGATTTCTAGAATAGGTGATGAGATTTATAATTATCACCAAAAATTAAATACATACAACGCTAATGCAACTATTTACTATAGACCTTTCCATGAGATGAACGCAAGTTGGTTTTGGTGGGGAGAGCACGACAGTAATCAATTTAAACAGCTTTGGATAAATATTCATGACTATTTGGTAAATACTCGTGGTTTAAGTTGGTTGAAGTTCTGCTACTCTGCAAATGAAAGTATTACTACTGATTCTAATGTTAAAGATGCACTTGATTATTATCCAGGTGGACAATACGTAGATAATGTAGGATTAGACGGATATAGTGATGATCCTGAAAATGATGGAGATGTAAAGAAAACATATGCTGAGCTTGTTGGTGGAACATACAATGGACAAACTTATCAAGGACTTGGGAAACCATTTGGATTTACTGAGCTTGGACCAAAGGTTGGTGGAGACTATGTTGACACCAATAATAGGCAGATAAGACCATTTGATTATCAAAAATTGAGTAATGCCATTGAAAAAAACTATCCTAAAGCAGGATATTCAATAGTATTTGATGGAGCTTATGATCCTCGAAACAATATTCACGGAACTTCCCTTTTTAACGGTGCTGAGAAGGAAGATGGAAGTCTTAGCTATGAGGCCCATGTTCAAAATATAGGTTGGCAGAGTAATGTAAGTGATGGGGATACAGCAGGAACTGTTGGACAAGGATTACGTATGGAAGCCATAAAAATTAATTATAACAATAATTTAGGCCTTCATCTTCACTATCAAACACATGTCCAAAATTATGGATGGATGTCAGAGGTAAAAGATGGTGAACTTGCAGGAACAACAGGACAGAGCTTAAGAACTGAAGCTATAAAAATTATGTTAAAGGATTCTTCAGGAAATAATGCATCAAATTACTCAGTATATTATAGAACTCAAGTTGAGAATATAGGGTGGACACCTTGGAAGAAGAACGGTGATGTATCAGGAACAACTGGAAAGGGATTAAGAATGGAATCTCTTCAAATATATGTTATTAAAAATGGTACAGGTGCTGCGCAAGCTATGGAAAAGTTAATACAGAGTGGAAAATAGATTTTGTAAAACACCAAAAGTAATATAAAGGAGTAAGATTATGATATTAAACAAAAGAAAAAAAGTATTGATAAGTATGGTGACAATGGTGGGTATACTATCACCATTAGCTAATAGCAAAGTTTATGCAATTCCAACAACATGTAATTCAGGAATATTTGTTGGTAGGGCTGAAAATTTAGACGCTATAGATATTATGAAAGATCCTAACTATACTGGAAAAGTAAGTATAGTTGGGTTTGATGTGGCTAATTGTTCGGATAATAATAGTGACGATAATCATAAGAATCATAATGAGACAGCAATTGGTAATGGCCCTACGCCAAAATGGCATAACTCTAATTATACATCTGATTTTTTGAATGTGGCACAACAAGGAAAAGATACAATGATATCAGCTACATTACCCAACCCTGTTCCTAGTCAAGAAATTGGTTCAGTAGGTCAGATAGCCTATGGTTCGCAAATATCCGATGCTGATTTTAAAGAATTAGCTAGTGTAGATATTAAAAATATAAATCAGTCAAGTCCTTACTTTGTTAGGAACTATGGACAAATGGTTAGCAAATTAGGAGATATAATTGAAAAATATCATACAGAGCTTATGGATAGCAATGGTAATGCAACCATATACTTGAGACCCTTTCATGAAATGAATTCACCTTGGTTATGGTGGGGATTTAAAAATCAGGATGACTTTAAAAATCTTTGGATACATCTTCATAACTACTTAGTGAATGATCGTAAGTTTACTTGGTTAAAATTCTGCTTTGCTGCTAGTGCTGGAGATCCTAGCTTAGATCCAGCACATGTCAAGGGTGCAAATTCATATTATCCAGGAAATAATTATGTGGATACGGTAGCTTTAGATGGATATAGTGATGATCCTTCAAACGATAGCGGAATAAAAAAACAATATGCAGAACTTACAGCAACAGGAAAACCATTTGGATTTGCTGAACTTGGTGCTAAAGTTGACGGGGATTTTGTTAATGTCCCGAATGAAAGGACTCAACAGAATGTTGAAACAAGACCATTTAATTATCAAAAATGGAGTGATGCTATTCAAAAGTATTATTCTAATGCTAAATATTGCATAGTATTTGGTGGTGCATATGACCCTCGTAATAATCTTCATGGAACTTCACTTTTTAGTAATAGCCAGGAACCAAATACAAGTATAAATTATCAAGCGCATGTTCAGAATATAGGATGGCAAGACTCTGTACAAGATGGTGATGCAGCAGGAACAATTGAGAAAGCCTTAAGAATGGAAGCTATAAAAATTAATTATCCTAATAATGCAGGTTTACATGTAGAATATAGTGCACAAGTTCAGAATAAAGGTTGGATGCCAGCAGTAAGAGATGGAGCTATAGCAGGAACAGTTCAAGAGGGATTAAGAATGGAGGCTATAAAAATTTCTCTAAAAGATTCTTTGGGGAATGTTTCAAATGATTATTCTGTATATTATAGAGCACAAGTTCAGAATAAGGGATGGATGCCATGGGTAAAAAATGGAGCTATAGCAGGAACAGTTCAAGAAGGATTAAGAATGGAAGCTATAGAGATATACGTTGTTAAGAATAATACACCTGTAGCTAATTTTATGGATAATAAAGTAGCAAATGCTCAATAAGAATTTTAAAGGTTAATAATTGGAATTTTTTAATGATAAAAAGATGCTTTCAGAAATTATATCAAATTTCTGAAAGCATCTTTTATTTTTAGAATATATAAAACTAATTTTTAGAAAATTCAATAATGAAAGTTATATGGCTCATCCTTTTTTAAGAACAATTTTTGAGGTTGTTATAACTCTTTATATGTTACATAATTTATATAAAGTGTTAGGGGATGATGAAATGGATTTAGAGGAAATGAGCAGTTTTTTTAACAAACGTGTTAATGAATATGAGGAACATATGATGAATAACGTAGGGGGAGCTAATCAATATTATATTGAAACTGCAAAACTAATTCCTAGAGGGAAAGAGATAAATATACTTGATTTAGGGTGTGGAACGGGACTAGAATTAGATGAGATTTTTAAAATTAATAATACAGTTAGAGTTACGGGAATTGATTTGGCTGAAAATATGCTAAGAAAAATAAAAGAAAAACACAAAGATAAGCTTGATAGACTTACTCTGATTGTAGGAGATTATTTCAGCTGCGATATTGGAGAAAAGGTATTCGATGCAGCTTTATCGGTAGAAACACTACATCATTTTAATCATGAACAGAAAATTAAGTTATACAAAAAGATTGTAAGGTCACTTAAAGATAATGGGGTTTATATTGAAGCTGACTATATGGCGCCTAATCAGGATTATGAAGATCACTGTTTTAACGAAAATAAAAGAATACGTTTAGAATTAGGAATAAAAGATGGATTTTACCATTACGATACTCCATGTACTGTAGAGAATCAAATAAAAATGCTATATAAGTCGGGCTTTAAATCCGTAGAGAAAGTATTTAAGGCCGAAAATACTGTTATTTTACTTGCAAAAAAATAATTTGAAATTTGCTTTAAGATATCTTAATTAATTTTAAGAGTACTTAAAGCTTTTTTTTACGCAATAATGAAACAAAAATGTGGAGAATAATCATGATTTTATTATAAATATAAACAATAATATTATTTATTGTAATTTATTATAACAAAATGTAAGTTTTTGTTGCGATATACGATATAATATATATGGTAGATATATAAAAAATAATAATTAAAGGTAATTTATAGGAGGTTTTATTATGAAGTTAATGGATTGGAAAGTATCTAAGAAAGTAGGTGTTTGTTTTTTATGTATAATAGCATGTTTTACAATAATTGTACTTATTGATATATTTTCTATGAAGAACATAGATAATTCGTCATCAAAGGTTACAGAGAATTACATGCAAAGTATCATTAATCTTCATTACATAAATAATGATATGTATAAATTAAAAATATATGCAAATGAACACTATACCGCTCCAGATGATAAGACTATGTCAGCCATAGATGATAGCATAAAGAGTACAAGGACTAATTTGAAAAATAACTTAAATGCATTTAGAATGACACTAAATGAGGGAGAGGAAAAAGATGTATTTAACGAGGTTGCGGAATTATGGGAGGATTATTCAAAGGTATACGACAAAAGTATGGAGTTATCACGTGAGAATAAAAATGAAGAAGCTTTAAAACTTTATTGGGAGAAAATGAAGGGAGATTCTAATAAAATTCAAAAAAAATTAGATATGATGTTAAAGACAAATATTGACGAAGCTTCTCAGCAGAAAACTTACATAAAAACGGTTACTAGCAGGGGAGAGTACTTTGCAGTTGAGGGACTAATAGTTGCAGACATTATAGCAATTATACTTTTATTATCAGTAAATAAGTTAATTGCTAGGCCTATAGTCAAGGCAAGTAGAGCAATAAAAGAAATTATTTCTGATATTGAAAATAATGATGGAGATTTGTCAAAAAGAATTTATGTTAACACGAAAGACGAAATTGGAGAGTTAACGCTTGGAGTAGATGCATTTATTGAAAGATTAGAAGATATAATAGGAAAAATACGAACTTCATCAGCTACTTTGGAGGGATCATCAAAATTACTCCTTGAACAAATTAGTTCTTCGAATATAAAAGTAGAAGAAACTTCGGCTACAGTTCAAGAAATTGCTGCTGGTATGGAAGAAACTGCAGCCTCAGTAGAAGAAATCAATGCATCCACAGATGATATTGAGAATGCGGTGGAAAAAATTGCACTAAAAGCACAAAGTGGGTCAGTAGCAACACAAAAAGTAAATTCTAAAGCAAATGAAATAAAAGTTAAAGCTGTAAGTTCGCAGAAGGCCGCAAGTGAAATCATACAAGTAGTGCAGGAAAATTTAGAGAAGGCACTTGTTAAATCAAAAGATGTAGAGAAGATAAACTTGTTAACTAGTTCCATATTAGAAATAACAGAACAGACGAATGTACTTGCCTTAAATGCTGCAATAGAGGCTTCGAGGGCAGGAGAAGCAGGAAAAGGATTTGCTGTAGTGGCGGATGAAATTAAGGCACTTGCAGAGGATTCAGGAAGAATAGCAAGTGAAATACAAAGTATAAATAGTATAGTAATAGAATCAGTTAAAAATCTTGCAGGGGATTCTAAAAGTGTTTTAGATTTTATTAGTAACCAGGTAATAAAGGATTATGATATGTTTGTAGGTGTATCTGAGGAATATACAAATGATGCAACAGCTATAAGTCAGTTAATGAATAATTTTAATGATACTGCTGATCAACTGAAAACGTCTGTTAATGGTATAGTTATAGCTATAAATGAAGTTTCTAGAACTATAAATGAAGGAGCAGTTGGAACGCAAAACATTGCAGAAAAAGCATCTCAATTATCTAATGGTTTAAACCAAATACAAAATAAGATGAAGGCTGGTACAGATGCTATAGTGGTACTTAATGAAACCACATCTATGTTTTCTTAATAATTAACAGTTAAATACAGATAAATTGAAAGCTGCGAAATGGTAAAAGATTTTCGCAGCTTTATTAATATTAGTAATATAATATTAAAAAAATGTCGAAAAAAATCGAATAAATGCTTTAGAAATAAAATTTTCAGGCGATAAAATTAATCATAACAGAATATAAGAATTAAATTATAGAGGGGAGAAAAATAATGAAAAGCGGTGGCATTAAAGCTAATCTATCTTTGTTAGTAATTTTCATGTTGATATTTGCAGTAGGTTTAGGAGGCTTTTCCTTTTATTCATTGAATAATATTAAAAGCGAAAGCGAGAAAAATGTAGCTACTGTTAGTAAATATGTTGTTTTAGTAGACGGTTCTAGAGAGGCACAAGTAACCTTTAAAAAGCAAGTACAGTCATGGAAAGATTTATTATTAAGGGGTTCTGATGAAGCTAAGTATAATACTTACTTTAAAGAGTTTACAGAGTACAATGAAAAGGTGACAAAGCAATTAGAGGAATTGAAAGGTACTATGAAGGAATTAGGACTAGATACTAATCAAATTGATAAAGTGTCATCAGAAATTAATCAGCTTCAAGAGAATTATTCAAATGCACTGAAAAGTTATGATAAAAATAATAAGGACAGTTACAAAATTGTTGATGCTTTAGTTAAAGGAATGGATAGAGCTCCAACTAATGATATGGATACTTTGGTTGGATCAATTAGAAAGAACTCAGAGACTCAAATAGCTAACATGAAGACAATATCAGAAAATAAAAATAAAAAATTAGCCATAGAGTTATTTGCTATTATTGCTATAAGTATGTGTATAGTTGGTTTACTTACACTCATTACATTAAAAACTTATAAGAGCATTGAAAAGTTTATAGAACAATTTAAAGCGCTTATGAAAAAGGCAGGAGATGGTGATCTTACTGTAGAAGGAGAAGTTTTTTCTAATAATGAATTAGGGGACTTAACAATTAATTTTAATGAGTTTATTAAAAAAATTAAAGCTTTAATATTGCAAACAAAAGATTTGAGTGATTTACTAGCAGCTTCATCAAATGAGATTCTTAGGGGGGCTGATGAAACGGTTAAAACTTCATATGAAATAGCAGAAACAATATCACAAGTTGCGGACGGTGCTACAAAACAATCTGCTCTAGCTAATCAGGGAAATGATATGGTGGTTAATGTTACAAAGGATTTAAATAAAGTTACTGAAACTACCAAGTCCATGAAGGAATTAGCAATAGAAACAGATAAAGTACTTACGGATGGTATCTCAAGTATTAAAACGCAGAACGAAAAAATGGAGGAAAGTAAAAAGACTACAAAAGATGTTTCAGAGGCTATATTGAATCTTTCTTCAAAATCATCTAAAATAGCAGAATTTGTTGAAGTAATCAATGGAATTTCTTCTCAGACAAATTTACTGGCCTTAAATGCATCTATAGAAGCGGCAAGAGCAGGAGAAGTTGGTAAGGGATTTGCTGTTGTAGCTGATGAAATAAGAATGCTAGCAGAATCATCTAGCACATCAACTACTCAAATCGAAGAATTAATTAAAGTAATTCAAAGTGCCATAAATGAAACTGTTCTAAAGATGAAGAAATTTGAAAAATCTATGGAGGAACAGATTGAGGCTATAAAAAATACAGAGAGTACTTTCTGGGAAATAAAGGATTCAACTTCTAAGGTAGCTAATAAAGTTATAGATGTTTCCAACAGCACTCAAGTTATTGACGAAAATTCCATAGCACTTGAAAGAGCAATCAGTAACATATCATCTGTAGTTGAACAAAATGCTGCGGCTAGTGAAGAGGTTGCTGCATCAACAGAAGAGCAGGTCTCTTCATTAGAAGAAATAAGTACATTGATTAATGATCTTTCTAAGTCTTCAGATAATCTTAAAAATCTTTTAGAAATATATAAAGTGAAATAAATATAGTATAATATTAACAAAATAAAAGCATGTGTATAGTATACACATGCTTTTATTTTGTGGTTGCTAATAATATAATTACATAGCCATATTTGGCATTTTTCCTATAATTTCTGGATTTACCATACCGAATATCATAGCTATATGAGCTACAACAAGAAAACCGCCAACAAGCATAAAATGTATTTTCATTTTTTCATTTGCTGTTTTATTTCTAAATATTAAGCCTAACTCCATTAAGGCTATAGGAAGCAGGAAAATAACTCCACTCAGGTAGAAACCAACAGCAACAATATCAACCCAAGTATGCCAGCCACCGGTAGAAGTTAGTGGTATTACGGCTGTAAGCATTAGATATATAAAGATTCCAGTAAAATAAATACCAGCAAATATACCAACAATTTTGTTCAGAGTTTTAAGACCGCCTCTTTGTACTCTGTTGAAGATGATAAAAAATTCAGTAATTGTAAGAGTTTCAGCACAGATTACTGGTATAGCCATAAAAATAATTAAGTTCCAAGGCTGGTTTTGTGAAAGTAGAGACATATAATGTGTCATGTTCATAAGTTATTACCTCCATGTAGTTTATGAATTTATATTATAAAAAAAATATGAAGATAATATAAAGATTTAAGTTGATGTTGAAATACTATAGTGATAGTATATTAAGAAATTAAAGTATTAAAAATTTATAGGAGGATATGTATGGCAGCAAGTATAAAGTTTGAGATAAAAGAGCAAATAGCAGTACTTTCAGAATCGTCGAAGGGCTGGAAAAAAGAATTGAATTTAATTTCTTGGAATGGAAGAGAGCCCAAATATGACTTAAGAGACTGGGATGAAGAACATAGTAAAATGGGGAAAGGTATAACTTTAAGTAATGAAGAGGTAAAAAGACTTAAAGAGATACTTAACGAAATGAATGTATAAAGCTTCAAATAATAGAAGTCATAAAAAAAATCTATCATCGTATAATTAGGTGATAGATTTTTTTATAAGTTTATTTGGAGGAATGTTTGTGGAAGATAAAAGAACTGTTGAATTTGTTTTGGGTCTTATAGGAGGAATATTTGGTATAATTTCAGGAATAGGGGCAGTTGGTCTTGGAGGACTAGGATCCGCTGTTGGAGCCAGTGGTTCAACAACTGTTGGAGGGCTAGGTATTGTAGCTATATTATTTTCTGTATTAGGTATAGTGGGTGCAGTATTTGTTAGAACAAAGGGAAAATTAGGCGGAGCATTTATGATTATAGCTGCTATTGGAGGCTTCATATGTATATCCTATTTTTATATTCTCCCTGGAGTACTTTTAATAATACCTGGTTTAATGGGATTATTAAAGAAAAACCAAAGTATTAGTAAGAAATAAATTTTAGTAATAAATTGTACATAATCATCTGATTTGATTATGTGCAATTCCTTTATTGAAAAATAAAAACAAGTGGAATACAATGTAAGAAATAAGAAAGTCAAATTGTAAAGATATTCAATAATGTTTTATAGATAACCATGATTTAGAAAGGAACTATAATAATGAAATTTAATTGTCCACTTATAGTTGTAAATGATATTAATATCTCAAGAAAGTTTTACGAAGAGGTATTGTGTCAAAAGATAAAATATGATTTTGGTGAAAATGTAGTTTATGAAGGGGATTTTTCTTTGCAGTTAAAATCTCATTTTGCAAATATGATTGATATAGATGAAAAAAGTATAAAATTTCAATCTAATGGTTTTGAATTGTATTTTGAGGAGGATAATATAGAAGCGTTTCTAAACAAGCTAAAACAAAATAAAGGTATTAATTATATTCACAGCTTGCTAGAACATCCGTGGGGACAGAGAGTTATTAGATTTTATGATCCGGATATGCATATAATAGAGGTTGGAGAAAGTATGGAGGGTGTTATTAAACGTTTCTTTAATGAAGGAATGTCCATTGATGAAATTACAAAACGCACTCAGCACCCTCTTGAGTTTGTAAAAAGAGTCCTACATTATAAATTGACTTAAAACATTATAAGGAATCTGAGTTAGAGCAGCAATTTGCTCTAAAGACATTCCTTCTAGTTCAATTTCGTCAAATTTAATATTGATTAACTTGAATGCAAAGTAATTAGCTTGTCTTTCAAATTTACCTTTGTTTGAGAAAGTAAATGCAGCACAAAGTAAATCTGGATTACATAAAGCATGACCTAGTTCGTGAGATAGAATAAATTTTTCCAAAGACAAAGGTAAGTTGTCTTTTATAAAGATAATTTCATTATTTTGATAATCCCTATAATAAAGAGCATCTTTTTTTCTAAGAAGTATATTGTTAAAAGGAAGCTTTATTACTTTAATATTTAAACAATCGCAAAGTTCATGCACGTCTCTAGTTTTGAAATTAGATACCAATCCTAGGATTATGTTATCAATCCATTCCATTAACATCATCCCCAATATAAAGTATTATTTTTTATACTTATAGCCTAGTAATTTTAGCTGACTTAAAAGCTCATTGGCAAATTCAAGTATTTCATTGTTGGTCATTTTATTTATGTCATAACCACCATAAGCAGCTAAAGCAGGTTGTTTTACAATAAATTGCATAGCTGCTTCAGGAGTTTTAAACTCTTCAAAGTCATTTGAATTTTCTTGGAAATTTTCATTAGAAGTTAGTGATCCAGAGGTATTTTGCTCGTCTGTAAGTTTATCTACAGTTACATCTAAGACAGAAGCTATTTTTTGTAGTGTATTTATACTGGGATTTTTCTTTTTGCCACTTAATATTTCAGATAACGTCGACTGACCTATATTAGCTTCTTTTGCAAGTCTATATTTAGTCCAACCTTTTTTAGTCATATAGAATTCGATTCTATCTTTGTTAAACATATAAAAGACCTCCGCTGTAATATTTCGCTATAAGTTAATAATAATTGTAATATTTCGCTATGTCAATGTATTTCGCAAAAATTAAATATAATTTATAGTAATTAACTTATATAATAGTTGTAATTATTTCGTTAATGAGATAGTATATAAATATAGTTTCGCTATAACGAAATAGAGCGCTATTTAGAAAAATTGTTATTTAACCATATAAATATGTATAGGGAGGCGAAGAAATTGAGGAATGGTTGTAAGGAAATGGAAAGGCTTTTATGGGATTATAGAAATATAAAAGCTGAAATAAAAAATTTGGAGCTTGAAATTGAAGCTTCAAAAGAAAATTATGAAGGACTAATAGCTGTTAGCTATAAAGAAAAAACAGCAGCTACGAATAAATTTAATTCTGTTGTAGAAAACGAAGTGTTAACTAGAGAAAACAAGGTACTTAATCTTGAAAAGAGAAAAAGGATTAAAGAAATACAAATAGAGAAGGTGGACAATGCTATTGATACTCTTTCTGATAATGAAAGGAGAATTATAGAACTTAGGTATTTTTATAGGCTTCAATTTAAGCAAATATCAGAGAGACTTAATCTAAATGAAACTTATTGTATGCAATTAAAATCAAAAACACTATATAAACTAGAGACACTTGTGTTTATATAAGAGAAGCACCATAAAATATTGAAAGTATTTTATGGTGACTAATCCTATATAAGGGATAAAGAGTAATAGAGTTAATACAATAAATATGGTTGGTAATATATATTAATACATAAATGGACATAAAGGGATGGAAAAGTTAAATTTTCTTTCATAGTGTTTTTTATTGTTATTTTAGGATGTTTTATTAGTGTTTTGCAGATAGCACCACTGAAACTATATACCTAAAAAGGAATTACTCAAATAATTTAAAGGTGAACTATAAATTGAATGAGACATCTGGATCAACTTGTATAGACAACGTTAACAATTTAACTAATAATGGCACGTACAATGGAACCACAAGTGGAGCAGATAGTAATGGCAGTTACAGAAATTTCAATGGAAGTAGTGATTAAGTTAGTTTTAATAACTCAATAATACCTAAAGGTGCTAAAACTATTAAATTCAAGGTCAAAATAGCTAGTGTACCAAGTCACCAAATGGCTATTCTTGATAATGCAGCAGATGATAATAATACGAGTGGAATAACTACAAGTGGAACTGTACAATTAGATTATTTAAATGGCTAAAGTTGAAAAATTCATTATGTATGAGTTCTAAAAAAAAGTGTATGTGATAATTCTTGGCATACTGTTATGTTAACATGGGATGATACTAAAAATTCAAATGCAAATGCATTCAAATGGTATATTGATGATTTGGTTATCCTGATAGTTGTGGTGCAGCAAAATATCTTGAAGCTTCAAATGCAAGCTATTCATTAAATATTGGAAAATCAAATACTACTGATTCTAGATATAAATATTATTTTCAAGGAGCACTAAGAGATATAGAAATGTATGACACTGTAGTTGAGTACAATAACATAAGTACGGGAATAACTTTAAATAAAACTACAGATGAACTTGTAGTGGGTGACACAGATACTCTTATAGCTGCAGTGACACCAGATGATATTGCAAGTAAAGGGGTAACTTGGAGTTCAAGTGATTCATCCGTAGCGAGCGTAGATAAAACAACAGGAAAGGTAACAGCGGTAAGTGCAGGAACAGTAACTATAACTGCAACAACCATTGATGGTAAAACTCAGGCATGTACAATTAATGTAAAAGCTCAAATAGATACAACAGCAGTATTAACTTTAAAAATGGTAGATGGAAGTTTAGAAAAATATTATTTGTCTAAATCAGGTGTAGATGATTTTGTAACATGGTATAAAAACAGATCCAATGGAACCGGAAATGCATATTATGTATTTACTGCTAAGCCAACGCCTCCATACACGTATGAAACACATACTGTAGCTTTTGATAAGATAGTTTCATATGAAATTCAAGAATAAATAAAAATATTATATATTTTATTTATTAATAGATGAAGCCTTACGAGGCTTCTTTTTTATTTGCATATAACATTTGTATTCAATATTACAGGATAAACATATAAGTTTTAACTAACATCGCTATAAGGTTATATATGTTAATATAAGATCATAGAAAATAATTAATATTTCTTAAGGGATTTAAAACATTAAGATACTCACCATATTTTGAGGTGAGCACATATGTATTTAAATCCCTAATTTTATTCAAAATTTGAGGAGGATTTAAAATGATAAGTGATTTAGAAAGTTTGGGAATTGATTTTAAAGATGAGGGGGAAAATTATGTACCTAAAAAAGATTATTCAGGAAATTTAGTAGCTAAGTATGTTTTTGATTCAAATGGTATATCAACTGATAATATTACACTTAAAGATTTAAGTGGACATGGTTATGATGGTACTATGTCAGGTGTTAGTATAAAAGATGACTCTGAATTGGGTAAATGTGCATATTTTAATGGTAGTGCTAGTGTTAATTTTAACAATCAAATTATACCAAAAGGTAACAAAACAATAATTATAACCTTTAAAAAAGATTCTGGAACTCAAAGTAATGGACAGTATGAGTTTCTTATAGAACAAGGAAGTGGACAAGGTGAATCAATTACTTCATGGTCTATAAGGTTTGATTCATATAAGACTGCTTGTTTAAACAATTTATATTTTTGTAATGATGATAGTAAGATTAATATGTTAAATTCTCATCCAGCTGTTTTTAACGTTTGTGATGGTAAAAAGCATACTGCGATATTTAATTATTATGATAACAAAACCAATAACACTTATTGTGACAGTTTAAAAGCTCATGTATGTTCTTTTGATTTTAATGGTGGGGAGTATCGCACTGCAGATAATAGTATAATTGGCCAAAAGTATGTTGGGTATATAAAATCAATTGAAATATACGATGACGTAGTTGAATTCAATAGTATTAGTACAGGTACATCTTTAAATAAAAATATAGATCAATTAATAATAGGACAAACAGATAATTTAGTAGCAACAATTATGCCAGAGGATGTTACTGATAAATCAGTAATATGGTCATCAAGTGATCCATCTATAGTAGCAGTAGACGAAAATGGAAAAATAACAGCTTTAAAGGTAGGAGAAGTGAGTATAACAGTAACAACAAATGATGGTAGTAATTTAAGTCAAACTTGTATGGTTGCTGTTATTGATACAACCATTCCAGATAAGGCTTGCTTAAATATATCTATGACTAATGGTCAAGTTAAGCAGTATTACGTAGGTATGGATTTAGTAAATAAATTCATATCTTGGTATAAGCTTAGGTCAGCAGGAAGTGAGGAACCATTTTATGAATTCGATATAACTCAATTGTCAGAACCAGGTATTTTAAGACATGACTATGTAGTTTTCAATAAAATATCATCCTTTACGGTAGATGATTATGTTAAATAATTGAGTTTATATTAAATTAAGTAATTAAAAAAGTTTTAAGGTGAATTTATTTTGATATACTTCCAAGAATGGGTTTATATCAAAATAAAATATAAAGTTAAATGAAAGGAGGTGTAAAATGAGTGAGGATTATGATGCGAAGTTATGCCAGGAATGGCACAAGGTTATTGACGAAAAACTTAATTTGCATAATGTAAGATTGAATGACCACAGTGATAGAATTAAAAAATTGGAGAGAAGGTCTGCGGCTGTAGACGAAAGGGTTGAAAACCTTTGTGAACAGCTGAAAAATTTAGTAAATACTCTTAAATGGGGTTTTGGTATATTAGTTACCATTACCCTTTTTGTTTTGGGATATTTAATGAAAATAAAAAATTAGAAAGGGAATGATAGAATGAAAGGAATCGATATTTATTCAGGACAAGGAAGCGTAGATTTTAATGCAGTTAAAGAAAGTGGGGTAGAAGTTGTTTATATAAAAGCAACAGAGGGATTAACATATACGGATTCAACTTACAAGGATTTTTATGATGGAGCAAAAAATGCAGGACTTAAAATTGGTTTTTATCATTATTTAAGAGCAAATGACCCAACAAGTGAGGCAGAACATTTTTTTAATACAATTTCAGGACTTTCATTAGATTGTAAATGTGCTATAGATGTTGAAGTAACATTAGGTCAAAGTATCGACCAAATAAGTTCAAATGTTAGAAAATTTGCGGATTATTTGATAAATAAAGGATTGGATGTTTGTGTATATACCTATACTAACTTCTATAAAGATAATTTAAATAGTACGGTTAAAGATTTGCCTTTATGGATAGCTGAATATGGCGTAAGTAAGCCTAATATAGATGCTTCATATGTTGGATTTCAATATTCAGATAGCGGTTCTGTGAATGGTATAAGTGGTTCTGCTGATTTAGATGAATTTTCAGAGGGGATACTTGTTGGAGGTACAGTTGTTATAGATCCAGGACAGGGTGGAGATGATAATATAAAGGCTATTCAACAGGATCTTAATATCTTACTAAAAAGAGGGCTAGAAGTTGATGGAATAGAAGGACCAGAGACTGAGGCTGCTATAAAAGATTTTCAATCCATTATGGGACTTACAGTAGATGGAATTTGGGGAACAAATACTTCAGGGGCTGCACAGCAAATTTTTTCAAGACCTCTAGATGGAGTTGCATATCCTCATTATGAATATGCAACAAGATATATTCAATATAGAGTTGGAGCAAGTGTAGATGGTACCTTTGGTAGCGGAACAAAAGCAAAAGTTGCAGCTTGGCAGTCAAATCAGGGACTTATGGCTGATGGTGTTGTTGGATCGGCTACTTGGTCAAAGCTATTAGATGAAAATTAATAAAATATAAATGAAAATTGTCCACAATGGCTATGTGGAAAGTAAGATGTTTTTAACACATAGCCATTTTTCTTTTTTATTACATATATATAAAATAATGTTGACTTTGTGGTAAAATTGTAATAAAATTACACTAAAATGGTATAGAATGGAGGTGAGAAGGATGGAATTAGTTTGCTGTATTGCGGTTACAACTCTTGTAATGTTATTTTTAAATTCAACTATTATAAGGAAAAGAGCAATTTGGTATTTTATTTCCTTAGCAGCTTCCTTTGCCACAGTATTTTTTGAAATTTTCAAAATTTTGTATAAAGTTCATATTGGGGGAGTTTTAGCTGTATTTGAAAAAGTGTGTATAAAAGGATTTATAGCCATATCATTATTTCTACTTGTTATGTTTGCAGGAGCACTTAATAATAAGTTGGCAGTAACTAAAAAACTTGTTGCAATAAGGGCACAAATGGCTATTATGGCATCTATATTTATTTTTCCACATGTATGTATTTATTTATACTATGTACTAAAATATACTTTTCCAGAGGTAATAGATAAGGGCAGTATAGAATTATTCACAGCAGCATATATCTTAGCGGGAATTATAGCATTCATTATAATGATGCCTTTGTTTATTACATCACTAAAGAAAGTAAGAAGAAAAATGAATGGTGTTAAGTGGAAAAAGCTTCAAAGATGGGCATATCTTTTTTATTTATTAGTATATGGACATATATTATTTGTAATGCTTAACTCCCAAAAAATTGACATAACAAGATTTGCAACATATAATATCTTATTCGGCATATATTTCATACTTAGAGTAACAAAGACAAGACTAAGCAGTGTAACAAAGAGTGTAGAGCCAATTGCTTAGATATTGTAAGTTCAGCTGATAGTTTGGCTGAACTTTTTGTTTTATTTAAAATATAATAATATAATAACTTTATTTTTACATTTTATGATATAATTCTTACATACAAGTGTAAGGGAGAGATGAAAATGGTAAAGTGCAACAATCTTTATGGGAATAAAAATGTGGAAATAGTGGAAAGTAGAGGAGATATAAAAGTCCTTGAATATAAGAAAGATTTGAGTGTAGATATTTCTAGCGCTGCTGCTTTATATTTTGCTTCTGAAATGAATATTAGAAAGAGACAAGTATTGATTGAATTAAAAGATAATGCATACACAATTAGTGCAGGAGCTATGCAGTGGATGTCGGGTTCCGTTACTATGGCAGCTGATGTTAAAGGTATTGGTGATTTGTTTGGAAAGGCCTTATCGTCCAAAGTAACAAAAGAATCAGCAATTAAACCTAAATATCAAGGAAATGGATTATTAATGTTGGAACCTACATATAAACACATTTTACTTGAAGAAGTTTCAGATTGGGGAGAGGGAATAGTACTAGAGGATGGACTTTTTCTAGCTTGTGAATCAAATCTTAAACAGAAAGTAGTAGCAAGAACTAATTTTTCTTCAGCAGTAATGGGTAAAGAAGGACTATTTAATTTGTGTCTTAAAGGTAAAGGAGTTGCAGTTCTTGAAAGCCCTGTGCCAAGAGATGAACTTATAGAATTTGTGCTTGAAAAAGATGAAGTCAGAATTGATGGTAACTACGCTATAGCATGGTCTGATACACTAGATTTTAGAGTCGAAAAATCAAGTAAAAGCTTAATTGGTTCTGCTGTTTCAGGAGAGGGATTAGTGAATGTATATAGAGGAACAGGAAGAATTCTTATGGCACCTGTAAGATAAATAATTTTGTATAAGAAAATCCAGTGAGCATAGCTTTCACTGGATTTTTATATTTATGTCCAAGGTATTTATAATTTAGTAGGTACATATAATAAAAAATGTATTATGTTTAAGTATTGGAGGAGCTATGAGAAAAAAGATTAGTGTTTTGTTTTTACTTTGCATTTCAGTAATGATTTTTTTTATAAAATTAAGAAGTGCACCTATATTTGACTGTTACCATGTAATGCTAAGTAATGAAGCTATAAGAGTTAGGTACTACAAAATTAATATGATTCTTGAAATAATATACACTTTTATGGGAATACTAATTCCTTTGCTTATTATTTTCTCAAGAATACATGTAAGCCTTGAAGAGTTTGCTTATAAAGTTAAAAAAGTGTGGCTCCCAGGGATTTGTATATATTCTTTTTTATTTGTTATAGTGTACCATATCTTTTATCTTCCACTTGATATTTACTCAGGATTTATAAATGAGCATATTTTTTCAGTTTCAAATCAAAGTTTTGGAAAATGGGTGTGGAATTGGTCTCTTAATGTGCTAACATCAGCTGTTTTTTTGGCAGTTATTTTGTGGATTCCATATAAAATAGCTAAGAGATCAGCTAAAAGATGGTGGATATATACTTGGATTATTTTTATTCCTGTTATTATATTTTCATACATAATTTCTCCTATAGTAATAGATCCAATGTATAATAAATTTGAACCATTAAAGGATAAAAGGCTTGAAAGTAAAATACAAAATCTTGCACACAGGGCAGGAGTATATAATTGTCAACTATATCAGGTTAATAAAAGCGCAGATACAAAACAAATAAATGCCTATATGACGGGGGTTGGAAATACAAAAAGAATTGTTATATGGGATACGGCTATAAAAAATTTATCTGAGGATGAACTTGAATTTGTTGTTGCACATGAAATTGGACACTATGTTTTAAATCATACAATAATAAATTGTTTTGGAACAATAGGTGGATTATTTATAATGCTTTATATTATACATAAGGCGGTTCCGCATACTGTAAAAAAATACGGCAAGATGCTTAAAATAGAGAGCATTATAAATATAAGGTCTTTTCCTCTTGTTATACTAGTTATAACTATTTGCACTTGTGTTTCTGAGCCGCTTTATAATGCTGTGAGTAGAACTATGGAGTACAATGCTGATACCTTTGCAGTTGAGCTCACTCACAACAATGAAGCTGGAGTAAATATGTTTAAAAAATTATCAGTTAAAAATTTATCTGTAATGAAACCGGATAGATGGTATGAAATATGGAAATACACACATCCATCTTTGCAGGAAAGAATAGATTTTGTTAAGTCGTATAAACCCTGGGAACAAAATAAGCCTTTAAAGTATGGTAGATACATTAAAAATAATTAAGCGGGTTAAATTCCGTTTGGTTATTTTTTTATATTTCAAAATGTTATAAAGTATAGAACAATATATTGAAAGGATAAAAAATATATGGTATTATATAATTGAGAACGATAATCAATATCGATTATGCTTTTTTATTTGGAGTAACCTTTGATAGAGGGAGGAGATAAGTGTGAATAATATTTTTTATATAATTACATTAGGATTAGTTGAGATTGTAATATCTTCCTTACTTACATTAAAACTATCCTTAAGAAGTGGAAGTAATTCAAATATAACATTAATAAGTACATCTAATTTTAAAGCTTTTATATTTATTTTTTCTTCACTTTATTTAATAACCATTATTTCTTATATAAAATAGGTGGTTAAATCCTAAAGGTTTAACCACCTATTTTTCTATTATTTGCATGGACAAACTAATAAAAATTTAAATATATCATATGTCAAAAAAAAAATCAATATCCAATTAAAATTAAATTTGTTCATTTTCATAATTTATGTTATAATAAATACAGAAGAGAAGATCTATTTATTAAATTTAACTATATACGAGACGACAAATAAGTATCACCTTTTATTAGGTGATTTTGATTTTTGTTAGGTATATAGAAAAAAAGGAGCGTTCACATTGAGAGTAAATAATAGAAGAAAGAATACTATCTCCATAAAAATGTTTATAAAAGAGTTTGGTGAGCATTTTTCGGAAAACGTCATAAAAAGACTTATGGATTTAGATTTGAGATGTGTACTTACAAGATCGAAGGAAGATTACAATATATTAGACTTAAAGCATGTAGAACATATTAGATATGACAATGAAAACAAGCTTGGCAATGAACTTAAAGAGTATTGTTATGCTGAGTTTGTTGTTATAGATGGAGAGCTTTATTTTTCAGACAAATGTATGGAAAACGAAAGAGTAATGCAATCGTCAGTTGTAGAAAAGATATATAATTATCTTAGTGATGATAATATAATTTGTGAAAATGAGAAAAATTTCAAGAAAGTAGAAGAAGATAATATAGATTATATTGTTGACAACATACTGCTTAAATGTCCTCAGGTTTCTCAAAAATATATTGATATTGTAAATGAAATGCTTTCTTTAGCTGAAAGAAAATAAAGTATCAAGATGGTTTCTATAAGGTACACCTTGTAGAAACCATCTTTTTGACATTATTGTATAGCAGGTATACAATATTAATATGAAAAATTCAAATTATGAAAAACAAATAAGTGAGCTAATATTAGAAACTATATGTAAATTTGATGAGAGGGATTCTAAGGAAAGAAATTTTGGTACTGATGTAAATATACATCATTCTGAAATTCATATGATTAAGTTTATAAAGGAAAATACAGATTTGCATATTTCAGCTATTGCTAGAAAACTAGGAATTACAAGAGGGGCAGTTTCTCAAACCATAAAGAGGCTTCAGAGTAAAGGTCTTATAACAAAGGAGGTAGACGAAGGTAACAATTCTAAGATTGTAGTAAGGTTGACGGGTAAGGGCCAGACGGCATATATTAATCACGAAAACTACCATAAGCAATATGAAATTAGAATTAAAAATATTTTAGAGAATATGGGGGCTGGAAGTGAAAAAGTTGTATATGATTTTTTGCTTGAATTTTATAGAAAAATATAGAGGGAGATTTAAGATTTATTTTGAATTAGTGTATAGTATGTATACAATGGAGATGGAGATGTTTAAAATGACTATTAAAGAATCTTTTGAGCTTAATAAGTTCATTATATTCATTATGGCATTAACGTGTACGGTTACTGTTGCTAATTTGTATTATTGTCAGCCTCTTTTAGGACAAATAGCTAAAAGCTTTAATGTTACAGAGGCTAATGCTGGATTTGTTGTTACGTTAACTCAAGTAGGATATGCTCTTGGAATGCTTTTTCTTGTACCGCTTGGAGATATAAAAGAAAGAAAAAAGCTTATAATAGAGATGCTTTTATTGGTTTCAGTATTCCTTTTTGCTGCTTTTATTTCTAGAAATTATTATGTTTTATTAGTTACATCATTTTTAATAGGATTTACAACTATAGTGCCACAGCTTATTGTACCGTTTGCGGCACATCTATCAAAACCCGAAGAACGTGGACAAGTAATAGGTAATGTTCTGAGCGGACTATTAATAGGTATACTTTTATCTAGAGTTTTTAGTGGAATAATAGGTGATATCTTAGGTTGGAGAAATGTATATTTGATAGCCTCGTTACTAATGGTTTCTTTTTTATTTATAATTGTGTTCTTGTTTCCTAAGAGTAAACCTACATCTAAGATAAGCTATAAAAAATTAATATTTTCTATGTGGGGATTGATAAAAAGAGAAAAAGTTCTTAGAGAAGCTTCTATTAATGGAGCGCTTATGTTTGGATCGTTTAGTATATTTTGGACTGCGCTTGTATTTTTATTGGAATCTAAAGTATATAATATGGGATCCAAAGAAGCTGGTTTCTTTGGATTAGTTGGTATTGTGGGTGCTTTGGCTGCACCTGTAGTTGGGAAAGTTGCAGATAAAAAAACACCAAGATTTGCAGTTGGATTTGCTATAATCTTTTCTACAATAGCTTATGTTTGTTTTTGGGGCATGGGATATAAAATATATGGACTTGTAATTGGAGTTATTTTGCTTGATTTAGGAAATCAAACCGGACAAGTTTCAAATCAAGCAAGAGTTCAAGCTATAAGTGATCAAGAGAGAAGTCGTATAAATACTGTATTTATGGTTTCATATTTTATTGGAGGTTCAATTGGATCATTTGTTGCAGCTGTATTTTGGCAAAAGTTTGGATGGAGTGGTGTGTGTGCTATTGGTATGTTTTTTCAAATAATTGCAGTTATATTTCATTATTTTATATACGGAACTAAATTTAGCATTAGAAATAAGTATGGACAGGTAAGGTGATATATAAGTGTAAAATTACAATTTTAAGGTTTTAGCTATGAAAAAGTAGTCTAGAGGCAGGTTGCTTTAAATATAATTTTGTGGTAAAATATAACTATTAATATAAAGAATACCTATTTGTTTGGAAACAATGATGAATTTCTTTAAATTGGGCACTTGAGAAATTTTGAGTTAGTAGTGCAACCGACCAACGATTAATTAAGCTGTATTAATTGTTGGTTTTTTGCTTGTGTAAGGAGGTGTTTAAACTATTAAAGTATAAAAATGTAATTTATGTATTATTGTTCAATATAATTTACATAATAGGGATATAAGATGTAGAGAGGTTAAATAAAATAATAGTTTATAAATGCCAAGCATCATATTTTAATATTAAAAAGATATAATGTTAATTCGTTTTTCAACTATAGTGGCTAAATTGAGAATTATGAAGATAAATGTAGGAAAATCAATTTGATTTTCCTACATTTGTTTTTTGAAAAGGTAAATATAAATATTAACACTATTTTGAGTTTAAAATTAGTAAAAATAGATGATAACATATAATTATTACAAATTAAAAGTATAAAACATAGAAATATTAACTGTATTTCTACTTGATACGGCAAATATGATAAAAAAATAAATAAATTCATGTGGTATTGTGGAAGGCTAGTAAAAAATAATGTTTACATATATATTGACACCAATGGGTAAATAATGTATTATAATTTTTGTAGGATATTTTATACAAAACAGTAATAAAAGATAAAAAAGTTACGATTTTTGTATAAGATGTAACTATAAGCGATTGTAAAAATTAAAGGGGGAAAAAATAATGTTAAGGAGAAAATTACTGTCTATGATAGTTGCTGCTTCTCTTGTAGTTGGAGTAGGATTCTCTAATATTTGTTATGCAAAACCACCAGCTCCAGATCCAAACAGCAATGTAGGTACACATGATCTTATTAGAAATAGTACTTTTACTGATGGAGTTGGATTGCCATGGACTGAGGTTGAAACAGCACCTGCTCATGGAGATTTTGACATTTCAGGAGGTACTTATAATATAACTGTTACAAAACCAGGAAGTAATATCTGGGATGTACAGTTTAGACATAGAAATTTACAGCTTAAAGCAGGACATAAATATCATGTAGAATTTACAGTAACAGCAGATAAGGATTGTGATATTTATCCTCAAATAGCTATGTCTAAAGATCCATATACTCAATATTGGCACTATGGAAACTGGGAAAATGTACACTTAACAGCAGGACAAGCTAAAACTGTAACTGATGATTTCACTATGACAACAAATGATGATTCTGCTGAATTTGCATTCCATATTTCCAATACAAACGATAATTCAAAGCTTCCAATAACATATAAATTCGATAATATACATTTAACAGATCCACAATATACACAACCAGCAATACCAGATGATAATATTTACGATGCGGTAAGGGTAAACCAAGTCGGATATTATCCTAATCTTGAGAAGATTGCAACAGTAACTTCTGATTCTTCAACTCCAATACCATGGAAACTTCAAGACAGCACAGGAGCAGTTGTTGCATCAGGACAAACAAAAGTATTTGGACAAGATCAGGCATCAGGAGATAATGTTCATATTATCGATTTCACTTCCTACAATAAATCCGGTAAGGACTATAAATTAGTAGTTAGTGGTGATACTGATGAAAATCCAGCATACAGTGTTCCTTTTAATATTGGAAGTGACTTATATTCACAACTTAAACAAGATTCTATAAAATACTTCTATCACAACAGAAGTGGTATAGAAATAAAAATGCCTTATTGTGGTGATTCATCATTGGCACGTCCAGCAGGACATCCAAGTGATATAATGGGATTGGCACCTAATAACTGGTATAGCAGCTTAGCTAATTACAAGTTGGATGTAACAGGTGGATGGTATGATGCAGGAGATCATGGTAAATACGTTGTAAACGGTGGTATATCAGTATGGACTATGATGAATCAATATGAGCGTGCATTATACAACGGAGGAGATGTTACAAAGGCTCCTTTCGCAGATAATACTATGAATATTCCTGAAAGTGGTAACGGAACACCAGACATACTTGATGAAGCACGTTATGAACTTGAAATGCTTCTTAAGATGCAAGTTCCAGCAGGCAACACATATGCTGGTATGGCACATCATAAAGGACATGATGAAACTTGGACAGGTCTTGGAGTTCGTCCAGATCAAGACACAAAAACACGTTATTTACAACCACCAAGCACTGCAGCAACTTTAAATCTTGCAGCAGTAGCAGCACAGGGTTCACGTTTATGGAAGGATAAAGATGCAGATTTCTCAACTAAATGCTTAACATCAGCAGAAACTGCTTGGAAGGCAGCTCTTGCACATCCTGACATTTATGCAGATGCTGGAGATGTAGGTGGAGGAGCTTATAGTGATAATCATGTAACTGATGAATTCTATTGGGCAGCCGCTGAACTTTATGCAACAACAGGAAAACAGGAATACTTAGACTATATACAAAAGTCCCCATACTATTTACAAATGCCTACTGAGTTAACAGGAGGAGAATCTACTGGAAACGCAGGACCATTTGATTGGGGTAATGTACAAGGTCTAGGAACAATAACTTTAGCAACTGTACCAAACAATCTATCAAAAACAGATGTAGATACAGCTAAAAGCAATATAGAGAAAGCTGCAGATGCATTTATTGATCATCAATCTAAAGAAGGATATGGTACATCACTTGCAGAGTCACAAGTTGATACAACTTACCATGGAGTAAAGGGTCCAATAGTTAATGGATATCCTTGGGGTTCAAACTCATTTGTTGCTAATGAAGCAATTGTAATGGGATACGCTTATGACTTTAGTAAAAATGCTAAATACATGAATGGTATGGAAGAAGATATGGATTATTTACTTGGACGTAACCCTAATGTTAAGAGTTATGTTACGGGATATGGAGCAGGAGCAGTTAAAAATCCACATCATCGTTTCTGGGCACATCAAGCTGATCCAAACTTCCCTAATGCACCAGCAGGATGCTTTGTAGGAGGACCAAACAGTGCTCTTCAAGATCCATGGGTTAAGGGTTCAGGATGGCATGTTGGTGATAAAGCACCAGAAAAATGCTACATGGATAATATAGAATCATGGTCAACAAATGAAATCACAATTAACTGGAATGCCCCTATGGCATGGATTTCATCATACTTAGATGACAATGCACCAAAGGTTAACAATGTAAAATATGGTGATATTAATGATGATGGAGTTGTAAATGGACGTGATATCATGGTATTAACACAATATATTGCAGGTAAACCTGTAACTATAGACACAGCAGCTGCTGATGTAAATGGTGATGGAACTGTAAATGGAAGAGATCTTATGATTTTAAGACAATATGTATCAGGAAAGGTAACTTCTTTTCCAGTAGAAAGTAATAAATAATGCTTATTTTAGAATAAATTATTTGATTTCTGCTTCAGAGCTGTAAAAGCTTTGAAGCAGTTTTTTTATAGCTATATATAATTGTAGGCGGCTTTAGGCCGCCTACAATTATATAGCTATGTGAATGTGTTTTTGAACAGTTATCAATATATTTATTCCATAACAGAAAAAAAGCATTACAAAGATTAAAACAAAACTTATTACATCATATTTTAAAGGAATATTGTTTTTGGATGCAAGATGATTGCAAAATAAAATTTCTCCGCCTAATAATATAAGTACAAAAGGCCATAGGTGTACAACAATATAATAAAATGGGAAGTTGAAAAAATTAACACAAAAATAAAGTATTCCGAAAATAATCAGTAAAAAACCAAAGGTCAAGGTTCCTACTCTTCTTTGATGCATTCTTTATCACCTATCTTTGCTTTTTTACTTTTTATTATTATGAATATGCCAACAATTATAAATAAAATAGAAATTAATACACTTTTTGAATATCTTAATATTTGGTAATCAATATAAGTGTCTAGTAAAGGTATAATTACATTATCCATAAGAGATAAAAATCCAAGTAAAACAAATATATATGCTACATACTTTGCTGAATTATTACTCTTTAAAGCTTTATTAAGATTTGTTGATTTAAATATAGGCAAATCTGTATCTTCTAGAGTCTCATTTCTAGATGCCTTATTTCTAACGTCGAATATACTGTAAAACCATATTATTGGAATTAGTATAGAAAAAACTCCAAGATGGAAGGTAGTTGAGACTGAAATAGTGAAAAAGAATAAAAACATAAGTTCTATACCTTGACGCATAAGACCTAGATACATATGTCCGGCTCCAGGAACCAATGAGAAAAAAGTTGCAGTTGATTTTGAATGATTCAATTTATTAATCCTCCTTAAAAGTTTTACCTTGATTTAATAATATCATTATATAGTATTGAGCTTAAGATTAGGTTTATAGAAATCTTAAAATTTTCTTAAGTTTAATTATTATAAAAGAAGATGCATAGTAAAAAAAATAGTTATTCTATATAATGATATGTAGTAATTAAAATTTTATAAAAAAGGGGCAGATTTATGGAAAGTAGAACTGTTTTAGTTGTTGATGATGAAAAGGAGATAAGAGATCTTATAGGTATATATTTAAATAATGAGGGTTTTAATGTTATAAAGGCAGAAAATGGAGTGGAGGCATTGGAGATATTAAAGGACACAGAAGTTCAATTAGTTTTACTAGATATTATGATGCCTAAAATGGATGGAATTACAACCTGTATGAAAATAAGAGAAGATAAAAATACACCAATTATAATGCTTTCAGCAAAGGGGGAGGATATGGATAAGATATTAGGATTAACAACGGGAGCAGACGATTATATATCAAAGCCTTTTAATCCTCTTGAGCTTATAGCTAGAGTAAAATCACAAATTAGAAGATATACTAAGTTGAATAGTACCTATGAAAGTAATAGTGCAAACATTGAAGTAGGTGAAATTACTATAAATACAGACACACATGAAGTGAAAATTGGGGATAGGACAGTAAGTCTAACTAAAAGAGAATTTGATATATTAGTATTGCTCTCGAGAAATAAGGGAGTAGTCTTTAGCACAGAGAAGATATATGAGAGTGTTTGGCATGAAGAATTTTATGATTGTCATAACACAGTGATGGTCCATATAAGAAAAATAAGAGAAAAAATTGAGAAAAATCCTAGGAAGCCTGAGTATATAAAAACCGTTTGGGGAGTTGGTTATAAAATTGAAAAAAATATTTAAGCCATTTTTGAAACTGTACAGTTTTTCTAAAAAAAAGGTAGTAAAAAGTATAAGGCTTGAACTGGTGGTTACATTTGGCATATGCCTTTTAGCGGCATTTATACTTGGAAGTTGGTATACAGGATATTATAACGATAAACATATGATGGCGGAAGTTGATTATAGCTCTGGAATACAAAGGATTTCTTCTGATATGGAAGACTTGAAGGGTATGTTAGATGGTAAAAATTCAAGCGATGAGATAAATAAAATGATAGATAGTGGAGCAAAGGATGATATAAAGGTTTATTTAACAGATACAGAAGGAAAGGTTTTATTTAAGTCAAGCAATGCAAAAGAGAAAAAAATAGATATACATGATTTAATAGTGAAGTCTGAAAAATTTAAAAGAGAATATGACAAAGCAACCGTAATTAATACAGTTAATGGTATTATTAAAAAAACAATATCTCTTGAAAGTGTTGAACAGTACAATGAAATTGATGGAATAAAAATTGATAATAAAAATGCTTATATTATAGTTAGTGGAATTCCAAAACAAAAGATTACATACATAAGACCAGGATATAGCCCTTTTTTATCTGGAATTATAGCTGTTATAACTTTTGTTTTTATTTTCTACTTCTTAACTAATAGGAAGATGGAGTATATAGAAAGCGTATCAAACGGGCTTGTGGAGATTTCAAAGGGAAATTTGGATTATAGGATAATGCTAATGGGAGAAGATGAATTAAAGAATTTAGCGGATAATATTAATTCTATGGCAAGTGAGCTTCAAAAAAGAATTGAAAAAGAAAGAGAAGCTGAAAAAACTAAAAATGATCTTATAACAAATGTATCTCATGACTTAAGAACTCCTTTAACCTCAGTAAAAGGATATTTGCTTCTTTTAAAGGATAAAAAATATAGGGATTCTAATGAATTTCAAGATTTTATAGAAATTGCTTACAATAAATCAGAAAAATTAGAAAATCTTATAAATGATTTATTTGAGTATACAAAATTAAGTAATAGAGTTATAGAACTAAATAAAGTAAGCATATGCCTAGATGAGCTTTTGGAGCAATTAGTAGAGGAGCTATATGTAATATGCAAAGAAAATAATACAGAGATTGAAAAGGAAATAACTGAAAAGAATATTTTTGTAAAAGTAGATGGAGATAAGATGGTCAGGGTGTTTGAAAACTTACTTATGAATGCTATAAGATATAGTAAAAAACCTGGGAAGATAAAATTAAAGGTTGAAGATCAAAAAGCTTATGTTATAGTGACTGTGGAAAATGAATGTGAACATATAAATAATCAAGAGCTTAAAAAAATCTTTAATAGATTCTATAGGAGGGATAAATCACGATCTGAAGCCACAGGGGGAAGTGGTTTGGGTCTTGCAATAGCAAAGAGCATAGTTGAGTTACATAACGGTGAAATATGGGCTGAAAGCAGAGAGGAAACAATAAGTTTATTTGTTAAATTATTCAAGTGAGATTTGTAAGTTCTATGTATAAATGTGATAAAATATACAATGAAGTATGAATTTATGGGGTGATAGAGTGGGTTATAGTAAATATAAATATGAAGGTCTATTGAATTTATGCCTAGAGGTTTTTCAAAGGCTTGGCTATACAAAAGAGGACAGCTATACAATAGGGGAAGTGCTGCTTCTAGCGGATTTGTTTGGGATAGAATCTCATGGAGTGCAAAGACTTACATTGTATTATAAGGGAATAAGAAATGGAAGCATAAAGGTTAAAAATCATATGAATATAGTAAAAGAATCACCTGTGTCTGTAGTTATTGATGGAGATGGGGGAATGGGACAAATAATATCAAAGAAAGCTATGGAGAGGGCTATTGATAAGGCAAAAAAGACAGGGATAGGTATGGCTATTGTTAAAAATTCCAATCATTTTGGTATAGCGGGATATTACAGTAGGATGGCTGAGAGAAAAGGGCTTATGGGAATAGCTATGACAAATACTAGAGCCATTGTGTTGCCTACATATGGAAGAGAGCAAATGCTTGGGACTAACCCTATTTCTATTGCAATGCCTGCAAGACCAATACCGTTTTTACTTGACATGGCAACAAGCGTTATCACAAGAGGAAAGGTTGAGGTTTACAGTAAAAATAATCAGAAACTTAATTATGGATGGGCTATGGATGATGAGGGAAGAAAAACAGATAATCCAGATAAAGTTTTGAAATTAGCAAATGGAAATACAGGTGGACTTTTGCCGCTTGGAGGAGATACAGAGATTTTTGGTGGACATAAAGGATACGGAATCTCTTTTGCTGTTGAAATGTTTACGTCTATCCTGTCAGGTGGACTTACCAGCGACGAAATACGTGGTAATAATAATACTAATGGTGTGTGCCATGCTTTTGCTGCTATAGATTATGGTTTATTTGATGATAAAAATGCTATAGAGAAAAGAATGTCAGCCTATATGCAAAAGATTAGAAATTCAAAAAAGGCATATGGTGCTTCAAGGATATACACACACGGAGAAAAAGAACTTGAGGCTTATGAGGATAGAATGGAGAATGGAATACCTATAAATGAGAATACTATAGTTGAAATTAAAGAAATATGTGATTATGTGGATATTGATATCAATAACTACTTGAAAAAATATTAAAATTCATTTAAACTTGGTATATATGATAATGATTATCATTAAAAGAAAGATATTATGAAGCTTGCTTTTATAAATATAGCAGTTTAAAGATGGAGGTTTTAGAAATGAGTGAACTAGCTAGAAGATTAAATCAGTGTAAAAAACCTGTTGGAGATCAAGGGAAAGTTGTAGTTGATGATATGAATGAAAGACATTACGAGCTTACAGGTTGGGGACTAGATAAAATTAAAATTGATAAAGCTTATAAAATGTTGGACATCGGATGCGGTGGAGGAAGAACTGTAAATAGATTAAGTAAGGCAGCAGAAGAAGGAGAGGTTTATGGAATAGACTATTCTTCCGATTGTGTTAGATGGGCAAGTGAGTACAATAAAGAGTTAATTAAAGAGGGAAGAGTTCATATTAGTGAAGCAAGTGTTGAAAAATTGCCTTTTGAGGATAATAAGTTTGATGTTGTAACTGCTGTTGAGACTATATATTTTTGGCCAAATGTAGAAGAAAATATAAAAGAAGTCAATAGAGTTTTAAAAAAAGGTGGTAAATTCATTATAATAAACGAAATATATGATGATGATAAATTTAGAGAAAGAAATAATGAATTTGCTAAAAATAGTAATATGAAAATATATTCTCCTGAAAAATTAAAAAGTCTTCTTAAAAATGCAGGATACTTAAACGTTGAAATGGAAATTAAGGAAGAAAATAATTGGATATGCTATGTTAGCGAAAAATAATAAGAGCGAGAGATTTTATATAGTCTCTCGCTTTGTTTTAATATAAATATCCTTCTTTGTATAATAATTCAGCAGTTAAAACAGCTCCTCCGGCTGCACCTCTTAAAGCGTTATGAGAAAGACCTACAAATTTATAGTCAAAGAGAGTATCTTCTCTAAGTCTTCCAATGCTTATGCCCATACCTTTTTCGATATTTCTATCAAGCTTTGGCTGTGGTCTGAATTCATCCTCAAAGTAGGTTATAAATTGTTCAGGGGCAGTTGGGAGATTAAGCAATTGAGGTTTACCCTTATAATTTTTTAATTTTTCGACTATTTGTTCTTTTGTAGGCTTATTTTCAAAAGAAACAAAGGTTGCTGCTAGGTGTCCGTCTGAAACTGCAACTCTAATACATTGTGAAGTTATTAAAGGATCTTTTTTCGAAACTATTTTATTTCCTTCTATATGTCCCCAAACCTTTAAAGGTTCATCTTCGCTTTTTTGTTCTTCTCCAGGAATATAAGGGATTGTATTATCTACTATTTCAGGAAATTGTTCAAAGGTTTTTCCGCTTCCAGAGATAGCTTGATAAGTACAGACTAATATTTTTGTTGGTTTAAATTCCAAAAGTGCGCTTATTGCAGGAACGTAGCTTTGAATTGAACAATTTGGTTTTGCAACTATAAAGCCCTTTTTTGTTCCCAATCTTTCCTTTTGCTTTGGAATTATATCAAGATGTTCAGGATTAATTTCTGGAATTATTACTGGAACGTCTTCTGTAAATCTGTGTGCAGAATTGTTAGATACCACTGGTATTTCGTGTTTTGCATAATTCTCTTCTATTTTTTTAATTTCGCTCTTGTCCATATTTACAGCACAAAAGACAAAATCAACTTCCTTTGAAATTTCATCGATATCATAAATATCTTTTACAATAAAATCTTTTATATATTCTGGCATAGGTATGTCAAGCTTCCATCTTCCTTTTACAGCATCAGAATACTTTTGACCTGCAGAACGTGGACTTGCTGCAATGCATGTTACTTCAAAATATGGATGATTATCTAGTAAGGTAGCAAATCTTTGTCCCACAAGACCTGTACCACCAAGTAAACCAACCCTTAGTTTTTTATTCATTTATAATCCCTCCGTTAAAATTATGGGTATCTGAGTATATTGCAATGTAAACGGTTAATAATTATGCAATGTTTTATGCTATTATACAACTTTGAGTGAGCATTGTAAATTGTATTTAATCAATATTAGTGATAATATAATAAAAGCGATATGTTTTTTATAATGTGTTAAATAGATTATAAGCATTAAGAGAGGTAGCACGCTTATGGTAAGTTATGTTGTAAAGAAAGCTCTGAATAATAATGTGGTTATTGCTGTAAAAGACAAGTATGAATTTATAATAGTAGGAAAAGGAATTGGTTTCAATGCAAAGAAAGGAAGCCGTATTCCTGAGAACAAAATTGAAAACGTCTTTATAAAGCAATCATTAGGGGAAAGTAAATTCGATATAGTGTTAAAAAAGATAGATAGTAAAATAGTAGGAATTTGTGAAGAGATAATATTCTTATGTGAAAATGAATTAGGGATAAAGCTAAATGAAGCAATTCATACATCATTACCTGATCACATTGATTTTGCATTTACTAGAATAAAAAAGGGCATAAAAATAGAAAACCCATTTTTGAATGAAATTGTTGCATTATACCCAAAGGAATATAAGCTTGCAGAGAAGGCATTAGATATGATAAATAAAAACTTCACTACAAAGCTGCCTAAAGATGAAATTGGATTCATATCCATGCATATTAATGCAGCAATAGAGAGAAAAGATGTGAACGACACTGTTGAGTATATGAGAAAAATAGGTAAGGTTATGGAGTTCATTTCATCTGCTTTAAATAAGGATATAGATAAGAGTTCTCTAGCTTATGAAAGGACTGTAACTCATATAAATTTTGTGTTAGATAGAATTAAAAATAAGAAAACTATAAAAAATCTTTTACTTGACAGTATAAAAAAACAATTATATAATGAATACGATTTAGCAATTAAGGTTGCTATAAAACTAGAAAATTTATTTTCTGTATCAGTTCCTGAAGATGAAATAGGATATATCGCTATGCATCTTAAGAGATTAAAGGAACTTTAGGCAGTGTTACTATTAAATTAGGCACGAGCTTTTTAAAAGAATTTTACTTAGGAAATTCTTTTAATGGGCTCGTGTTATATTTTTTTGTAGGTATATGCGCTTAAAAATGATACAAAATAAATTTTAAAGATAAAATTAGGAGGAATACTTTATGGGTAATAAGATATTTGCCGTACTTCAAAAAATCGGTAAATCTTTAATGCTTCCAGTATCTGTTCTACCGGCGGCTGGAATTCTATTGAGACTTGGACAGCCAGATTTGCTTAATATGCCTTATGTTCAAGCAGCAGGAAATGCTATTTTTAATAATTTACCTTTAATTTTTGCGGTTGGAGTTGCTATAGGTTTTTCAGGCGGAGAAGGTGTTGCAGCACTTGCAGCTGTAATTGGAGAACTAATACTTGAGGCGGTTGAAAAAACAGCAGGTGATACGGCAGCAGCAGCTTTAGCAAAAACAGCGGCAGCTTCACATCATATGACGCTTGCAGCATTTCAAAAAACTCAAGAATACAGTAACATTGTAACTAAAACAACTATTAGTATGGGTGTTTTTGGCGGTATAATAATCGGTCTTACAGCAGCTATTTTATATAATAAGTTCCATGATATAAAGATGCCTCAAGTTTTGGGTTTCTTTGGTGGAAAACGTTTCGTTCCAATTATAACTTCAATTTCAGCTCTTATTATTGCAACTATAGGAGTAAATATTTGGTTGCCAATACAAGCTGGAATAAATTCACTAGCAGCATTTGCAACTACATCACCAATTGGACCTGCAATGTATGCTGGAGGAAAAAGACTTTTAATTCCACTAGGACTTCATCACATTTATTATCCATTGTTCTTATATCAATTTGGTCACTTTGTTTCAAATGGAGTTACTTATGTAGGAGATACAGCAAGATACTTCCATGGGGATCCTACTGCCGGAAACTTCATGGCAGCAGAGTATCCAATACTAATGTTTGGTCTTCCAGGAGCTGCTCTAGCTATGATTGCAGCTGCTAAAAAAGAAAAGAGAAAAGAAATGGCTGGAATGATGATTTCAGCAGCATTTGTAGCATTTGTAACAGGTATTACAGAGCCAATTGAATTCTCATTCATATTTGTTGCTCCAGTATTATTTGTGTTCCACGTACTTGCTGCATTCGCATCTGGTCTTATTACAAGTTATTTACACATAAGATTAGGGTATACTTTCTCAGCATCCTTCATAGATTATGTTTTAGGATTCAAATATGCAGGTCATCCATTACTTATATGGCTTGTAGGTATAGGGTTCTTTGTATTGTACTTTGTTGTATTCTACTTCACAATTAAAGCAATGAACATTAAGACACCAGGTAGAGAAGATGATGATGCAGAAGGTGTTAAGAAGATAAATGTAAAAGGAAAAGCTAAGGCAGCTAAGGTGCTTGAAGCTATAGGCGGAAAAGATAATATAAAAGTACTTGATGCATGTATAACAAGATTAAGACTTAACTTAAATGATCCTTCTTTGGTTGATAAAGCTACACTTAAAGCTCTTGGAGCAGCTGGAGTAATGACAGCAGAAGATAGTGTTCAAGTAGTTTTTGGAACTGAAGCTGAAAGAATAAAAGATGACATAAAAGCAATTATACAAAATGGTGGATATGTTGAAGATGATTCAGATAAGGAAGAAGAAGTTCAAGAGGATAAGCAAATTTCTAAAGGTGCACACGAACTTTTAAGTCCAGCTGATGGAGAAGTAGTTGGTATTGAGAGTGTTCCGGATAGTACATTTGCTGAAAAAATGCTTGGAGACGGTTTTGCAGTAATACCTTCAGGAAATGAAGTACACTCACCAGCTGATGGAGAAGTATCAGTTTTATTCCCAACTAAGCATGCATTTGCAATAACAACAGAAGGCGGACTTGAACTTTTAATACATGTTGGAATTGATACTGTAGCATTAAATGGTGAAGGTTTCACAGCACATGTAAAACAAGGAGATAAAGTTAAAAAAGGAGATTTGATTTTAACTTTAGATACTGAGTTTATAAAGAGCAAAGGTAAAAACCTTATAACTCCAGTGATTGTAACTAACATGGATGTTGTAGGAAATATAGATGTTAAATTAGGAAACGTTAAAAATTCCGAGAAAGCTGCGGATGTTACCGTAAAATAATTTACTAAGTTAAAATAAATACCCCTGAAATAAGTTTGGGGTATTTATTTTAACTTAGTATCTTGTATTAAACAGTACTAAATGTTATACTATAGTTGTGGAAAGAATATATAAAAGAATAATAATATAATAGGAGATTCATTTTTTAAAAAATTGGTTTTCCTATAGTTAGGAGTAAAATGTCATGAATACTCAGCTAAAAAAAGGAATTTTGGAATTGTGTGTTCTTTCGATATTAGATAGAAAAGATTGTTATGGATATGAACTTGTAGATGAAATTTCTAAAAGTATAGAAATTTCGGAAGGAACTATATATCCTCTTTTAAGAAGGCTTAGCAAGGAGGGCTTTTTTACAACTTACTTGCAGGAGTCTACGGAAGGACCACCTAGAAAGTATTACAAGTTAACTGAGCTTGGAAGAGAAGAAAAACAAAAGCTGGTAGAAGAATGGATGGAATTTGTTGAAGGTGTAAATAGTATATTGAAGGGGGCACAGCAGCATGAGTAAAAAAGAATTTCTCGATTTGCTTAAATCATATCTTGAAGGATTTGGGCAAGAAGAGAAAAAGGATATATTATACGATTATGAAGAGCATTTTAGAATTGGGCAAGAAAATGGAAAAAGCGAAGATGAAATAGCAAAGGAACTTGGGAGCCCTATTGATATAGCAAATCAGTATAGAGAAGCAAATGGCATGGATAAAGTAAATGTGTACGGAAGCCAAAAGTCAGTTGGAGGCTCTATTGTTACTTTTATTGGATTGCTTATGTTTAATTTCATATTTGTTTTATGGATTTATATAGGCGTAATATCAGCTGTGATTGGAGTTTGTATAGGTGCTTTTGCTGTAACAGTATCAGGTTTAGCGCTTGTTTTTGCAAGTGTATTTGGAGGATGGTTTATACCTTATATACAAACACCTGATATATTGTCGCGAGTTGCAGTTTTCTTTGGAGGTATAGGAACTTTGGCTTTAGGACTCTTAATGTGCATAGCAATGTTTTATGTAGTTAAAATTGCAATAGTTCTTACTGTTAAATATATTAAATGGAATATAAAAGTGATTAAAGGTTAGGAGTGATAAAGTTGAAGGTTAATGTAAAGAAAATAGTTTTATACCTTGTTGGAATTTGTTTAATTAGTTACGGAATAGCAATGGCATTATCTTTTAGACATGGTAGTTTATTAAAAATTGCCGATAAGGATTATAAAGTGAATGAGAGAAAAGAAATAAATACGAATGGTATTTCAAAAATATATGTGGATTCTTCAGCAGCTGATGTGTATGTTTCAAGGGGATATAAGGTTAATGTAACTGCTGAGGCTTTAGGAAACGTAAGCTCCACATCTAGCAATATACCTAAATTGGATTGCTATAAAGACGGAGATACTTTGTATATAAACTTTAAAAGAAAAGGACCATCCATACACATATTTGATTTTACAAATAAATCGGATGTTAAATTAAATATTACTATTCCAGAAGCTTATAAAAGTGATATGGAGGTGGATTCTTCAGCAGGAGATACAAGTATAAAGGATTTAAATTTAAATAAAATGTATGCTAAATCAAGTGCAGGGAAAATGGAATTAGAAAATTTAAATATATCAGCAGAATTAACTTTAAAAGATAGTGCTGGAGATATAAACGGTAAAAGTATTGTATGCAAAACATCTACAATAGATGCTTCAGCAGGAAGTATAAAATTAGAAGAGTTTAGTGGTGATATTCAAGGAAAAAATTCAGCAGGAAATACTGATATAAGTTATAGTAAATTTAATAATAATATCGATTTTAAAAGTTCGGCAGGAAATATAAAATTAATAATTCCTAAGGATTCTAAGTTTAAGTTAGATGCGTATGCAAGTGCAGGAGACGTAGATTGCGATTTCCCTTTAAGTAGCAGCGGAGGCGGAGTAGAAAAAGAAGTAAAGGGAAGTGTCGGGGAAAGTAATAATGTTATTAAATTGAAAAATTCAGCAGGAAATATTGATATTGACAATTAAATACAAGAAAATAAAATGGAGTTTTAATAAAACTCTATTTTATTTATGTCAAAGTGAGTTAACGTTCACATGTAATAGATTTATTTTAATATATACAGTATTTTGTATTTAATACTTTAATTATAGCGATTATAAGCGTTTTACCAGTAAGAATATAATTTTACAATAGAGTAAAAGTTTAATATAATCTTTAAGTGTTAGGGAAAGTTTTGTTGTATTTAATGAAATTAGAAGGGGGGGTTATAATGTCTAAAAAAAGACCATCAAAATTGATTGCGTTGTGCATAATTGCAGCTACCGCATCTATGTCTGTATTTAATAGTAATTTCGTAAAAGCAGATTCTGTAATGGGAGATGTATATGTTTCGACCAATAGAAGTTTTAATAATGATGGTACTTTAAATAGTCCTACAACTTTTGAGGCTGCATTAACTAAGGTTGCTCCAGGTGGAGCCATATATGTTATGGGGGGAACTTACAATTACAATAATCAGATAACAATTCAAAGAGGCAATGACGGTCAAGTGGATAAATTTAAAAATATACAGCCATATAACAATGGTAAGGTAATTTCTTCATCTGAAACTTGTGGTAAGCCAAGTAAAGTTAGCAACGATAGAGGACTTCAGGTTAATGGAGCTTATTGGCATATAAGGGGTATAGAAGTAAAAGGTGCTGTAGCTCCGGTTACTATAAAGGATTGTGTGGCATATAACAACGGCGCAACTTCTAATGGCACATCTACAGCGTATAGTGATGGTAACGGATTTAAATTAGGCGGAGATAAAATAGCGGTAAGCCATGTTGTTAAAAATTGAGTTTCCTTCAATAATAAAAAGCATGGATTTACTTTCAATAGTAATGCGGGTTCAATAAGTTTAACTAATTGTACAGGTTATAACAATGGATCAAGTAAAAGGAGTAACTTTGCGTTTAATAACGGTACTGCTATTTTAACAAGCTGCTTGTCTTACAAAGCTTCTGCCAATGATAAAATAAGTGCTGATGCAACTGTAAAATCAAATGTATTTTAGAGTGCAGATAAAATGAAAGGTACAACTTAAGTACTTTGCACAGATAAAGATTTTTTAAAGCTTAGTCCTACAAGTGAATTTATTGGAGCAGGTGTATGGTGGAATAAAGGTAACAATATCAAATAGTATTTTGGAAAATCGTTTAAAGGAAAATTTAATTTGGCATAAAGATAAATTTTATGTAACCTACTCAAATAATTATTTTACTAAAATAAATAAGAGAAGTCCAAGGTTATGATAGGTAAATGCTTTCAACAATGTGTATGAGGCAATAAGGGCAAATGGAATAATGGGGTTTTTGGTTTAAGGGCCTAAATAAAGAGAATTTAAGTGCAGAAGGTTTTAATGGATAGAGTACAGTTGTATCAGGCTAAGGGAAATAAATTATATATATTTATAAAAGGGTGAGTTATGGGCTTTATATAAATAAATTCGGTACAGAAAGCTAGGAATAGGGTGCCTAGAATTCTGTAAATAGAATTTATATATAATGTATATTAATACATTATATATACTGCTGTAAAATGCCTTTAGGCTTATAGCAAACATTTTAAGGTTAGCAAAATTATAATTGAGATGAGAGATTATAGGGTAAGTATATCGGATACTTGGAAACAATACTTTTCTAAATTTTCCCCAAAAATATTAGAAAACTAAAAGCATACTACATGTGATTTTTATGTAGTATGCTTTTGTTTTAAAGATTTCCTATAAGTTAGAAGAGAAGTTAAGAGTAAAAGGTGTGTAATATTGCTACCGCTATTATATATAAAATATTTTAATTAGGAATTAGTTCCCAGAGTTGTCCGTTACCACCCCAATAATTCCACTGACAAACATTGGCACCAGAATCTTTACTCATGTTATAGACGTCTAGGCAAGATTTGAAGTTTGAGGACTTAGTCAAAATAGCATATTTATTTTCGGAGACTTTTTGAATTTTAAATTTTTGCATATCACCATTCCAATAGCTCCATTCCTCGATATTAGATCCATTAGAGGATGAATTATTTGTAACATCAATACAGCTTTTGTAATTAGAAGCACCTGTTAATATGTGATAACATCCATCACTGTCAGATACTATTTTGAATTTTTGCGCATTATTGTTTAAAGGAGTCCATTGTCTTATATTAGTTCCATCAGTGTTTTGACCATTGGCAACATCCAAGTACATTCCGCTTAAAGAGCTTTTTATGTAGTAAGTGCCATCTAGCTTAGGTGAAGGATTTATTGTCGAGCCAGAAATTTTTGAACCCCAAATAGATTCGTTATTTGAACCTATTAACGAAAAGGTCATAGTATTTTTGTGAGAAGCTGATTCGTCATATTGTTTGAAGAATATACCCTTGTAGGTAATACCGCCAATTACCATGTTGCAATAGTAACTGCCTGACTTTTCTACCCAAGTTCCGGTGTAATCTCCAGAAATACTGCCATTAGCGTTTAATGAAACTTTAGATGTTTTTAACATTCCGGTTTTTGCTGTAGTTGCATTTAATCCGTGATTAATAAATTCATAAGTTCCAATAATGTCATTGCTTGAATAGCCAGACTTAGAAATTTGACTTCCTAAATATTCGTATACTGCTGTTACTGGCCAGCCATCTTCATTTAAAAATTGTTGATGCACTCTAATTTGATGTGCTTCAGTTCCGTTATTAAATCTTGTATGATAAATAAGGTATCTTTGTCCAGAGGTATCTATAATTGCTGAATTATGTCCTCCTGACATGTATCCTTTAGAGCTTAATTCTGAACCATTCACACTTGAAAGAGAAGAAAAATAGTAGTTTCCAAATAGCTTTATGCCTTTATTTGATTTATTATCATTAGCACTTGTACATATTGCAGGATTTCCTTTTGCATCTGTGTAAGGACCAGTTATGTTTTTGGATCTAAATAAACGAATATGGTATCCGCTAAAATTATCTGTAGCATCAAGTCCGCAGTAGGATTCGTATAAGTAATAGTAGTCTGTTGCTTTATCATACACAATATATGAACCTTCACCACAGGTTCCATAGCCTCCTGATATTTTTATACCAAGGTATTGATCAGAGGCGTTGGTTTTGGTGGAATAAGTGTATGAGTAATCTCTTAAACCTGTTGACTTATCTAATTTTAACATAAAAATACCACCAAACCATGAACCGTAGGAAAGCCATAGATTGCCTGATTTATCATACTTTACACAAGGATCAATTGCGTTAGGTCCATAAGATGAATTCCAAGCTCCTTTTGATAAGTATCTACTGGCAACATTGTTTGTTCCTGTAACCTTTGAATAATCTGTTTGGCTAGCTAAAGAAGAATTAGTAAAGCCTGAGTAAACTATTGTTCCAGCGTATTTGTATGGCCCAGTTATATTATTAGATGTTGCTAGAGCTATAGAAGAATAAAATTTGTCACCATTAACACTCATATATATACACCACTTCTTCATTTGTGGATTATATATAACATCAGGTGCCCATAGATTTCCGGTGATATCGTATGAATTACTGCCATGAGCAGCCCATTTGCCACCTACTGAGAAAATATTTGCATAATCATTGTTTATATTTGTTTGGAAGTAATTCCAGGAGGCTAAATCAGAGGAAACTGCGTCTGCTCTGTGTGATCCAAAAAGATAATACTTTCCGCCAGCTTGTGCTATTGAAGGATCATGTACTGAAACCCTTGATGTATTTAAGGCGGCTGCGAAAGCAGTAACCTCATTGCCAAAAGGAATTAGGTTTAATTGAGTTACAAAAGTTAAGGATAATCCTAAGGTAATGGATATGATTTTTTTAAACTTATTTTTCATTGCTATTCGATATAAAAATATATCGTTCCCTCCCTTAAATTATTTTATGGAATAAGTTCTTTTCTAGCCTCCTTTATAAATTATTTCTAACATTAACCATAAATAAGGTTAATGCATTTGGAAAATTTTTTGTTTACTATTTTGCTTGTTATATTAATTCATTGTATTTGTAATTTTAAAATGAAAAAGAGTATATGTCAATGTTTGCATCGATAAGTGAATTTAATTAATATTTGTAAATAGGAGAATAGCACGCAATAAATCAAGGGCAATATTAAAAATATATATTTACTATTATTGATGCTTATGTGTTTTTAAAATTGACTAGGGGATGAATTATAGAAAATAAGAGTAATTTATTAGTGCATAATAAAAATAGTGGAAGCTAAAATGGCTTCCACTATTTTTATAACAGAGTATCTAATAATTTTTTTATTTCATTAATGTCTTTATTACTTCGAACAGCATAGTCCTCAAGTTGATCTTTTCCTATTTTATTTATATTAAAGTATTTTGCTCGTTCATTTGCAAAATACAAACCGCATACACTTGAAGTTGGATTCATCATATAACTTTCCGTCAATTCCACTCCTATTGAAGTTTTACCTAAAAGTAAATCAAATAACTTTGCTTTTTCAGAGTGATCGGGAATAGAAGGATATCCAATAGCTGGTTTTATCCCTCTGTAACTTCCTTTAAGAAGTTTTTCTAAGGATAAGTTTTCATCTTGAGAGTATCCCCAGTATTCTTTTCTTACCCTTAGGTGAAGAAGTTCTGAAAAGGCCTCTGCAAGTCTATCGCATATAAGTTTAAGCATAGTAGCTCCATAATCGTCGCATTTTTTCTTTAATTTATCGGAATATTCCTTTGCACCTATTCCAGCAGTTACAATAAAACCACCTATATAATCTTTGATGCCAATACCCTTTGGAGCGATATAATCAGATAGAGCTTTATAATCGCTGTCTTTAAGTATCTGCTGCTGACGAAGAGTATTTATGGTTACAGTTCCTTTATCAGTGTAGATTTCTATATCATCATTAACAGAATTAGCTGGGAATATTCCAAAAACTCCATTACAAGTGATTAAATTTTCTTTTTGCAATAAATCAAGCATTTCATTGGCATCCTTAAAGAGTTTTTGAGCTTCAGCTCCGTATTTAGGATCTTTCATTATTTTGGGGTAATTCATTCCCATATCCCAAGACGTAAAGAAGAAAGTCCAATCTATATACTTTCTTAATTCATTTATAGGTACAGCTTGTAATTTTTTTATACCGACAAATTTAGGTTCAGTTATTTTAGTTTTATTCCAGTCAATAGTAAATCTGTTTTTTCTTGCGTTTTGAATGGAGATAAGTTCAATCTTATTAGTAGAGAAGGTCTCTCTTATTTTAGAATACTCTTCATTTAATTTTTCTAAGAAAGTAAATTTGTTTTCACTCATTAGATTTTTGGCTACGGTAACAGCATCTGAAGCATCAGTACTGTGTACTACATATTTATATTTCGTAGCTAGTTTTAAAGCTGTGTGAGTTTTTGAGGTAGCAGCACCACCCACCATAAGTGGTATATCAAAATTAAGCCTTTTCATTTCTTCAGCTACATAAGCCATTTCATTAAGAGAAGGTGTAATTAAACCACTTAAAGCAATGATATCTGCATTTTCACGTTTTGCCGTTTCAAGTATGGTTTCAGGGGGAACCATTACTCCTAAATCTATAACTTCAAAATTGTTGCAGGAAAGAACTACAGATACGATATTTTTGCCTATGTCATGAACATCGCCTTTAACAGTTGCAAATACAACCTTACCAGCACTTTTATTGTGATTTTTAGACTTTTCTTCGTTTATATAGGGAAGAAGACATTCAACAGCCTTTTTCATAACTCTAGCACTTTTTACTACTTGAGGAAGAAACATTTTTCCCTCTCCAAAAAGTTTACCCACTTTTTTCATTCCATTCATTAAAGGAACCTCTATAATTTCAAGTGCATTTGTATACTCTTTTCTTGCTTCTTCTATATCTTCTTCAATAAATTCAACATTTCCTTTAACTAAAGCATAACTCAACCTTTCACTTGGGCTTTTTTGTCGCCATTCATCCTCGTGCTTTTCTAAGGTTTCAGTCGTCTTTTTATACGTTTGAGCAAATTCTAGTAATGATTCAGAAGCGTTAGATGATTTATTTAGTACAACATTCTCAACCTTTTCGAGAAGATCCTTATCTATATCGTCATATAAATCAATCATTGCTGGATTAACAATACCCATATCCATTCCAGCGTTTATTGCATGGTAAAGGAAAACAGAATGCATAGCTCTTCTTATTGCGTCATTACCCCTAAAAGAAAAGGAGAGGTTGCTAACTCCACCGCTGACTTTAGCGTATGGTAGATTCTCTTTTATCCATTTAACAGCTTTTATGTAATTAACTGCATAGTTGTCATGTTCTTCAATTCCTGTCGCTATAGATAGTATATTTGGATCAAA